>NZ_JBHNZK010000011.1:0-178035 GCF_042464845.1 Pedobacter sp. BG31
GCTAACTATTACTATTGGAAAACGACGCACCAAACGAAGTTATTCTAACAAACCGCCGTATACCGAACGGTACGTACGGTGGTGTGAGGAGACAGCAGGGAAACTAATTCCCTGCTTCTTACTCGATATTTTTTTTGGTAATTGTTTGTTTATCAGTTATTTGTTAGTTTTGTTGTCAAATTTGGTGTTTATAAGCCTACCAATTGTGGAAAAAAACGATTTAGGGGGGCATCTTTTTATTCTTCTAAAATTTTTTTATTTCGTTAAACCCTTTAAATTAGATAATTAAATCTAAAACTTTAAAAAAAACATAGGAGTAATCAAAAAATGAAAAAATTCGAAGAGGTAAAAAGTTTAGTGGCGGCTTTAGAAGCTGATGCAGACAAATTTTATAACAAGGGCAATAGCGCGGCAGGAACCCGTGTACGTAAGGGTATGCAGGATCTTAAAAACTTAGCTCAGGCCATCCGGTTAGAAGTTCAGGAAACCAAAAACAAAGCGTAAGCGATTTTAAAATAGATATTATTCCAGATGGCCTCTTTATGTGAAGAGGCCATTGTTTTTAATAGACAAAATTAGATCATCCCGATTCCCTTATCCTTACCATGAAAAAAATAATTCTACTAGTGTTGCTTGGTTGTACGCAATTGATGTATGCCCAGGAAAATTTAAATTTTGGCCGTCAGAAAGAAATAATATCACCGCAGATGAATACTGATGGTACTGTAACTTTTCGGCTTAAAGCACCAAATGCCAGGAAGGTAGAAATACAGGGGGATTTTTTGGTTTCGAACGGAAACATGCCGCCCACGCGGGAAATGAAATTAGGAACAGATAGTGTTTGGTCATATACATCGGTGGTTTTACCCTCAGAACTTTACAGCTACAGTTTTATTGTTGATGGTTTGAAGATCCGGGATCCAAACAATGTTTATCTGATCAGAGATGTATCATCTGTTGTCAATGTGTTCTTGGTGGGAAATGGCAAGGCAGATTTATATACGGTTAAAGATGTACCGCATGGAACAGTGGCAAAACGTTGGTATCAATCTGCTGGGCTCAAAACGAGTCGCCGACTTACTGTTTATACACCTCCGGGTTATGAGGCATCAAAAGGAAGTTATCCTGTTTTATACCTCTTACATGGCGTTGGGGGAGATGAAGAAGCCTGGATGCAACTCGGCAGAGCTTCTCAGATTTTAGATAACCTCATCGCTTCCAATAAAGCCAGGCCGATGATTGTGGTAATGGCCAATGGCCACACCAGTAACACCGCTGCACCGGGAGAATCATCAAAAGGACTCTATAAACCGATTATGATGACGCCCGATGTTTTTAATGGTGATATGGAATCCTATTTTAAAGAAATTATCGATTTTACAGAGAAAAACTATCGTGCCGGTAAAGAGCAGCATGATCGGGCTATTGCGGGTTTATCAATGGGAGGATTTCACTCCCTCTATATATCGGCCAATTATCCTAAAACTTTTGGTTATGTCGGTTTATTTTCTCCGGCGATATTGCCGCCGGCCAGTGCTGCAAGTCCTATCTACAAAGATTTAGATTTGAAGCTTGAAGCGCAAAAGAAAAATGGCTACGACTTATATTGGATTGCGATAGGCAAAACGGATTTCTTATATAAAACTGTAAGTGAGTTCAGAAAGAAGCTCGATGGAATCGGCCTCAAATATGATTATAAAGAAAGTGAAGGTGGGCATACCTGGGTTAACTGGAGGGACTACTTATCAGAATTTATACCGTTGTTGTTTAAATAATTCCTATCAAAGTAAAAAGGCTTCCAAATTTTAAATTTGAAAGCCTTTTTGATCATCTGATCATGCGATTAAACCGTTTGATTTATTTTATCAAGTTCAGCATTAATCGCTTTTTCTAACATTGAAGAAGCTTTAACCAATGGTAACCTAACCGTATCGCCACAAACACCTAAATGTTTTAGTGCCGCTTTTATCCCAGCCGGATTACCTTCTGCAAAAGCCAAACGGGTGAATTCTATTAATGCTAAATGAGCAGGCAGGGCTGTTCTGTAGTCGCCGGCTAAACAAAGGTTTACCATATCAGAGAATTGCTTAGGTAAAGCGTTTCCGATCACTGAAATAATACCTGCAGCACCTAATGCGATCATCGGCAAAGTAACCGGATCATCTCCTGAAATTAAATGAAAATCTGCAGGCTTGTCTCTCATAATCTGGTTAAATTGATCAAAACTTCCTGACGCTTCTTTAGTTGCAATAATGTTTTTAAAATCGTGAGCCAGTCTGCATGTGGTTTCCGGACTCATATTACTTCCTGTACGTCCTGGTACATTGTATAAGATTAAATCTAAAGGAGAAACTTCAGCCAAATGTTTATAGTGCTGATAAATGCCTTCCTGAGTAGGTTTGTTGTAATAAGGACTTACGGATAAAATAGCGCTATAACCGGCATTATCAAATGATTTAATGTCTTCAGCAACAGCTAACGTATCATTTCCGCCAATGCCGGCAACCAATGGTAACCTGTTATTGTTAATTTCAGCAGTATAAGCCCACACCTTCTTCTTCTCGTCCTTGGTCATTGTAGCGGTTTCGCCGGTTGTACCTAAAGAAACGAGGTAATCTATCCCTCCTTCTGTCAAATGATTAATCAGGTTTTTTAAGCCATTATAATCAACTGATCCATCTGTGTTGAAAGGCGTAACCAACGCTACACCAGTACCCTGAAATTTGTTCATTATATATTTAATTATTATTCTCCAATCACGAAGCCGCAACGGAACGAAGTATTTTTATTTTTGGTTATAAATAGCCATTTATTACCCGTTTAATTCCATCTTTTATGTTTGCCACCTTAAAATTGATTTACAATCTGATAATTTTAAATAGGTAATGGTTTGTGCCAGATGTATCTCATTTAAAGCTTACTGCTTTAATTTCTACCACGACTTTTTGCTCTGCTAAAATATCAATCCTGTAATTACAGTTAGTTAATACCCCGGTATATACGGGAAGTTTTAATTGCCGTAAAACCTGCATTCCTGCATTTTCCTATTCATAAATCAAACCTTGTGGTCAATTTTATTTTATCATTTCCAATAGCTCAGCGTCGCTGATGATGGGAATGTTTAATTTGTTCGCTTTTTCCAATTTAGATGGCCCCATGTTATCGCCTGCTACCAGGTAATTCAATTTCCCTGAAATGCCGCTCAGCATCTTTCCTCCATTGGCTTCAATCATATCTTTGAGCTCATCGCGGCTAAAGTTTTCAAAAACGCCCGAAATTACGAATGTTTTTCCAATAAGTCTATCACTGGCCAGCGTAATTATCTTTTCTTCAATTTCAAACTGCAATCCTGCTGATTTTAATAATTCAACCTGCTTTAAGTGCGCTTCTTTTTCAAAATACTCAACAATGCTCTCTGCAATGCGTTGCCCGATCTCATCAATGGCAATTAATTCCTCTACCGAAGCCTTAGCGAGGTTGTCGATATTTTTTACACCAGCAGCAGTTTTTCTTGCTACAGTTTCACCAACATAACGGATACCCAAGCCAAAAAGCACCTTTTCGAAGGGCATTTCTTTCGATTTTTCGATGCCCTTGAGCATGTTTTCGATTGAACGTTCCCCGAAACGGTCTAAGGTTTTAAGCTGATCTGATTTTTCATGTAGTGTATATAAATCGCTAATGTGCCTTACGAGACCATGCCTGTAAAAAGTTTCGATCGTTTCGTCACCAAGTCCATCAATATTCATGGCCTTGCGCGAAATAAAGTGCTGGATTTTTCCGACTATCTGCGGCGGACAGCCTTCATCATTCGGACAATAGTGTACTGCTTCTCCTTCTTTTCTGATCAGTTCCGTTCCACATTCAGGGCATTTATCCAGGTAGTGTATTTTTGCTGCCCCAGACAACCGTTTAGCTAAATTTACCTTGATGATTTTCGGGATAATTTCGCCACCTTTTTCAACATAAACGGTATCACCTTCATGCAGATCTAAACGTTCGATCTCGTTAGCGTTATGCAAAGTAGCACGTTTAACGGTAGTTCCGGCCAGCAAAACAGGTTTCAGGTTGGCAACAGGTGTAACCGCTCCGGTTCTGCCCACCTGATAGGTTACTTTTTCCAGGACCGTCTCAACCTCTGCGGCTTTATACTTATATGAAATAGCCCAACGTGGAGATTTTGAAGTAAAACCCAATTCCTGTTGTTGTGCGTAACTGTTTACCTTAATTACAATGCCGTCAATATCATAACTCAGTTTAAAACGTTCGTTTTCCCAATGATGGATAAAGTCAAGCACTGCATCAATATCTGGGACCAGTTTATTGTGTTCGCAAACGTGAAAGCCCCATTCTTTTACAGCATTTAAGCTATCCCAGTGTGTTTTAAATTCATTTTTATCGGTGTACAAGAAGTAGATAAAGCCATCTAAAGGCCGTTTGGCTACTTCCTTGCTATCCTGCATTTTAATCGTTCCAGAGGCAAAGTTCCGTGGATTGGCGTAAGGGATTTCACCAAGTTCTTCCCGGTAAGCATTTAAGCGTAAAAAAGCCGCTTTGTGCATAAAAATCTCCCCACGGATTTCGAAATGTTCAGGTGCCACCGCTGATTTGATTTGGTGTGGAATAGTATGAATGGTTTTTACATTATTGGTTACGTCATCACCTTGAGTTCCGTCGCCACGGGTAACCGCACGTAAAAGTTTGCCATTTTCGTAAGTAAGGCTGATGGACAGGCCATCAAACTTTAATTCACATACATATTGGAAATTATCGCCAATGGCCTTGCGGATGCGCTCATCAAAATCGCGGAGATCTTGTTCATTATAGGTATTCCCCAAAGACAACATGGGGTATTTGTGTTTTACCGTAACGAAATTTTTGGTGATATCGCCACCAACCCGCTGGGTGGGCGAATTCGGATCCGCCAAATCAGGATTTGCCTGTTCAAGCTCAGCGAGGTGCTTTAACTTTTTATCAAACTCATAATCGCCGATGGTAGGCATAGCCAGCACATAGTAGTTATAATTATGCTGGTTTAATTCGGCCACCAGGGCATCCATTTCTTCTTTTATTGCAGTTAGCGACATAAGGCAAATATAGAAAAAGGATAAAGTGGTTTTATAGATTGGAAGACAAAAATTGACTTTGGCAATTTTTGTCGGACATGTTATTGATGCTTGGTAAATTAAGTTAAATCACGCTGTTAATACATAAAACCAAAAAGCCAAACAGGAATTATATTACCAAATCCTATTTCAATGCTGTCTTTTGCAACATAAGCATTTTCCACGCCTGTTATTTGCTTTTTTGTTTTATTTTTTCCCCCGATCTCAAACGTATAAGTTTTGTCAACTATAAAATCGGCAACTTTCGAATGGTTTATTTCATGTAGACTTCTGAATTGATTTAAAAAAAATGTCTCTCTCACATTCCCGATATTAATGTTTTCTTTGGCCAGGGCATACATTAAGTTGCTATTGTTAAGATAGAGTTTTTCTGGTTTAGTTAACACACCAATACATGATGTATCTTTGTATAGTTCATTAACCAATCCGGCGTGTTCAAGAATTTTTATGCCCTGAACCAGGGTATTGCGAGAAAGCCCTATTTTTTCGCTCAGTTTAGTGATGTTGGGCGTAAACGGTGCGCTCGAAGCTACGCTGATTAGTAATTTTTTAAGTTTTACCAAGGTTTCATAATTCAAATCTTCAACCGCATTGATGTCTATTTCGATAATGAGATTTATGGTGTTTTGGAGTTTCTGGATATAAAGATCCTCATTTTCCTTATAGTATGGGTATACGCCTACTTTTAGGTATTTTTCAAATAAAGGCAATGGCTTTATATCTTTTAAAAGTTCTGCCGCAATGGTATTGTGGTTTTTTAAAATTTCAGAAAGCGAATAAGCCGGATATGCTATTTTGGATTCAAAAGTGATAAATTCTCTAAAAGACAATTCTTTCAAATAATAAGTGATTGCTCTTCTGCTTAAATCAGATTCCGATTTATAGATTTCCAGCATCGAAGACGAAGTAAAGATGATATTAAGTTCAGGAAAATTATCGTAAATCAATTTGATCTCTCTCGACCAATTGGGATATTTGTGAACTTCATCCAGCAGTAAGTTTGTACCTCCAAATTGAACAAATTGTTTGGCCAGATTATAAAGTTTATGATCAAAAAAATAGATATGATCTAAACTTACATAAAGTGTTGATTTACGAGGTAGATACAATTTCGCAATTTGCAAAAGCAAAGTAGTTTTTCCTGCTCCTCTTGCCCCTTTAATTGCGATCAGGCGATTATTGAAATCTATCTTGCCAATAAGATAACGCTGCAAATCCAAAGACACACGTGTTAAACTTGCTTGAAACTCCAATAGTAATTCTTCCATTTTGCTTTTTGTGATAAGCAAATTTAGTTAATTTTGTTAAATTAAAAAAGCAATTTTTTTAATTATTGCTTTGTATAAAAAGCAATTTTAACATTTGTGTCAACAAAATGATAGATAGCAGTTACCTGGAGCTTGAGTATAAGGTAATGAATTAAATCATAGCTTTATCTCAATCTCCTCAAAGATCTCCATAAAATCTTTTTGTAAAACCGCTTTGAAAATGCCCAGTTCTAAAGTGAGCAGATTTAACTGCCTTTCACTTAATGTTTCTGGCCAAACACGCATACAGATTCTGTTTAGGGCATAACTGATATTCTCAAGTTTTTGATAACTCAACAGGTATTTACTGCTGATGAATTTTGTTAAAAAATCAAAAAATATTTCCTGATCTTTTATTTTACAGTGTTCCAGAAAATCGCTTAATGATTCTTTTTTTACCTTTTCAAGCTTATGATAAAAATGGTTTACCTGGATGAGGTTCTGTTCAACCAGTAAATGGTCTAGCAATAACTCCAGGCCTATATGGGCAAGAAAAGATGGGCGCACTGCTGTGTCTTCTACAATCGGTTTAATGAGTTGCTTAAGTGCGGTGGTTTTTTCCAGGAAAAACGCAGAAGAATGAAAGAGCAGGTCGACAGCTAAATGCCTTTTCCAGCCCAGAAGCAGACTTTCTTCGTCAGGATTGCCTTTAAACAGGAATTCATTTTTCTGTGGATATAAATTTGCTTCTTTTGAAGCATTTTTAATCAGATCAGGTAAAACCGTTCCCATTACCACATAGGCATCATCACTTGTCCGGTCGAAATAATAATGGGATAAAAAGTTCATTTCGCAAGGTAATGTTTTCCGGCAGGCTTGTAAAGAGCAGATAGTAAAATGTTGGTCAGGATACGGTGCTGCAAAAATCATTGGCGATAACTCGTTTACAAAACCAACTAATTTGCTTTAAACTAAGCTAAAATTTTATCTTTGCACGCACATTATTAAAGTGTTTGTACAATGACGAATTTTGTTGAAGAGTTAAGATGGCGTGGCATGCTGCATGATATTATGCCGAATACGGAGGAAAAGTTAAACGAAGGTATGACTTCTGGTTATATCGGTTTCGACCCTACTGCAGATTCGTTGCACGTTGGCCACTTAACACAGATCATGACACTGATTCATTTTCAAAATGCCGGGCACAAGCCATTTGCTTTAGTTGGTGGTGCTACTGGTATGGTGGGCGATCCATCAGGTAAGTCTGATGAACGTAATCTTCAAACACCTGAGATGATTGAGCATAACCTGAAAGGGATGAAAAAGCAATTGGCTAAATTCTTAAAATTTGAAGAAGGCGGAAACGGTGCGGTAATGGTTAACAATGCCGATTGGTTTAAGGATATGAACCTTTTTACCTTTATCAGGGATGTAGGTAAACACATTACCGTAAACTACATGATGGCGAAAGATAGCGTGAAAAGACGTTTGGAAGGCGATTCAGGGCTGTCTTTTACCGAGTTTTGCTACCAGTTGATTCAAGGGTACGATTTCTATCATTTATGGAAAAACGAAAACTGTCTGGTACAGATGGGGGGCTCTGACCAATGGGGAAACATTGTTACCGGTACAGAGTTGATCAGAAGAAAAGATGGCGGAACTGCTTATGCCATTACTACACAATTAATTAAAAAAGCCGATGGAACTAAGTTTGGTAAAACTGAAAGTGGTGCCGTTTGGCTGGATCCGGAGAAAACTTCTCCATATAAATTTTACCAGTTTTGGTTAAATGCATCAGATGATGATGTGAAAAAATGGATCCGGATTTTTACGCTCAAAAATAAGGAGGAAATAGAAGCCTTAGAGAAAGAACATGATGCGGCGCCACATTTGCGTATCCTTCAAAAAGCTTTGGCCGAAGATATTACGATCAAAACTCACTCTGCAGAAGCTTTGGAAACAGCTATTAAAACATCTGAATTTTTGTTTGGTAACGGATCATTGGAATTTTTGAAAACATTGACCGAAAATCAGGTATTGGAAATGTTTGAGGGTATTCCACAATTTAATATATCAAAATCTGATTTAGCTGAAGGCATTGATGCAGCTACTTTACTTGCGGAAAAAACCAATGTATTCCCTTCTAAAGGCGAAACCAAGAAACTGATCCAGGGCGGAGGTGTTTCTGTAAATAAAGAAAAAGTAGCGGATGTAATGCAGGTGTTTGATACAGCAAACCTGATCAATGATAAATTTATTGTGGTACAAAAGGGAAAGAAAAATTATTTTCTTTTAATCGCCGGATAATATTTACAAGCCCAATGAAACTGATCATAAAAGATCGTTCATTGGGCTTGAATTTAAATTGAAAAGACGACTGGCCCCAGAGCGCTTCTGTTAAGCCAATTTGTTCTTGAATTAATAACAATGACTATGACGTTTTTGATTATTAATTGAATACCATCAATCTCAGCATGCCGTTGCTATTTATAATACAAACCGGCGAGGGCGGTTAGATCGCTAATTAAATACGTGAAATTTATTTAAACATTTAAAGCATACATAACGTTTAACGGGCAACCATGGCGTCAGTGTTTTAAATATAAAACTCCTGGGTATCCTGTAGGTCTCGGGATTTTTGCATTTTTTACAGGGCGGGCAGTTTAAAGCATCAGATAATTCTTTAGGCGATGTCATAATACGAATAGTTGTTTGGGAACTCAAATTTACCAAATAAAAAGCATTTTGTATTATAAGACTGATAATTTTATTCTTTTAAGGAATGTTTACGGGTGTTGAAAAAGTACATTCTCAAATGGGTTCGTAAAACCATTGCCTGCCTGGTACTCTTTAATTTCACTGTCATTTAACACACAGGTACTTAACGATTTTTTCAATTCTTCACTATCCATTTCCTGCCCGATAAAAACCAGTTCGTTTTTACGGTCTCCAAAATCTTTATCCCATTCAGCATCAATATCCATTTTGTTTTCCAGGTAGTCCGCGTATTGCTCACGCTCATGCTGTTGCATACTTGCCCACCAAACCCCAGCCAGATCGATGCGTAAAGAGCCACCTGCTTGCGAGAAATTAATAGCCTGATTGGGCATGGCCGCTAAATAGAAAATTCCCTTTGAACGGATAATATTCTGTGGAAATCCCTTGTTAAGATAATGCCATAACCTTTCAGGGTGAAAAGGTTTTTTAGAACGGAATACAGTCGAACTTATCCCGTATTCTTCAGTTTCCGGTTGATGGATTTCTTCCAGTTCTTTTTTCCATCCAGCTCCATCTGAAGCCGATTCGAAATCAAATAAACCAGTATTCAAAATTAAAGCCGGGTTTATTTCTCCAAAAAGGGTGTGGTATATTTTAGCCGTTGGGTTAAGTTTTGCAATTAATGCCTTTAATACTTTAAGGTCGGTGTCGCTTACCAGATCGATTTTATTTAATAAAATTACATTGGCAAATTCAATCTGGTCGGTAAGCAGATTTACAATAGTACGTTTGTCTGCTAAGTCATCCACCATCTTCCGGTCGGTAAGTTTGTCTGCCGAACCAAAATCCCGATAAAAATTAAAAGCGTCCACAACCGTTACCATCGTATCCAACCGGCTAAATCTGCTGAGGTCTATACCTGAAGCTTCATCAATAAATGAAAACGTTTGCGCTACCGGGATGGGTTCGGATATTCCGGTGCTTTCAATCAGCAGGTAATCGAACCGGTTTTCTTTTGCCAATCTCTCTACTTCAATCATCAGGTCTTCACGCAGGGTGCAGCAGATACAGCCATTGCTCATCTCTACCAGTTTTTCATCCGTTTTAGACAAAGTGTGCTGATTTTTAACCAAAGCGGCGTCAACGTTTACCTCACTCATATCATTTACGATAACGGCTACCTTTAAATCCTGCTTATTTCTCAATATGGCGTTAAGAAGCGTCGTTTTTCCGCTGCCTAAAAAACCGCTCAATACGGTTACGGGTAATTTCTTTATCATTTTAATGCAATTATGTTGCAAATATAATATGTATAATTTCAAATGCAACTAAATTGCTTTTATATTTGACCATAAATTTTTATGGAATGAAACAAAGGAGCTACAAAATCAACCTCGACCGTATCGGCATTACAGCCTCAACATTGTGTGCCATACATTGTGCTGCATTACCGTTTTTAATTACCATTTTACCTTTATGGGGCATGGGTTTTTTGGCTAATGAAGCCGTGGAGATTACTATGATTGCATTTTCATTAATCATCGGTATTTGGAGTTTAAGTGCTGCATATCGCAAACAGCATTGCCGCATAACACCAATTCTGGTATTGATTACCGGCTTTGCCTGTATCGCTTTTGGGCATTTTTCGGGTATTGAATTGTTAGAACCCGTCTTGATCCCTATTGGTGGCCTAACCGTCGCCGCTGCCCATTACATTAATTTACGAATGCTTAAATCCTGTCCATTGGGGCATCGATAATCAATTATACCATGAGATATAAAATCTTCTTTGTCACTGCATTATTCTTTATTTCAGTGTTAAGCCCTGCCTGTAAACATGGCACAAACGATGGGATAGAACTTTACAGGCGTTATGCGATAAAAAATCTGGTTATTAAAAAAGTGCAAAAAGTAGTTCGCCATGATTAGGATCAGTTCATTAGTGCATGTTTATGATCAGGGGAGGAGTTTGAAGTTTCCGGATTGGGAAATCGGCGATATGGAGCAATGGCTGTTATTAGGTGCATCAGGCAGTGGCAAGAGTACACTTCTTAATATTATTGCCGGTCTTTTAAAGCCGGGACAGGGTGAAGTTTTAATTAACGGGACCGATTTGTATGCTCTGTCTGCACGTGAGCGCGATAGTTTCCGGGGGAAGCATATTGGCATTGTTTTTCAAAAACCACATCTTATCCGTTCTTTAGACGTACTTGATAACCTGGAGCTTGCTGCTGTAATGGCCGGTTTGCCGGTAGATCATGAACGAAACCTTTCGCTTTTAGCTGATCTGGGTATTAGCGAGCTGGCAAAAAATTATCCTGATCACTTAAGTCAGGGCCAGCTACAAAGGGTTTCGGTAGCACGTGCATTGGTAAATAAACCCGATCTCCTGATCGCTGATGAGCCAACTTCCAGTTTAGATGACGAAAACGCCAGTCAGGTAATCAGGATGTTGGCTATTCGGGCTAAAGACAATGGTGCGGCGCTGCTCATCGCTACCCACGATGCAAGGGTTCGGGATCACTTTACTAAAACCTATCTACTCTAATGAATATCTTTAAAATCAGCGGCAAAAATCTCATCAGGAATAAGTTAACCACCATTCTGAATATTATTTTAGTGGCTTTTGGTGTGGGCATCCTTTCTGTTCTTTTTCTCGCTTCTGCACAGATAAACAATAAACTGGAGAAAAATGCAAAGGATATTGATCTGGTTGTGGGCGCAAAAGGAAGTCCGTTGCAATTAATATTAAGCAGTATTTACCATATTGATAACCCAACCGGAAATATTCCAGCCAAAGATGCCTACAAATTGATGCACAACCCCATGGTAAAAAGGGCTGTTCCATTGGCATTAGGCGATAATTATAAGGGTTACCGCATTGTAGGTACCGATACCACTTTCAGCCACCTTTATGGTTTAGCTGTTCAGCAGGGAAATTTCTGGCAAAAAGATTTGGAGGTAACCATCGGCAGTGCAGTAGCTTCTGAATCGAAACTGAAAGTTGGCGATTCGTTTTTCGGAGCGCACGGATTAACGGGCAATGGCGATATCCATAAGCAGCACGCATACCTGGTTAAGGGAATCTTGAAACCACAGGGTAACATAACTGATAACCTGATTCTTACCAATATTGGCAGTGTGTACAAAATGCATGAAGCGAAGCATGACGAAAACCATAACCATACAACAACAGAAGAGGCCAGAGAAATTAGCGATAAACAGATTACAGCATTGTTGATCCAGTATAAATCACCAATGTCAGTAATTGTTTTCCCTCGGATGGTTAACCAGAGTACCAATATGCAGGCAGCCTCTCCGGCAATGGAAAGTGCAAGGCTATTTTCGCTTATCGGGGTTGGAATTGATACCTTAAAATGGTTTGCCATTTTTATTATGGGAGTTGCGGCGCTGAGCATTTTTATCGGCCTTTATAATGCGATGAAAGAACGGAAATACGACCTGGCCATTATGCGTTGTTTAGGTGCATCAAAATTTAAAGTATTCTTCCTGGTCCTGTTTGAAGGGATTCTGGTGACATTTATCGGTACCTGTTTGGGTTTGTTCATCGGGCATGTCGCCCTGGAGGTGATTGGGGCCTGTCAGGGAGCTTCTCAGGCCAGATTAACAGGATTTAGTGCTTTCCCTCAAGAGATATACCTGATCTGGACCGGTCTTTTTATCGGCGCTTTGGCTTCGCTTATTCCGGCCATGCAGATTTACAAAGTTGATATAGCGGAAACATTAACGAAAGACCGTTAAATGATTAAGACATTGATTTTTTTAGTTTTCTTATGTTTAGGTTACCAGAAATTGGCTGCGCAGGTTAAGGTACATACCGACATGCGCACGCCAACCTGGAATTTAATCGGGCTGAGGTACGATGCCGAAATTGCGCCCCGTAAATGGGGGAGTGTTTTTCCGCCAGCATTGAAAGCACTAAACAATAAGATAATTGAATTGCCCGGTTACATCATCCCAACAAAGGTGGGATCGAAATTCAGCGAGTTCATGCTCTCCATAGTGCCTATTGCTTCCTGTCCATATTGTGGTTCAGGTGATATTCCGTCAATGGTGCAGGTAAAAATGCTAAATGCGATACCTATTACCGAAAAACCCATTAAACTTAAGGGAATCTTCGTCATCAACGATTCAGGCGATGACAGGAGTGAATTCTTTCTCTTAAACGCAAAACAGTTATAAACCCGATTTGTGATGAAGAAATACATGCTGTTACTCTTTTTTTTAATTTCCAATACTACGTTTGCTCAGGTACCTGTTCATCGTGAAACACGGACCGCTACCTGGAATCTTATCGGTCTGAAATACGATAAGCAGGTAAAACCCCTTGTTTGGCAGGCTGTTTTTCCACCCGCACTAAAGGCTATACATAATAAGATAATTGAGCTTCCGGGGTACATTATTCCTACTAAGGTTGGTAATAGCTTTAATGAATTTATGTTTTCTATGGTTCCGGTTGCTTCTTGTCCTTATTGTGGCACGGGTGATATACCCTCAATGATAGAAGTGAAAACTTTAAAACCCATCAACTGGACTGAGACACCCATTACCCTTCGTGGTAAATTTATAATCAATGATTCGGGCGATAGCCGGTCTACGTTTTTTCTTTTAGATGCAGTAAAAAAATGAAGTATTTATATGTTGTTATAATTCTGTTTTTAGTTTGCTCAGCTCAGGCACAAACGAAAAAGCATAACCCGAATGACCAGTTACGCTCTTTAAACTGGGACGTGATTGGCTCGGTAAAGTTTGAACTGACTGATAAGAATGAAATTCTCCCTCTTTTTACAGAAACAATCAGGCGTTTTGAAAACAGGGAATTTGATTTAAACGGTTACCTGATTCCTATCAAAAGCGGACAGAAACAGCAGAAATTTCTTTTGGCCACCTTGCCTATTAATCAATGTTATTTTTGCGGACAAAATGGTGTTCCGGTGATGATTATGATTGAAATGACTGATGCGGTTCCTTATTCTGAAAAGCCCATCCATGTACAGGGCATTTTAAAATTAGAAGAAAAGGATGCGAGCTATAAGCCACCAATAACCATCAAAAATGCCAAACTCATTGATTAATTGCTTATTTTTGTATTGCTATGGAAGATAATACTGCACGTTTTGAAAAACTTTTGGTTAAAAACGGACTAAAAAGAACCGCCCCGCGTTTGCAGGTGCTGGAAATTTTGAGTGGGAGGGATTCTGCCACATCTCAACCGTATTTAGAGCAGGTGATGGGAAAGGATGCAGACCGTGTTACCCTTTACCGTGTTTTGCAGGCTTTTGAAGAGAAGGGAATTATCCATAAGGTTTTAGACCAGCAGGGCACGGCCAATTATGCCATTTGTTCGGATGGTTGCAGTGCGCACGAGCATCATGATGAGCATGTGCATTTTAACTGCGATAACTGCCATAAAATTTACTGTTTGGATACCGTTAAAATTCCGGCATTAAAAGTTCCCGCAGGATTTAAGGTAAATCATCTTAATCTGATTGCCACAGGCTTATGCGCCAGTTGTGCTGATAAGGTGAACTAGAATTACTGTACCAAAAGATTACATCCCCTGATATCGGAATGATCAAACCGGCCCAGTACTTCAAAACTTTGATCGGGATTGATTCTGCCCAGGTCCTGAGTGGCAATAAATGAACAGGAATTGATATTGGCCAGGTCGATTACATTGATGCCACCGGTCCTGCCGGTTTCCATTAAGCTTAAAGGATCATTGGTGTCTCGGATCAAAATCTGCATCCAGCCAGGGCAATTGAAAATGCCTTCACCCAAAGAATAAGCCTGAGAAAGCAATTCGGTCATTCCATATTCGCTATGGATATTTTTTACACCAAATCCTTTGGTCAGCTGCTCATGAAGCTCTTCGCGTACCATTTCCTTACGTTTTCCCTTCATTCCGCCGGTTTCCATTACGATGAGCTCAGGAAACTCGATATCATATTGTTCTATAAAATCAAGCAACGCATAGGTTACGCCAATTAAAACTGTTTTCTGTTTTTTGATCTTCAGATCGAGCAGCGTTTGTAACAGCTCTTCATGGTTATATAAAAAGTAACCACTTTGCGGATGACCGCTTTTTTCGATCAGGTCGTTTACCATGTAGATTAACGACGAACCCGACCTTTGTTGATAGGAAGGTAACAATGCCAGGAAGCAATAGTCGGTAATGTTACCATAAAACCGGGCAAATGCCTGCAGGTAACTCTGTTCATATAACATAACATCGGTTACATGATGACTGCTTTGGATCATACCCGTTGTACCTGAGCTGCTAAAGGTAATTTCAACGGGTTCATTGCTGCTGAGAACAGCATGGCTTTTAAAAAAGCTGATGGGTAAAAACGGAATAGCTGAAATGTCGGTTACCAACTCGGCATCAATACCAAGGTGAAATATATATTCGCGGTAAATATTACAATTTTGGGCCTGTAACTTAAAAATATTTAAAGCAAGGGCATTAAATGCATTACTGTCTTTTACAGAGAAAATCTCGTTAGCGGTTAAATTCACAAGGCAAAAATACAAAGCATTATGCTATTTTCTCGTCAGTTTTTTTAGCCAGCATAGCCATTCTGAACTGATAGCCGCAATAACCACTAATTCCTGCTACCAAGCCACTTAAAATTCCGGTAAGCAATAGCAATGCCCACCATATTTTTATGCCCGTCATTACGGCTACACGGCCGGCAAGTACATTGTCATTAGGCAGGCTTTTAAATAAAGAGTAGCCGATCCAAAGCAAAAAAATGGCAAAAAATGATTGCCAAAAGGCTATTTTTCCTGTTTTGCCAATAATACCACAGGTAGCAAAAGAAATGACGATGATGACCCACCACGGGGCAATCATTTGTAAAAGGAAACAAATAATTAATATAACGATGAAAACCATTTTAAACTATTTAGATATTTTTAAACGAGAAATAACTGTGCCCGATTTATCATCAGGATTTTGCATGTAAAACAGATCGTATAATTTGCCATTTGCCCAGGTATCGATCATATTATCATAAAATTTGCTTCCCGGGTTACCCGACTGTCCACCCGGATAAACACCATGGCCTTTTGGTGTTTTGCCCAGCTCAATCACCATCCGCCAGGAAGGTCCGTTGGTTTCGCTCAAAGCGTTAATGGTGCTTTTGGCACCACCAATCTGTAAAACTTTCGAACCAAATCCCGGTATTTTGGCCAGGTGCGGTACGTTGGTCTGTTTTACATTTGCCCAGGCCCAATCTTTGTTTATAGGGCCAAAACGCCTTTCTAAACTATCGCAGCTAAATTTAAAAGCTTCGTTAACCAGATCAGATAACGTCTCTTTTTTGCTGGTGTTGATGTTATCGTACCAGGTTGCGTTGGGTTCTTTTAAGATCATCTCTACCGTACGGTCTCTTGAAGGGTAACGCATCGGGATGCCTTTCACTTCAAATTCGTCTGCCCAGATATCATACGATAAGCGTTTAGTCCAGATTTCAAATACGCTGGCTGCAATTTCATGGGCATCATAACGTTTGTTCCATTTGCGCAGGTAAGCCAATGCTTCTTTTTGCGTGGCATTTAACTGTTCATTATTCAGTAAAGGCAATAAAGCTGGAACCAGGTTCTGCGCCATGATGCTGTAATTATCGGTTTGCATGAGGCGGATACTGTCTAAATTAGCCTTCTTCATTACCGATAAACGGTCGTTAATACGTTTGCCTCGCTCATAGGGTGCAAATTCCCAGTTGATGTAGTATGGATAGGTGTTGTCGGTAGAAGACTGGTTGGCTGAACTCACAAAACCACGCGGCGGATTTTTAACCGTTGGATTCTGTGCATTTGGGATCCAGCCCTGCCAATCGTAAGCAGGATCGGTACCATCCAGAATAAATTTACCCTGGTCTTTCCATTTTAAAGGGAATTTACCATTTGGCGTAATGGCGATATCATTATCTATACTGGCGAAAACAAAATTCTGCGCAGGAGCGGTATAAAAAGTTAACGCTTTGCGGTAATCGTTATAATTTTTACCCCGGTTAAGGTAATAAAAAGTCATGAGTTCATTTGATTCATCATGTGCGATCCACCTGAGTGCATCGCCAACAGGCACATTGTCGGCCCTGCCATATTTTGGTTTCTGGAAATAAACAACCGGGCCGTGATGGGTGTAATAAACGGTATCTACTTCATCTTTTCCGCCACGTACTTTAATGGTTTCGAGTCTTTTGCTGGTAGCGTTCCATTTATTGTTATACCAATATTCATGATGGGTCGAATCCTTAAATTTGATCTGATAAAAATCGAGTACATCAGCAGCAACATTGGTTACTCCCCAGGCTATTTTTTGGTTAAAGCCGATGATTACCCCAGGGGCACCAGGTAAAGAAACCCCATAGGTGTTTACCCCAGGCGCATGTAACTGAATCTGATACCAGATTGATGGAAGTGTTAAATCCAAATGGGGGTCGTTTGCTAAGATCGGATATCCTGATGCAGTTTTTGTACCGGATAATGCCCAGTTATTACTGCCAATACCTTCTACTTTTTGAGCGGTCTTCACTTCGCCGGTTTGTGCCTGCGTGAAGCTTTCTGGCGTTTTAGGTATTGGTAAAGGAGAGAAATTCCATTTCGTGCCAACGGGGATAATGGGATCTTCGCGAAAAGGATAATCCGGAAAAAGGTTTTTAGTCACCTCAGGGCCAAATTTTTTGAGGATATTGGTCATGTAAAATTCATCTGAACCCATTGCTAATACGGCCGACATCTGCTTCAGCAACAAAGCACATTTTACAGGTGTCCAATTTTCGGGTTTAAAATCCAGAATTTTATATTCTATCGGATAATTTGCTTTAGAAAGTGTTTTAATGTAGGCATTAATTCCTTCGGTATAGGCTAAAATCATTTCTTTAGCTTTTGGATCGGCCATCATCCCCTTCAATGAACGTTCTGCGCCATAAACCATGCCCATCCGGCGTTGATACCGGTCTACCTCTATCGCTTTATCGCCCACCACTTCACTAATTCTTCCGGCGGCAAAACGGGTCTGGAAATCCATTTGCCAAAGGCGGTGCATAGCTGTAACATAACCTTGTGCCAAATACAGATCGTGATCATTCTGCGCAAAAATATGCGGGATCATGCGATCGTCGAAAACGATTTCAATTTTATCAATCGCTCCTTTTATTTTCGCTTTATGGTTAAACATAAAATGATTGTTCTCTGCATTTTGCCAGAAACCCATAAAAGGGTTTAGAAATTTTAACAATGGAGGCATGTTGCCTAATTTGGTGTTAAATAAAAAAGCTAATGCGATCGGGATTACGATGCAGAACAGGGCTTTAACTTTATTCATAATGGCTAGCTAACAAGTCTTTTGCTAAGATAGGGCAAAATGACGGTTTATGTCTAATGCAAAATACAACAAACTGTATATCAATCAAAATTATAATTTGTTTTGAAAATATTATGCTTACATAATTTGTTTAATTCAAAAAAAGAAATTAAGTTTATATAACTAATAATACAAATAACCAAATTAACAATCGCATATGAGCAGAATTTTTACACAGATTTTCTATGTGTTCTTATTTGTGTTTGCTGGTAATATGGCGGCACGGGCACAGGGTATTACGGTAAGCGGAACCGTAAAAGACAAGCAGACTAAAGAAGGATTGGCTGGAGTTAGTTTAACCATAAAGGGCCAGTCAGGCGGTACGGCATCTACAGCCAATGGAACTTTCAATTTTAGTACAACGGCAAAATTACCTTTTACTTTAGTGGCATCTTATGTAGGTTATGGTACGGTTGAGCAGCAAATTACAGGGAGTACTTCAGGTATTAATCTCGAAATGGAAACCGCAATTGTATTAGGCGGGGATGTGGTGGTTTCTGCTTCGCGTACACCGGAACGTATTTTAGAATCGCCGGTTTCTATCGAACGGATGAGTGCAGCCACAATCAGGGAGATCGCTGCACCGTCGTTTTACGATGCCTTGAACAATATGAAAGGGGTAGAGAGCAGCATGCAGAGTTTAACTTTCAAGTCGATCAATACCCGCGGTTTTAATTCAAATGGTAATACGCGCTTTAACCAATATATAGATGGAATGGATAACCAGGCTCCCGGATTAAATTTCTCGGTAGGTAACATTGTGGGTATTACCGAACTTGATGTGGATAATGTGGAACTTTTGCCAGGTGCTTCATCTGCACTTTACGGAGCGGGCGGCATCAGCGGTACCTTATTAATGACTTCAAAAGATCCTTTCAAATATCCTGGTGCTAGTTTTCAATACAAAACCGGTGTTAACCATGTTAATGATAATAACAGTACGGTACAGCCTTTCAATCAATTGGATGTACGCATGGCAAAATCATGGAACAATAAATTTGGGGTGAAAGCTGCGTTTTCATTTCTTCAGGCCAAAGACTGGTTTGGAAATAACTATTCAAATTTCGACAGGATTGCCAGGACCGCTAAAGCTGGCGACCGCAACAGCGACACCAATTACGATGGGATAAATGTTTATGGAGATGAGGTAAGCCAGAATATGCGAAATGTGGCGCTAAGCGTTCAAAATGCCACCATTTCAGGAATTAATGCAGGTTCGGGTGGTTTAATCCCTAACATCAAAGCCGCTATGGACGGCGCTTTCGGGGCAACTATTCCAAATACGGCGCAACAGGCTGGTTTTCTTGCCGGTCTGCCTGCAGCATTACGTCCGGCAGTACAAAATTATCTGCCCTTTTATGTGGGCTTAAAGGCTAACTTAATTCCTGATCAAAATGTATCAAGAACGGGCTATAATGAAGAAAATCTTGTTGATTATGGCACTAAATCACTAAAAGCTTCCGGGGCATTATATTACAATATCAGCAATACAGTGCAGGCAGTAGCGCAAGCCAATTGGGGTACAGGAACTTCAGTTTATACCGGCTCTGATCGTTACTCGTTACGTAATTTTAATATTGGCCAGTATAAATTGGAAATAAAGGGCGAAGATTTCTTTGTTAAAGCATATACTACTCAGGAGCGCTCGGGCGATTCTTATATTTCATCTATTTTAGGTAGTTATATTAATGAACTTTCAAAACCATCTACCACATGGTTTCCACAATATATCGGCAATTATGTAGGTGCCAGGGCTGCCGGACAAAGTGATGCAGCCGCACATGCTTTAGCCAGAACGGCCGCTAACCAGGGCCGTTTTGAGCCAGGTTCGCCTCAGTTTAATCAGGCAAAAGATCAGATTATGAATACCACCATCAGTGCTTCTGATCCATCCAAAGGTATTTATGGTGCTAAATTCGATGATAAATCCAATTTATACCACTACGAAGGAATGTACAACTTTACCAATCTTTTTGATAATGTGGTAGAATTTCAGGTTGGTGCCTCTTACCGTCTTTATGATTTAAATTCGGCAGGAACCATTTTCAATGACTTAATTAATTCCATCGACATTAAAGAATATGGTGCATTTGGACAGATCGGTAAAAAGTTCTTTAATGATAAGGTTAAATTTACCTTCGCCGGCCGTTATGATAAAAGCCAGAACTTTGAAGGCCGTTTTACACCAAGAGTAACCGGAGTATTTACAGTTGCCAAAAATAACAACATCAGGGTTTCCTATCAAACCGGTTATCGTAACCCAACTACGCAAAACCAATATATAGATCTATCTGTTGGTGGTGGTTCGCAGCGCTTAATTGGTGGTTTGCCACAAATTATCTTCGACAAATACCACTTAGATGCCAACAAACCTTATACTGATGTGAGCTACCGTGCATTTCTGGCATCGGCTGCGGCTACGGGAACGCCAAATCCGGCGCTTTTGCAACAATATAATTTTGACGCCAAAGGTGTACGTCCTGAAAGTGTACAGTCTTATGAGTTGGGCTATAAAGGTTTGATCTTGCCTAATTTATTGATTGATGCTTATGGTTATTACAATATTTATAAAGATTTTATCACAGCTGTCGACTTTTATCAGAATGTAAACGGAAGTTTTGTGAAATTCGGTGTTCCAGTTAATGCCGAAGGAGAAGTGACTTCTTACGGCGCTGCTTTAGGTCTTGATTACCTGGTAGGCAAATGGAACATGAGCGGTAACGTTTCTTACAACCAGATCGGGGATTTGCCGGTTAACTACATTAACGATTTCAATACGCCGAAAATCCGTTATAATCTGGGCCTGGGTAATAAAGAGATTATTAAAAATTTTGGTTTCAATGTTGCTTACCGTTGGCAAGATCAATTCTATTGGAATTCATCTTTTGCTTCTGGTCAGGTACCTGCCTACAGTTCTCTGGATGCCCAGGTCAGCTTAAGGATTCCTTCGGTGCAATCAGTTGTTAAATTGGGTGGTTCTAACGTGTTGAATAAATATTATATCACTTCTTATGGTAACCCTATGGCAGGTGCAATCTACTATGTTGGGTTGACTTTTAATCCGTAATTAACTTATTGATTTTTAAGCCCGCTGTATACCAACTCAGCGGGCTTTTTTGTTTAAAATGAATTTGAGTTTATCAGATCGCTCTCATACAATCAAAATGATATGCAATCGGATATAATTTTGCTTTTTATCTAATTTTTATATTCGATCGCATATAGTTTTAGTTTTTTTGTTATTTTTTATATCCGATCGAATATATTTTAAACTAAAATTATTATTTTTATATTCGATAGTATATAATATGAAACCAATAAGGACTTTTGTAAAAGCGAAACGGAAAGAATTGGGTTTAACCCAGGAAGATTTAGCTTTAAATGCAGGTGTCGGATTAAATTTCGTTCGAGATTTAGAGCAGGGTAAGAAAACCCTTCGATTAGATAAGGTAAATGATGTTTTGGCCTTATTTGGTAAGGAAGTTGGTATTGTTAACCGTACTGATGAAAATGATTAGAAAAGCGAAAATATATTATCAAAATCAGTTGGCCGGACATCTTTCAGAAACAGATGATGGATACGCATTTCAATATGATCTGGAGTATTTAAAAAGTGAAAATGCTTTTGCAATTAGTCTGACATTACCTCTTGCTGAGCATCAATACCGTAATAAAGTATTATTCCCTTTTTTTGATGGGCTGATACCAGAAGGCTGGTTGTTGGATATTGGTGAAAAATATTGGAAACTTAACCCGAATGATCGCTTCGAGCTATTGATAAATTTATGTAGAGATACAATTGGAGCGGTTTCCGTGTATCCAATGGAGGAAGAAGAAAATGGCTAATTGTTTGTTTTGCTATCAAGCACTTGAAACAGGGGAATATCATGTGGCCTGCTCAAAAAAGTTTTTTGGAACAGCAGAAGTGCCAAAACTAGAATTGGATAAGGAAAAGTTAAGACAATTGGCGCAATTTACTGTAAATGAAAGATTGGCAGTTACAGGAGTTCAGCCTAAAATATCATTGAGTTTAACAGGAGAGAAGGCTAACAAAAGGTTAACTTTAGTTGGGTTGTGGGGCGATTTCATATTGAAGCCACAATCAACAGATTTTAAATTTATGCCAGAAGTAGAAGATCTGACAATGCACCTGGCCAGGCTTTTTAAAATTGAAACTGCACAACATGCTTTAATCAAAACTTCAACAAATGAACTTGCTTATATAACAAAAAGATTTGACCGTGTTGAGGATAGGAAAGTTCATGTAGAAGATTTGTGCCAGCTTTCTGAATTATTAACTGAACAAAAATATAAAAGCTCCTATGAACGTGTAGGAAAGGTCATTAAACATTACGCATCAAATTCAGGACTGGATGTAATTAAATTTTTTCGATTGGTACTATTTTCATTTTTAACAGGAAATAATGATATGCATCTTAAAAACTTTTCCCTTTTGCATACTGATCGGGGAATTCTGTTTTCGCCAGCTTATGATTTGCTGAATGTTAATTTGATTTACCCAAAAGATCAGGAAGATTTAGCCTTGACATTAGGGGGCAGAAAACGAAAAATAAAGAAGGCTGACTTTGATCAATTTACGGTTAGTTTAGGGATTTCAAATAAGGTTAGGGACAACATCTATAAGGAATTTTCAAAGCAATTTGACAATGTTCGGGACTTGATTGAAAGGAGCTTTTTAACAGAAGAGTATAAACAGGGTTATTCGAAAATATTTCAAAATAAGATGAGGCAAATAAACCTGCTCATCCAATAGTGATACCATAAACTATGTTTCTTAGTGTAAATAATACACTTTACTAAACAGGCCTTGAAAAAAAGCTTGATCCCTTTTAATAAAATATTTGTATTATAGTGCTTTCTTAAACGAATCCCGGTTTTGGGACTGTTTGTTAGATTATAGATACAAAAGGATGGAAGCGCAAAACGATAAAAGCAACGAAACAAATGATTTGATTGATAAGGAGCAGGAAATACAGCACCTGAACAATCCGGTAGATATATCTGTAAAGCCAATTGTTAAACAATACCTTGGTGAAGTAAAAAAAGTTAAGAAAGAAGGTAATCGTTTTTATTTCTCAGACGGTGATGCGAGGGTAGAAATACGGGTGGTAAGTGATGAGATGATTAGGGTCCGTCTGGCGCCCCATGGTGTCTTTTTAGATGATTTTTCTTACGCGGTACCCGAAGTAGATCAAAAAGTTTCGGTATTCAAAATGCAGGAACATGATGATCATTATACGATTTCTACCCACTCTGTAACCTGCAAAATAGAAAAAGCCAATTTCCATATTTCTTTCCATGATAATATTACCAATGTGATGATGGTTGATGAAGCCAACTCAATGCACTGGGAAGAAAATGTAGATTTTGGTGGTTATTATATCTATGCAACAAAAAAATGCCATCCGGAGGAAAATTTCTTCGGTTTGGGTGATAAATCGGGTAATTTCAACCTTCGTGGCCGTCGTTTCGAAAACTGGAATACCGATGCTTATTCTTATGGCTGGAACCAGGATCCGCTGTACCGTACCATACCATTCTATATTGGTTTGCATAACCAGGCTGCATACGGTATCTTCTTCGATAATACTTTTAAATCGTACTTCGATTTCGGATCTGAAGATGTAAATAAAACCAGTTTCTGGGCCGATGGTGGTGAATTGCAGTATTACTATATCCACGGACCACATATCATGGATGTAGTTAAACGTTATGCTACCTTGACAGGTACGCATCCAATGCCACCAAAATGGACTTTAGGCTATCAGCAATGCCGCTGGAGCTACTATCCGGAAACTAAAGTTAAAGAAATCGCCAGGCAGTTTCGGGAACGTAAAATTCCTTGCGACGCCATTTACCTGGATATCGATTATATGGATGGCTACCGCTGTTTTACCTGGAATAAAAAGTACTTTCCGGATCCGCAGAGGATGATAAAGGAACTTTCTGATGATGGTTTTAAAACCGTGGTGATGATTGATCCGGGGATCAAAGTTGATGATGATTACTGGGTGTTCAAAGAAGGTAAAGAAAAAAGGTTTTTCTGCCGCCGCAGCGATGATTATTATATGGAAGGGCATGTTTGGCCCGGCCGTTGCCAGTTTCCTGATTTTACCAACCCAAAGGTGCGTACCTGGTGGGGCAATTTATACAAAGAACTGGTAGATATGGGCGTTGCAGGTTTCTGGAACGACATGAATGAGCCTGCGGTATTTGGCTCGGGTACCTTCCCGAACGATGTACGCCACAATTACGACGGCTATCGCGGCTCTCATCGCAAAGCACACAATGTTTATGGTATGCAGATGGTTCGTTCTACTTACGAAGGGCTTAAAAAACTTATGCGTAATAAACGCCCCTTTACCATTACAAGGGCTGGCTATTCGGGCATGCAGCGTTACGCAAGTGTGTGGACTGGCGATAATATTGCCACCTGGGAACACCTAAAGATCGGAAACATCCAATGTCAGCGTTTATCGGTGTCGGGTGTGCCTTTCTGCGGAACGGACATCGGTGGATTTAGTGGTGAGCCTGATGGCGAGTTGTTTACCCGATGGATTCAGCTGGGTACTTTCTCACCGTTTATGCGTGCGCACTCTGCTGGTGATACTGCCGAGCGGGAGCCCTGGAGCTTTGGTGAGTTTTTTGAAAACATTAACCGCAAATTTATTGAGTTAAGGTACCGTTTAATGCCTTATCTATATTCAGTATTCTGGGAGCACCACCGTTATGGCTTTCCGATTTTAAGGCCATTGGTTATGCTTGAGCAGGAAAACATCAGCAACAGCTTCCGTCAGGATGAGTTTTGCTATGGCGATAAACTTCTGATCTGTCCCGTATTGGAGCAGGGAGCCATTTCGCGTAAAGTTTACCTGCCTAAAGGCACCTGGTATAATTTCTGGACCAATGAGACTTTAGAAGGCGGTAACGAATATACCGTTGATGCCAAGATAGACAGCATGCCAATGTTTGTGCGTGCAGGTTCTGCTTTACCAGAATATCCGGTAATGCAATATGTAGATGAAAAATCGATTACAGAAGTAATTTTGAATATCTATCATAGTGATTATGAGGTGAATTCATATATGTACGAGGACCATGGAGACACCTTTGCGTATGAACAGGATATTTACCTCGAAAAAAAGTTTACCGTAAAAGGTGATACACAAGCTATAAAGATAAATCAGCGTATTGAAGGCTTGTATACGCCGAATTATGAGTTTTATGTATGTAACGTTATTGGTGTAAAATTCCAGGTGAGAAAAATTATTATCGATAATAAAGAAGTCACTGATTTTTATACGGATGACAAGCAAGTACTGCATTTCAAATGCAATAAAAATTTCTCTGAGATACAGATTTTAAGTCTGTAAATCTTTTAGCCCCAAATGTTGTTTAGCATTTGGGGCTAAATTTATCTAGCCAAAAAACAGCTATGCCATCAGCAAAAAAAGTTACTGCAAAAAAAGCAGTTTTAGCCAAAACCGATCATACAAAAGCGGTTTGGGTACACAGTTTATTTACCGATTACGATATTGATCTTTTTCTGGTTGGAAAGCATTTCAGGCTTTATGAGAAAATGGGTTCTCACCTCATTTCGGTTAATGGTACAGCAGGGGTTTATTTTTCGGTATGGGCGCCTAATGCTACTGCTGTGAGCGTTGTGGGTAACTTTAACAGTTGGACCAATACCTCACATGGCCTGAACAAAAGGTGGGATAGGTCAGGTATTTGGGAAGGTTTTATTCCAGGTATAGCAAAAGGTGAAGTTTATAAATATTTTGTAAAAGGCTTTGATGAATCTGAACATTTAAAAGGCGATCCTTATGCGCGCAGGTGGGAACATCCGCCGCAAACCGCTTCTATTGTTTGGGACACCGATTATACATGGAAAGACAAGAGCTGGTTAATTAAGAGAGCAAAGCTGAATACTTTAGACCAACCGATATCGGTATATGAAATACATTTAGGCTCATGGGAGCGCGATCCGGATAATCCGAAACGTGTTTTAACCTGCAGGGAAGTGGCCGGCAGGCTAGTGCCTTATGTAAAGGAGATGGGTTTTACGCATGTAGAGCTAATGCCTGTAATGGAGTTTCCATTTTTCCCAAGCTGGGGCTACCAGATAACCGGCTATTTTGGGGCAAGCTCACGCTACGGCTCTCCACAGGATTTGATGTACCTTATCGATGCATTGCATAAAGCCAATATTGCGGTAATATTGGATTGGGTGCCTTCTCATTTTCCTGGTGATCGACATGGTTTATATGAGTTTGATGGCACCCATCTTTACGAACATGCTGATATGCGCAAAGGATTCCATCCGGACTGGAAATCATACATTTTTAATTACGACAGGAATGAAGTCAGATCTTTTCTGATCAGCAATGCCGTATTCTGGCTGGATCAGTATCATGCCGACGGATTAAGGGTGGATGCGGTGGCTTCGATGTTGTATTTTACTTTTTCCCGGGAGGAAGGAGAATCTGCAACCAATGAATATGGTGGAAGTGAAAACCTGGGAGCAATACAGTTTTTGCAAGATCTGAACATTGCTGTTTATGGAAATTTTGAAGGCGTACAAACTATTGCAGAAGAAAGCAGTACTTACCCTGGTGTTACGCATCCGGTACATGCTGGTGGATTGGGTTTTGGTATGAAATGGATGATGGGATGGATGAACGATACTTTAAAGTATTTCAAGGTAGATACATTAAATAGAAAACACCATCATAATCAGTTGAGTTTTAGCATGACTTATGCATTTACCGAAAACTTTATGCTTCCGTTTTCTCACGATGAAGTGGTGCATGGTAAGTCGCCGATGCTTTATAAAATGCCTGGTGATGATTGGCAGAAGTTCGCCAACTTAAGGGCACTTTATGGTTATATGTTTACACATCCCGGAGCAAAACTGTTATTTATGGGTAATGAGTTTGCTCAAACCAAAGAGTGGAATTTTACACAATCACTGGATTGGCATTTATTACAGTATGCTCCCCATAAAGGCATGCAGGAAACAGTCAAAGCCTTAAATTTTTTATACCGCAAAGAGCCTGCATTATATCATTTCAACTTTAGTTATGAAGGTTTTCAATGGATTGATGCCGATAATGCAAACGAATCTGTATTTGTGTATATGCGCAAAGGACCGAAAGCTAAAGATACTTTGATTATTGCAATAAATTTAACCCCGGTAGTTCGGGAAAATTATCGGATTGGCGTGCCGTTTAAAACGAAATGGAAAGAGATTTTTAATACTGATGATATTGGCTTTTATGGTGGCGGTATCAACAACAGGGGAGATATTGTTCCCGATCTGAAAGACTATAATGGGCAAAAATATTCAATTGTCGTCGATTTACCACCCTTAGCGGTAGTGATTTTTAAAAGCAAATAAAGTATTACCTGCTTTATCCCTTCCAAACCTTGTAATTCGGTTTGGAAGGGTAACCAATTACTTTAAATAAGAAAAGCTTCCCATTGCTGGAAAGCTTTCTTAAACTCCGGACTGGAAGCTTCCAGAGTGGGTGCAAAGATACAATAAACACCGTCTCTTGCAATATTATTTTTTAAATACTAGGAAGCTAAAATATTGCTATCATAATCTCCTCTATATAGATTACAAGGTCTAATTTTTTTTTATTCTGGTACCCCATTAATTGGTTTGATGCCAGGCGCTATAAAGCACTCATCAAAGCCACTTTGCCGACCAAATTTGCCTGCTGTGGTAAATGCAGCGTTAAGTGCTATAAAGTAACCCGATACGGATAATTCTGATATAAGCTGATCAATTGGATAGCATGAAACCAAAGCGTTTGATACGGATATCAAATTTCTTTTGCTGAAAGCAAATACAGCATTACCTTAAGGTTCCTGTTTTTCGATGATGGTATCAGCTGGTTACGCTCTTACTTTTTGATAAATGATTTAATGAATAAAGTGAACGGATAATGTAGCGTTTGTCAGTAGTATGTTTGTACTGGCAAACAGACAAATTTATTTTTCACATTATTTCAAACTCACATTGAAAAGGCGCTCTTGTCAATTTTTCTTGGTATTTCTGTTATTTTTTATGCCTGCGTATTTATATGCACAGTGTGAAAATACGGGGCGCACATACGCAAACTTTCAGGGGGCCTACCTCGATGGATTGAGTGTTTTAGGTGGAAATTTATACGGTAACATCGCCAATGCTTCAAATGCTGTAAATGGGCAAGTTAAAGATGCATCAACCTTATCAGTTCCAATTGGAGTGCTTGGGCTTACAGGTTCTGCCACACAATTTCTGGAATTTACCAATGATGGTACCAATGCTGGTAAACGCACAATTGCCGCAAATACGACAGTAACAGTTAAACTAGCGCTACCCAAAGAACTTCTCGGGCTCCTGAGCAATTTTGAAATTGGAAGTTTTACGGATCTACATCCCGTTTCAGCAAGTAAGCCTTTGGTAGGTTATGGATACGATTCTGGATATGATGCGACAAAGAACCCGATTTATGCAGCTGCAAATATTGCCGGGTTGATTGGCGGGGCGGGAGAGATGGAAATTACGGTTACCCCTACACAAGCCTTTAATGGGATATATATTAAGATTGTGGGTGCGGTAGCTTCTACAGCTTTATCAATAAAAATTTTCCATGCGTATATTTTGGAACTCAATACAGGTTCAGTCAATTGTGATGAGGCAATTGATGTATTATCGGGAGTGAAACCAACTTCTTTAGGCGGTATTGCAAATCTAACAGGAAATGTTACTAACCCTTTCAATGCCATTGATGCTGATCTAAATAGCTTTGCACTGATCGATGTGGGTACTTCCGTACTCAATCAGGTATATCTGACAGCTGTATTCAATAAACCCTCGCAACCAGCAGATTCGGTTAGTATTATACTTGAAAATCCTGGTGGTGGACTGTTGGATCTCAGTCTTGTAACAGGTTTTACCATACAGCCTTATCTGAATGGAGTTAAAGCCGGGTCAGCATTTGCAAACACAAGTACGTTTTTAGACCTTAAATTACTTCCTGGATCAAGCAGTAAATATAGCTTAAAGTTTGTGGTAGCTAGTGTTTACGATCGCCTTGAGATTTCGATGGGCGGACTTACTGGCGCTTTCAGCCGTTTAAGGATATATGATATTAAACGTAAGCTGGTAAAACCGCGCACATTGGCCGATCCTTCATCTACAGACGAAAAAATGGTTTGTCAGGGGCAAACGGCAACATTTGCTGTTCAGAACGCACAAACCTGCACCGAATACAAATGGTACGATGCTGAAACGGGGGGTAATTTGATACATACCGGCCTAACTTTCGCTCCGCCAAATACGCTTACACCAGGCGATTATAACTATTATGTTCAGGCAAACAGAACCTATTGCGTTACCTCCGTTTCTGAACGTTTAAGGGTAAAATTCAAGGTGAATGCGTTGCCTGTGGTTACCGTACCAGGCACGATAATCTGTAGTGGTTCTTCTGCTACACTTTCAGTTACGGCACCTGATGCGGGTTACACTTATAATTGGTATTCTTCGTCCTCTGGCGTTACGCCATTTTATACGGGTACTACATACACTACACCCCTTTTAACTGCAAGTACTATTTATTATGTAGAAGCGGTTAATACAGCAACAGGATGTAAAAATGCCGGTGGCGCTCAAGCTGTAGAAGTCAAAGTAAAACAATATGCCCCTGTCCCCGCAATAAGTGGTGCAACTGTTATGTGCGCAGGAACAAGTACAACATTTACCAATGTTTATCCAAATGGAGTTTGGAGTACAACTGATGCTGGAACTGCAACGATAGATGCCGCCGGTAAGGTTACTGCAATAGCTGCTGGTAATGCCGTAATAAGTTATACCGTTGCTGAAGATGCGACTTATTGTGCCAAAAAAGTAGATATCCCATTAGCTGTAAATCCCCAGCCAAATTTAACATTGGGTTCGGAAATAAGTATTTGTGAAGGGTTAGCCGCAACCAAAATTACTTACTCCAATGCCGTTTTTAACCCCGTAAATTATAGTATTTCTTGGACAGGTGATTTATTGCCTGCCGTCTTAAATCAGGCTTTACCGGCAAATGAAATTACCATTAACATACCGCCAACTACTCCTGTTGCGGTGTACCAGGGAGTTTTAAACATTAAAAATGAAAATGGCTGTGAACGCGCTATCCCTTTTAGTTTGAGGGTTAAGCTGGTGCCACATAAACCAACAGTATCCATTAACTAAAAAGAAAATAAATTATTCACTCAAACCATTTAAAATTATGACAAAAAGAACTAAAAAACGTAACCTGAAAATCTTTGTATTTTTAATTTGCTTATTGCCGGTAAGTGCTCTTGCACAAAGCCCAAGTGTATATCTGTGCGGAACGAATACCGTGAAATTGAATCCTGCTTTCCCTGGGTATACACCAGCTAACGGCGATAGAATTGTATGGACGGTTGACGGAACTGCGGAAGCTCCGGTAGTCTATAACGGTTCAAATGCTTTCTATCAGATTGCTGCCGGCCTGGCTGTCGGAAGCCATACGTATTCAGTTCAGGTTATACCGGCTGATGCAAATCTTTGTCCCAGCGATGCTTCTGATAATACCGTTGTGGAAAAATTGCCTGCACCTGTTATCGCTGTAGCAGCGCCTGGAAGTACTTATTGTACCGACCAAACAGCGACCACTGTAATTACAGCAAGCAAGGATGCTTCAATAACACTACCGGCCGGGGTAACCATGACCTATACCTGGTCAGCAACGCTAGGCGGTACCGCGGTAACCGATATTAGCACTTTGGGTACAGCATCTGGTTCAGGAGATACTTTTACGCTTAAAGCTGGCGTGGCTCCGGGTGATTATGTTTTCGCTGCTGTTGGAAGTTATGCTACTGGTACTGTCCCGATTGTAGATGCAGCAACTTGTACGGCAACTGCAAGTAAAGCCATAACGGTTACTGCTAAACCAGGTAAAGCAACAATTTCTGTAGCACCATAGGTATTACTGCTGAGTTGTTTTCATTATCGTGATGTTTAACAGAATTGGAATAATTGCGTTCAGTGTGCCGCTGCTTTATGCAACGGCATGCTTTGCGCAATCGCCTGATCCGAACAGATTAAACCTTAAACCAGGTGCTACTGTTAAACTCAGGGCCAACGGTACAGGTGCTGCATCTTATCAATGGTTTAGAAATGGAGAAGCTATTTTAGGTGCTACTTTGCAAGATTATGTGGTAAATGCAGCCGGAAAATACACCGTTATTACCTTTAGTTCAGGTGGATGTAGTTCCGACCGCTCTGAAGAGATGGAAGTGATTATGGAACCAAGGGTGTTAGCCGATGTTTCCATTATTAAAAGATCTGAAAGCAGGCAGGTAATGAATACGGAAGTATTTAAATACAATCTATTGGTTCGCAATAACGGACTGGGCATGGCAACTAACCTGCAGGTTAAAGACGAGCTTCCGGAAAATCTAATCTTTGTTAGTGTTGATCCTGCTATTATTGGTGCCGTTAATTATAATCAGCAAACCAAAACGTTATTCTGGACTATACCATCTCTTGCTAATGGCAGTTTTGTTGAGCTGATCATTAATGTAAGATCAGTTAAACCTGGTAAAGTGATTAATCGTGCTTCGGTTACCATTAATGAAACCGATCCGGATCTATCAAACAACGTATCTGTAGATAATAAGGACGTTATCGGACTTAAAATCCCAAATGTATTTACACCAAATGGTGATGGAAAGAATGAAACCTTTTTTATTGAGGGTTTGGATCTTTATAACGAAAATCAGCTTACCATTATTAACCGCTGGGGAAGCACTGTTTATGAAAAGAAGGGCTATCTAAACGATTGGACTGCAGATGGTTTGACAGATGGGACTTATTTTTATGTGATTAGGGTGAAAACTGCAAATACGCAATGGCAGGAATTTAAAGGTTACGTAACCGTAATGAGATAAATGAAAGTTAAAAGGTGAGGATATGAAAAAGATATTTTTAACAATATTGTTTAATTTGCTTTGTCTCTGTCTGTTCGCGCAGCAGAATGCCCAGTTTGGACAATATATGTTCAATGGTCTTTATATCAATCCGGCTTATGCCGGCTATAAAGAAGAGCTTTATATGCAGGCCTTTGTCCGGTCGCAATGGGCAGGTATTCAGGGGGCACCACAAACGCTTTCTTTATCTGTAGATGCTGCGGTTAAAGAAGAAAGTTTAGGGTTGGGTTTATTGGTGTCCAAAGATAAAATCGGCGCGCAGAATTCCCTGAATTTATCAGGTAATTTTGCATACCGGATTAAACTGGACCATACTGCAACCAATATCCTGGCATTTGGTGTTGGCATTGGCATAGTACAAATGGGGTTGAACGGCAGTTTATTGAATCCTACAGAAACTGGCGATAACCGGATTCCAACCGGATATGAAAGCAGAACTGTACCAGATATCAGGGCAGGGGTGCATTATTCGAACCAGAAATTATTTGTGGGGTTTTCTGCCAATAACCTGCTTACGCAGTATCTTCCAGTTTTTAGGAATAATAATCTCCTTAGTATTGCCGCAAAGCCACATTTTTATTTAACGGCCGGCATGTTATTTCCCATGGATAATGACTTTACATTCAAACCCACTTTTTTAATTAAAGACGATTTAAACGGGCCAACCTCATTAGATCTGAATGCTTTTTTATTGATCAGGGAAAAGTTTTGGTTAGGTGCCGCGTATCGAACCTCCGTAAAACTTTATCCTAAACCAGCATTGTCAAATGATTTACGTGCAAGAAGTGCCGTTGGACTGATTACCGAATTCTTTGTCCGCAACAACCTCAGGGTTGGTTACGGTTACGATTATAGTTTAAATAAGCTGGGTAACTATGATTATGGCTCTCACGAGATATCTATTGGTTATTACCTGCAAACAGCAAAAAGCAGAAAGCCAAAGTGTTATTTTTGATGCCCTGGTTTTTATAATATCATTGTCTATAGTCGTTTACATCGCTGAGCATATAGGGCAAGCCCCCTGTTTATTCTGAAGAAATATCAGGGAGTCAATCTTCATGACTTTATTTTCGGAAGCTGTACGTTTCTTACTCCATTCGGTTGTTTGATTTTGTTCCCTTGCATAAACAAACAGAATGTCGATGTGTTATTATCCCATATCAAATTACTCATGCAACCGTTATATAAAAGAAATACCCATCAAGAAGTAAATGTTGGCGGTAACGCTGATTTATCAGATGATCAATTCTTTTTTACGACACTACAGCCCTATGACGGTGCTGCATTCAAAGCGCTCTATCAGAAATATTCTGCCGCTATTTATGGGAATATTATCAGGCATGTAGATAATGAAGAAAAAGCTAAACTAATTTTACAGCAAACATTTTGTGAAGTTTGGGAAGCTTTTCCGCAATTTGATCAAACTAAATTCAGAATTTTTACCTGGATAAATCAATTTGCCCTTCAAGCCATCAAGAAGTTTACGCTTTAAAAAGCGGTTTATAATCTGTAACATTTTTATATTCCATTCGAAATTGCTATAATTAAGGGTCTAAAGTCTAACCCAATTTGTATGCTCGAATCTCAAAAGGTGTTTTTGGTAAACGCTGTGTTAAACTATTTCAGCCAGTTGTCTCCGATATCATCAGAATTTATCCAGGAAATAGAAAAAAATGTGGAGCCTCTTCTTATTAAGAAGAATAAACACATTCTATCGCCTATTGATAATAATAATTGCGTTTTTTTTGTGGTATCAGGCTTAGTAAGAGGTTTTATTAGAGAAGGCAATAAAGAAATTACCACCTGGATTAGCGCAGGCAATGAATTTGTTGGTGCCATTCAGCATCCGGGTGCTCCTCCCAAACCTTCTATTGAATATATACAGGCCTTGGCGAAATCAGAATTAGTTGCAATTCCATACTTATTAATTGATGAGCTTTATTCAAATTATCCGGAAACAAACATCATATGGCGAAAAATACTCCAATTCCAGTACCATGCAGCTTCAGAACGATCAATGCTGGCACGTATCCCGTCTGCCGAAAGGCGTTACGAGAAATTTATGGAGCTAAATTCTGTTGATGCATCCAGGGTTCCTTTGCGCTGTATGGCTACTTACCTAGGTATGCGCCTCGAAACCTTGAGCAGAATACGGAGTAAAATGGTCAGGCAGGTAGTATAATAGATCTAGTTGCAGAAAAATACAACGCAGATGGCATTAGCATTAATTTTTAAAAATAATTGATCAAAAATACATTTCTTCATCAAATCTTAATCTTTCTACCGTAATATTGTAGGCATAAGGGGTGAGAGCCTTATACAACTTCATAAGTTGAGAGCGTTAATTTAGATAAGGATGTAGCCAACTGGTTACATCCTTTTTTCTTGGCTAGGGTATTTGGGGCGTATACGTTATTTCAATCACTTTTTTCCGGTAATAACATGTGTCATTTATATTGTCAGGTCCCTGAAGTTGAAGGCTGTCCCAGCGGGAAACCGAATCCGTTGATGTAGTGGCCAATTGATCAGTATTGATGGCTACTTCCGTATCCTGCGAAGCGAATCTGGGTCGAACTCACTGAATAAAAGGTGAAATAAAATGGAAAGGAATTTTATGCTAATCCGTAATGGGTAAGCTTTCTTGTTTTGGCAGGGAAATAAAAAAGGAACTGCCTAAATTTTTACCGGCGCTGCTTGCCCATACTTTACCGCCATGCAGTTGCACCAGTGTTTTAACGATATATAGCCCAATGCCGTTAGAGCGTTCTTTTGCAGTCGGTACCGATGAGAGCCTGGCAAATTTCGTAAACAACTTGGTAATGTCTTCCCTGGTCAGGCCTAAACCGTTGTCTTTAAATTCGAATATAATACTATTGGCTTCCTCGCTGCAGATAATCTCTATGGTTGCTCCTTCATGCGAATATTTAATTGCATTACTCAATAGGTTATTTAAAACGTCATTTATACGTTCCTGATCTACCTGGATATAGCCATCCGTTTGGCAGCTGATTTTAAGCGTTTGCTGTTTTTCTTTTAATGTGGAATCAAAAGTTGCAGCCGCTGCATTGATCAGGTCGATTACTTCAACCGTTTCGAATCTGAGATCTATGGCAGCATTCTCATTTTTAGCTTCATTCAGCAGATTGTTCATCGTTTGTTCGATGTTCCGGCCGGTTTGCTCAATTTTTTTACCTAGTGAAACAAGTTTTTCCTGAGAGAGCAAGCCTTTATCTAAAAGTTGTCCGTAAGCAATCAGCGATGTGGCCGGGTTTTTCATGTCGTGTGCCAGTCGGTGCAAACGGTCATCGTAAGCGCGTACCGAAATACGGTTAATTAGTCGAGATTCCAATTTTTCCAGGGTGATCCTGGCCAGCCATTTCAGTACCAACAGTTGGTCTTGTTCAATGTCATGCCTTGGCTTTTCGTCTATTACGCTTACGGTTCCAATTATAAAGCCTTCCATGGTGATTATTGGTACGGCAGCATAAAATCTGATTCCATTGTTCATTTTAACGTAAGCATTATTGCAGATTTCAGGATAGGAATGGGTGTCCTCAATTAGGGTAATCTCCGTCGCTTGTGAAGCTACTGCGCATAAGCTATCTTCTTTTTCAATAACTGAGATCGGTATCGGGCTGGTATTTGCCTTAAAATATACTTTTGCTTCATCAATAAATGAAATAAATGATCCCGATGCTTTAAAAGTAGTCTTCGCTATTTCTGCAATCAGATCAAAGAGAAGTTCTGGAGGCGAATCAATAATGTCATACCGCCTAAGTTTGTTTAGACGCTGTAATTCATATTCTGTTGTGTTATCTGAGGGTTTGCTAAACTTACTCATTAATGGAGGTTGTTTTAAAATTGTTAGATGGCCAAGGTTTCTAACAAATATAAACCAAAGAAGTTTTATTCTGTAATTTAGCTTAGCCAGATCAGGAATGTTTTAAATGGTTAATTGTAATCGTAAATATTTAGGTTGAGGTAAAAGGGGAGGAAGCATTTTATTTATTTTGAAGCAATTGTAATGTTGGGTCGTCCCTTAATGATTTGGCTTGATGAGGTGTGATTAAACGGGCTAATAAATCAAAACTCTGTATAAAAGAAAAGAGATACTCCATCCAGACGTATCTCTTTTTTCTAACCAAATATAAACCTGTTATGAGCCAGGCTTTGTCTTTAACTTTCTTTCTAAACCTGGGTTTATCCGGAAAGTGATTTTTATCTATTTCTATTGATAACAAACATCGTTCCGTTTATTATGATACAAATATAGTAAAAAAAATGATAGTGTAAAAAATACACTAAGAAAATTTTAAGTATTTTTTTTGTCATTTTTTATTTCCTGTTCTTTTTTCAGAAGATTTCCGGAATTAAAATCATGATACAGCAAAGATAATGTTAAAATGTGTTAATAAATTGTTAAATATGCTTGAATTGGATGTTTTATTTTTGAATTTTACGTCTCTTTTGCTTTAAAACAGATTTAAAACATATTTTTGACGTATGCTTTTACTTTTTTAGTTTAATTAGTGAAATAACAAGCTGCGTTTTTTTGCTAATTAAATTTTTTTGTATGTTTTCAGGACGCACTTTTATTGGTGAAACGTGTTTTCAAAATAAAAAGGCAACATTATTTAATTAATGTTGCCTTTTATGATGTTGAAATTGCTTAAAGCAATTTTTTTGTTATAAACTAGCGTAGTATTCTACAAATTTAGCTAGTGCAGAAGAGTAACCCCATTCGTTATCGTACCAAGATACCACTTTAACGAAGTTATCATTTAATGAAATACCAGCTTTAGCATCAAAAATCGAAGCGTGGTCATCGCCAATAAAGTCAGAAGAAACAACTTCGTCTTCAGTATAAGCCAATACACCTTTTAATTCACCTTCAGAAGCTGCTTTCATAGCGGCTTTAATTTGCTCGTAAGTAGCTGGTTTTTCTAAACGCGCAGTTAAATCTACTACTGAAACATCAGCAACAGGAACGCGGAAAGACATACCTGTTAATTTACCTTTTAACTCAGGTAATACCATGCCTACTGCTTTAGCAGCACCGGTAGAAGAAGGGATGATGTTAGAAAAACCACCACGTCCACCTCTCCAGTCTTTAGCAGAAGGACCATCAACTGTTTTTTGAGTTGCTGTTACCGCGTGGATCGTGCTCATTAAACCTTCAACAATACCAAAGTTATCGTTTAAAACTTTAGCAATTGGTGCTAAACAGTTTGTAGTACAAGATGCGTTAGAAACAATTGTTTGATCTGCAGTTAATTTATCGTGGTTAACACCCATTACATAAGTAGGGATGTCGCTATCTTTAGCTGGAGCTGAGAAAACTACTTTTTTGGCACCTGCAGCAATGTGTTTTTCAGCGTCAACGCGGGTTAAGAATAAACCTGTTGATTCGATCACGACTTCAACACCTACAGCATCCCATTTTAAATCAGCAGGATTTCTTTCTGCAGTTACGCGGATGGTTTTACCGTTAACAACTAAGTTACCGTCAACAACATCAATAGTACCATCAAATTTGCCATGTGTAGTATCATATTTTAACATGTATGCCATATAATCAGGCTCGATCAAATCGTTAATCGCTACAATATCCAATCCTCTTTTTAATGCGGCTCTGAAAACCAGTCTGCCAATACGGCCAAAGCCGTTTATTCCAATTTTGCTCATTGTTTGTTAATTAATGTAATGTTTTAATAAATTTTGTATTGGTTCTTTAATGATGCTTTTAATGTTCAGGTCATACTTGCTGGCCGCCAACCTTAACCGGTCTTCGAGTTCGGCAGCTACCTTGCCTACAATATGCAGTTCACTATCTTTATGTTTCAGCCATGTAGGTAAAATATATATTTCGAAATATTTTTCAAACCCCTCATCAATCAATTTACAGATATACTCATGTTTACTGTTATGGGTAATAAAATCGAAAAACGAAGTCAGAAATATATTGGCCTGCGGCTTATTATAAATACGTTCTAAGATCTGAGGACGATCCAGATTGTAGGTCAGTATAAATTTTGCTTCAATATCCTTTGGCATTTTCTTGCTTAAAAATTCTTTCAGGAGTATTTTTCCGAAATAATTTGATGAGCCTTCATCTCCCAGGATATAGCCTAAGCCAAAATTGTTATTCAGTGGTTTTTTTCCATCGAAATAGGCGCAATGTGCACCGCTGCCCAGCATACCAACAATACCCGGCTGATTATAACAGGCGGCTTTAGCTGCACCGAATAAATCATTTTCGACTACAATTTTGCTGTATCTGAAAAATGACGCCAGGGTTTTGGCCAGTACCTCTTTTCTATCTGATGATGATGCCCCGGCTGCGAAAAAATAGATTTTTTTGATATTTTCTGCATGGTTAACGAGGACGACCTTTTTATTTAGTATCTGTAAAATTGTTTTCGGATCAACAAAGCAGGGGTTTAAGCCTGTAGTATTGCAATGGGCTACTACCTGTCCATTTCGGGTTATTTTCCAAAATGCTGTTTTTGATCCGCTATAAACAACTGCTACCATATTATATTGAAAGTACCTCTGTCATTTCCATTAAATCGGGTTCGAGTTTAAAGGAATGAGCCGTTAACGCCTCTCTTATGCTGGTTAATTTTATCTCGTTTCCTTTTAAACCTACCATTTGCTCCGTTTCGCCTGCAATTAACGCATTTACTGCCGCAAAACCTAAACGACTGCCCAAAATTCTGTCGAAACTGCTGGGGCTTCCGCCTCTTTGAAGGTGGCCCAGAATCGTTACTTTGGTATCATAATGATCAAAGGTTTCTTTTACCTTTTTGGCAATATCGTAAGCACCGCCCTGTTTATGGCCTTCAGCTACGATGACAATGCTCGATGATTTTTTTGTTGCCGCACCTACAGCCAGTTTATCAATTAATTCATGAACACTGGTTTCTCTTTCCGGCAATAATACCGCTTCTGCACCACTTGCAATCGAACTTCTTAGGGCAATACAGCCAGAATCACGGCCCATTACTTCTATAAAAAACAAACGGTCGTGTGCATCGGCAGTATCCCTGATTTTGTCAATGGCTTCAATTACGGTATTAATAGCAGTATCATAACCTAACGTAAAGTCAGATCCTACTAAATCGTTATCAATTGTTCCCGGTATACCAATTACCTTAACCCCAAAAGTTTCTGAAAAACGTTTAGCTCCGGTAAATGTCCCGTCTCCACCAATAACCACCAGGCCATCAATGTCATTTTTCTTTAAATTGTTGTAGGCAATTTGCTGGCCTTCGTCTGTTTTAAATTCTAAACAGCGCGCAGTTTTTAAAATCGTACCACCCAGGTGTAAAATATTACTTACAGAACGGGCATCCATTGGTTTTATGTTGTCGGTTATTAAACCCTGGTAACCTTGCATTACCCCAAACATGTTAATGCCGTGGTAAATTCCGGTACGAACAACAGCTCTGATTGCTGCATTCATCCCAGGGGCATCGCCTCCAGAAGTTAGTACAGCTATATTTTTTATATTTGGCTTCATCTTTATAATACGAATATAGTGTGTATTTTTTACACTAAGTAATTTATTTTATTTTTTTTACTTAATATTGAAAGTTATACCTTTATCTGCTTAAAATAACTAATTTTTACTTTGGAACAAATTTTACCTCATTTAGATTCCGTATTCTCGATAGATTGCGTTTTGTTCGGATTTGATGGTAAGGAATTAAAAATCCTGCTAATCGAAAGGAATGAAGAACCGTTTAAAGATTGGTGGGCATTGCCCGGTAATATTGTTGGTCCTGATGAAAGTTTAGATCAATCAGCCTCCAGGATTTTGTATGAACTTACCGGTTTGCGTGGTATTTACATGGAGCAGTATTATGCTTTTGGTGATCCGAACAGGCACCCGCAAGGGCGGGTAATCACTTTGGCCTACTATGCCTTGATCCGTTTGGGCGGAGACAAGGAATTACGCCCGATCAGCACTTATGCCAAGCGGGCCAATTGGCTGCCGATTACCGATCTGCCTAAATTGGCTTTTGATCACCAGAAAATTTACGATAAAGGATTAGAAAAAATAAAACGGCGGATCAAACACCAACCTATTGCGTTTGAACTCTTGCCAGAGAAATTCACCCTAACACAATTGCAGCACGTTTACGAACTGGTGCTGGGTAAAAAACTTGATAAAAGGAATTTTAGAAAGAAAATTGTAAGCTTTGGTGTGCTCAAAGAACTTGATGAAAAACAAAAAGGAGTTTCCTATCGTGCAGCTACCCTATATCGTTTTGATAAGCGGAAATATGCAAAACTTTTTGGCAAGGAGATTTCGTTCTAGCGGGTTAGATTTGAGGGGTTAGATTTGAGGGGTTAGATTTGAGATGTTAGATTTGAGATGTTAGATTTGAGATGTGAGATTTGAGATGTGAGGTGGAAGGGTGCCAAAAGATAAAAACGAAAGCAGCATCGTCTGTTATGACCAAAAAAATCCCGGTTTGAATTTCAAACCGGGATTTTTTTGCTTGTATAATATGTTTTATAGGAATCTGGACTAAGGACTCCAGACTTAGGACTAAAGACTAAGCCTTAGGTGCCAACTCTAAATGGTAATGTACCAAGTCATCTATAGGCGAACGGATAATTTTGCCTACACCCATTTCGTAACGGTCGGCTACAATACTTAAAATATCGCGGAAACTATAACCTACAGAACCCACACAGTTTAATTTGTGATCTTTATAGTTTGGATAGTGGATAACCAAAGCTTCAAAAAATGCGGTAAATGCATAATCGATCGTGCTGAAAGCATAATCTTCATAGTTATCTTTAAAATCGTATAAAAATTTACTAAAGCTTGCGCAGAAACGGTTCGGCAACGGCTTATTGTAAATATTATCGAAAATATCTTCGTTGGTTAAGGCATAATTATCATAAAAAGCTTCACGTAATCCTTTTGGCATATAACCTTTCATGTAATCGCTTAAAATGCGTTTACCAATATAAGAACCACTACCCTCATCGCCAAGGAAATAACCCAGAGAATCGATGTTCATGGTAATTTCAGTTCCATCGTAAAGGCATGAATTTGTACCTGTGCCTAAAATAGCGGCAAATCCTGGTTCATTTCTAAGCAATGCTCTGCAGGAAGCAAGTAAATCATGGCCCACAAAGATATTTGCATTGGTGAAAATCTGTTGCATGGCATCGGATACTATCTTAACATTTGCAGGTGTAGAACAACCGGCACCGTAGTAATAAACCGCTGTCAATTTTTCTCTTTCCAAGTGGTCTGGAAGAGTCTCATTCAAAGACTTTACAATGTACTCTCCTTTTGAAAAATATGGATTGTAACCTTCGGTGTTAAAGTAAATTTTTCTGCCGGCCTCGTTAATCAAACACCAATTTGTTTTGGTAGATCCGCCGTCTGCAATTACTATCATTTTTATTTATTTTTGGTTTTAGCACGATAAAAGTATAAAAAGTCTTATATTTTGTATCCTTTTTTTTAATAAATTTTTAACAATTTGTTGTTGCTGAAAATTAAGTGTGTAAAAAATACACTATATAAGGCGTTTAATCGCCGAAAAACCTTAAGATTATACCAGAAAGGGCAGTGGTCTTTTTTTTAACGTCAACAATATTTTACAATAAGATAGCCAGATGAACAAGCGTTTTTTAGATTTTAGGAGTGATACGGTGACCAGGCCAACTGCCGGAATGTTGGATGCCATGATGAATGCAAAAGTAGGCGATGACGTTTTTGGTGAAGATGAAACGGTGCATGCTTTGGAGACGAAATTGGCCTCGATTTTTAATATGGAAGCCGGGCTTTTCTGCCCATCCGGAACGATGACCAACCAGATTGCCATCAAGTGTTTTACACAGCCGATGGATGAGGTCATTTGTGATCAGACTGCACATGTTTACCGCTATGAAATCGGAGGCATTGCTTTTCACTCTGGCGCATCGGTCAGGCTACTTTACGGTGAACGTGGAATTCTGACACCGGAGCTGATCGAGCCTGAAATTAATGAAGACAATATCCATTATCCTACATCCAGTTTGGTTGTTTTGGAAAATACAGTAAATAAAGGTGGCGGAAGTTGTTATACCTTATCGCAAATTGCACCCATTCATCACCTCTGTAACATAAAAGGATTAAAGCTACATTTGGATGGTGCCCGTGTTTTTAATGCACTCATGGCTACCGGCGATCAGGCCAGCGAATACGGTAAATATTTTGACGGGATTTCAGTTTGTTTATCTAAAGGACTCGGTGCACCAGTGGGTTCGGTATTGTTAGGTACTAAACAAATGATCCATAAAGCGCGAAAAATCAGGAAGGCTTTTGGTGGGGGCATGCGCCAGGCGGGTTTTCTAGCGGCAGCAGGTATTTATGCACTCGATCATCATGTAACACGGTTAAAAGAGGATCATGCCCATGCGCAGGCCTTGGCCAATGCACTGGCCTGCGCAAAATATGTAAAATCGGTAATGCCTGTTGAAACCAATATCGTTATTTTTGAAGTCGGAAAGGGATCGGCAGAGAAGGTTGTTCACCAATTAAAGGAAAAAGGGTTATATTGCAATACCACCAGCGACAGTACCATCCGTTTGGTTACTCACCTTGATCTGACTCCGGAAATGATTGATCAGGCAATTGAAATAATATTACATTTGTCTTAGATAGCGTCCTAAGTCGCAAGTATTCAGTCCTGAGTCAATATGTCTAATGAAATGCTAACCCAAATGTCCGAAAACTCCAAACTTCAAACCCCAATCTCCAAACTTCTAATCGCTAACCGTGGCGAAATCGCTTTGCGTATTATGCGTTCGGCAAAGGAAATGGGAGTTAAAACAGTAGCTGTTTATTCTGAAGCAGACCGGAATGCGCTGCATGTGCGTTATGCCGATGAGGCCGTATGTATTGGCCCTGCGCCCTCTAACCAGAGTTATTTGGTGGGGGAAAAGATTATAGACGCCTGTAAACTAACCGGCGCTGAGGCCATCCATCCGGGTTATGGGTTTTTATCAGAAAATGCCAGTTTTGCACAAATGGTTGCTGATGCCGGCCTTGTTCTGGTTGGTCCTTCGCCGCAGGCTATGGAAACCATGGGCAATAAATTAGCTGCAAAAGCCGCAGCATTAAAATATAATATCCCGATGGTTCCCGGAACGGAAGAGGCCGTTCAGGAGGTAGATGAGGCAAAGCAACGTGCCATAGAAGTTGGTTTTCCGATCTTAATCAAAGCAGCTGCAGGAGGCGGCGGTAAGGGAATGCGCATTGTGGAGCGGGCTGAAGATTTTGAAGAACAGATGCAGCTTGCCGTAAGCGAAGCTACTTCGGCATTTGGCGATGGCGCAGTTTTTATCGAACGTTATGTTACCTCTCCGAGGCACATTGAAATACAGGTTTTAGGCGATAGCCATGGTAATATTGTTCATTTATTTGAGCGGGAGTGTTCTGTGCAGCGCCGACACCAGAAGGTAGTAGAAGAAGCCCCCTCATCTGTGTTAACTGAAGAAATCAGGCAAAAAATGGGGCAATGTGCGGTAGATGTTGCCCGTTCTGTAAATTATACCGGAGCGGGTACAGTCGAATTTATTCTTGATGAAAACCTCGACTTCTTTTTCCTCGAAATGAATACCCGCTTGCAGGTAGAACATCCGGTAACGGAGCTGATTACAGGCATAGATCTGGTAAAAGAGCAGATCAAAATTGCTTCAGGAGAAAAAATGAGTTTTAGTCAGGATGACTTAAAAATCAGCGGACATGCCATCGAACTGAGGGTTTATGCTGAAGATCCGGCCAATAATTTCCTTCCTGATATCGGAACTTTGCAAACTTATAATACACCCAAAGGGAACGGGGTAAGGGTAGATGATGGCTTTGAGCAGGGAATGGAAATCCCTATTTATTATGATCCGATGATTGCCAAACTGGTTACTTACGGCAAAGATAGAGGAGAAGCAATGGAGCGGATGATTAGGGCTATTGAAGAATATGATATTACCGGGATAGAGACTACTTTGGGTTTTGGTAAATTTGTAATGCAACACGAGGCTTTCAGAACAGGTAATTTTGACACACACTTTGTAGGTAAATACTTTAAAGCAGAAAGTTTAAAAAAACAGGATGAAACAGAAGCACTGATTGCCGCTGTAATCGCTGCAAAACTGTTTGCTGAAAAAGAAGTGGGGTTAGGAGGTACAGCAGTTAAAAATAGCTCCGATTGGAGAAAAAATAGATTAAAATATTAAATAGACGAATCGTCATTGCGAGAAGGCTTTTTCAGCCGACGAAGCAATCTTACACCTCTAGCTGGTAGCGAACGCATTAAGATTGCTTCGTACCTCGCAATGACGACCTTTGTTATTGTAATATGTCAACGGCAGTGAAGTGTAATGCAGTGGAGAAATTTATCCAGGTAGATCTCTCTCCCGAACGTTCGGGACTGCGCTCCAGTCGAGATGACGAACAGTTGCGCGGGAATAACGGACTTTAAATAAATAACAAAATGTTCACAGGAATTATAGAAACACTTGGCGAGGTTACTGCCATTAAAAACGATCATACCAATATCCACTTTACCATATCATCGGCAATTAGCCATGAACTGAAAATTGACCAGAGCGTAGCCCATAACGGGGTATGTTTAACCGTTGTGGCTTTACATGATGGAACGCATACGGTTACCGCAATTGATGAAACCCTTAACAAAACCAATTTAGGTGGTTTGAAAGTGGGTAGTAAAGTGAACCTTGAGCGTTGTATGCAGATGAATGCCCGCTTAGATGGCCATATTGTGCAGGGCCACGTAGACCAGACTGCGGTTTGTGTGAAACGCGAAGAACTTGATGGCAGCTGGGAGTACCGTTTTAAATATGATGCCGGCGCCGGAAATGTAACTGTAGAAAAAGGTTCAGCATGTGTAAACGGGATCAGCTTAACTGTTGTAAATTCAGCTGATAACGAATTTTCAGTATTTATCATCCCTTATACTTTCGAACATACCAATTTACAGGAAGTTTATGTAGGCGATACGGTAAATTTGGAGTTTGATATTATCGGCAAGTATGTGGCCAGGTTGATGAATCGGTAAGCTGTTTATTTTCAGTTTTTAAAATTCGTTCTGTCAATTTATTGACGTTGTGCCGGCGTTTATTTTCATAACAGTGCAGGATGGTTAGTTTAAAAATATTGCTGATTATCGCATTGTTAAGATTGAAAATTAACGCTAACCAATATGAACAAAAACTTATTTGTACCCTTTGCCAGTCTTATCTTGTTGTTTTTATTTACAACGGATACCTTCAGTCAGAAAGTTTCGGTAAAAGATTTAACGGTAGAGCATTTAATAAATCCTTTAAGTGTTGATCATCCAAAACCCAGATTCAGCTGGAAAATAATTTCGGACATCAAAAATACCAAACAGCGTAATTATGAAATCAGGCTGGGCACAACGGCCACTATTGGTAAAGTTTTATGGAAAGCAGGGGTAAGCAGTGACCAGTCTGTGCTGGTTGCCTATGACGGCCCAAAACTGTCATCGAAAACCAGATATTACTGGCAGGTTAGGGTAAAAGATAATCACGGAAGCACATCCGCATGGTCGCCGGTACAATATTTTCAAACCGGTTTAAAACCTGAAGATTGGCAGGCGAAATGGATCTCTGTAGCCGGAAAAGATACTTCGTTAGCGAGCCCATTGTTCAGAAAAGAAATTAACCTTAAAAAACGGGTAAAATCTGCATTGGTTTACATTACCGCCAAAGGCTTATATGAGGCGAGTATTAACGGCAATCGGGTTGGTAATGCGTATTTTGCCCCAGGCTGGACCAGTTATAAAGATCATATTCAATATCAGGTTTATGATGTTAAACAATCGCTGAAGACAGGTGGCAATGTAATTGGTGTTTCGCTGGGCGATGGCTGGTACAAAGGGCGTATCGGATTTAATCATCAGAAGCAATTTTATGGCGACACCAGGGCTTTGTTAATGCAGCTGGAAGTAGAATTTGCTGATGGGAGCAAAGAAACCATCGTAACAGATAATACCTGGAAAACAAGTTACGGACCCATTTTAGCCGCTAATATTTATGACGGTGAAACTTATGACGCCCGTTTGGAACGCCAAGGCTGGAATAATACAGGTTTTAAAGAAGACCTGAACTGGGAGCCGGTACAGGAATTAGCCTTTGGCCCTGAAAAACTGGTTGGAATGAGCGGACCACAGGTAACCAAACATGAAGAATTTAAAGCCTTAAAAATATTTAAAACACCCAAAGGTGAAACTGTTGTTGATTTTGGTCAGAATTTAGTAGGCTGGGTAATGCTGAAAGCGAAAGGCCCGGCGGGGACAAAAATCTCCATCAGCCATGCTGAAGTATTAACCAAAGAAGGGAATTTTTATACAACTAACCTGAGAACAGCAAGGCAACAGCATAATTATATCTTAAAGGGCGGAACTGAGCAGACATTCGAACCGCATTTTTCCTTTCAGGGCTTTAGGTATGTTAAAGTAGATGGATACCCTGGCGAACTGAGATTAGACGACCTTACTGCGGTAGCGGTGTATTCAGACATGAAAACCACTGGAAAATTCAGCACATCCAGTCCTTTGCTAAACCAGTTGCAGCACAACATTACCTGGGGGCAGAAAGGGAATTTTGTTGATTTGCCAACAGATTGTCCGCAGAGAGACGAACGTTTAGGCTGGACCGGCGATGCCCAGGCGTTTGCTTTAACTGCCGCATATAATATGGATGTATCGGGCTTTTTTACCAAATGGCTAAAAGATGTTGCTGCAGATCAGCTCCCCAATGGTAGTGTACCTTTTGTGATACCAAATGTATTGACACAGAATGATGCCGGTTCTGCCGGATGGGCTGATGTAGCCACCATTGTTCCATGGGATATGTATGTATCATATGGCGACAAAGGAATACTGGAAACACAGTACAACAGCATGAAAAAATGGGTAGATTATATTTCTTCAGTAGCAAAAAATAACCTCTGGAATACGGGCTTCCACTTTGGTGATTGGTTATTTTACCGGCCTAATGATGATAACGATGGTCGTGCAGCAGTGACTGATAAGTATATGATAGCCCAAACATTTTACGCACATTCAACCCAGTTGCTGATTAATGCTGCAAAGGTATTAGGTAGAACGGAAGATGTAGTGAAGTACCAGGCACTTTTAGATCAGGTTAAAGCGGCTTACCTCAAAGAAAATATGACACCAAGCGGCAAATTGGTTTCTGCTACGCAAACAGCATATGTTTTAGCGTTGCAATTCGATATGCTGCCCGAAAACTTACGCGCACAGGCTGCGCAAAGATTGGTGGATAATGTAAAAGATTACGGCAACCACCTCACCACGGGTTTTTTAGGTACCCCATACCTGTGCCATGTACTGAGCCGTTTTGGGCATGAAGACGTAGCTTATGACTTATTATTGCAGGAAAGTTATCCTTCCTGGTTATATCCGGTTAAAATGGGAGCTACCACCATCTGGGAACGTTGGGATGGTATTAAACCGGATGGCTCATTTCAAACCGCAGATATGAACTCTTTTAACCATTATGCTTATGGCGCCATTGGCGATTGGATGTATAAAAACATAGCAGGCATCAACCCGGTTGTTACAAGGCCTGGCTATAAAGATATTTTGATTGCGCCCAGACCTGGAGGTAAGTTAACCAGTGCTTCAGCAGCGCTGGAAACGGTGTATGGAACGATAAAATCTTCCTGGACTTTAACTAATGGAAACTTTAAGCTGGACGTAACAGTTCCCGCCAATGCCTCCGCAACCGTTGTACTGCCTGGTGCCCTAAAAAGAGAAGAGATCGGCTCCGGGACTTACCATTTTGAAAGTAAATATTAATCGCTAATATTGCAGCTTTGTAAGGAGACATCGTGAATATTTTTTTACAGGAAGTCGTCATTCCCAACTTGAGTGGGAATCCTAATGCATTTGCTTTAAGATTCCGCCTGCGCGGGAATGACGATTTAGGTTAACGATGATAAGGCCTTTATCAGATGCTAAAAAAATAAATGTACAGTAAAGAGGAATCAGCGAAATTACGTCAACAGTTTTGGATCAGTTTTGGGCAATACATGAAGCCTGTGCCATCAGCGAGCGGTTCGACAGTAAACTGGACCAACTATAAAACCGGTGTGAAGAACATTTTCTTTAAGATGGATGTTGATGGCAAAAAAGCCTTCATCAGCATTCAGCTTTCTCATCCTGATCCCGATATCAGGCATCTTATTTTCGAACAGTTTGAAGAATTTAAACGTTTATTTACCAACACATTGAACGAGGAATGGGAATGGATTAAAGACGCAACCGATGATTTCGGTAAAACGGTATCTAAGATTTCCATCAGCATCGCTGGGGTGAGCATCTTTAATCAACAACATTGGCCAACCTTAATTTCCTTTTTTAAACCACGAATAATCGCCCTGGACGAATTTTGGGATAACGTAAAACCTGTGTTCGAAGATCTGGTTTAATTGGTCAGTTTGAGTTGTTCAATCCTGCTTTTTGAAAATTTAATCTCTTCTTTATCATCCGTTGGACTGGGCTTGCTTTTTATATAAAGATTATAGTAGTTGAGTGCATTTTTGCCTTGTTTTAAACTGGTGTCATAGAATACGGCCAGGCGATAATACAATGTGGGAGTTGCTTTAAATTGCAACCCTTTTTTATAAGCCGCGCCTGCCAGCGCAAATTGTTTATTTTCTTCATAAACCAATCCTAATAAGGCATAATAACTGGAGGTATTGGGCGAGATGGCCGCATCGATGGTTTTCTGGGAATAAAGTGCTGACTGGTGATAATCTTTTAAAGCCCGGTAACTTAATGATGTGTAGTATAAGGTAGCTTCGTTCTCCATCTTTATCTCTTCCAGCTGTTTAAAAAGCGTTATCGCTTTTTGATACTTTTTGGTATAGTAATAGGCTTTTGCGGTGTCCTTTATTACTCCTGCATCTGCATTATCTTTCAATAATTTCTCACCTGATGCAATCACTTCACCATATTTTTTCAGCTGGTTGGCAATAGGCAGTTTTGCTCTTTGAAGTACCAGGTTATCACTATCACCGTTAATGGCAATATTGAGCACCTGATAAGCTTTTTCGTATTGCTGATAGCTGGTATGCATTTCAGCAAGGTCAGCGGCAACATCGCCTTCCAGTGGATTAATAAAGTTAGCTTTTAAAAGGTAGTTGAGTTTGAGCGAGTCATCTTGCGGAGAATTGTAAAGATTGGCCAATAGTTTATATACATTGAAATTACTGCTGTCTATCTTTACAATTTCGCCATAATACAGTTTGGCTTTTTCGGTATTGCCTCTTTTAGTATTAATGTTACCAAGACTAAAAAGAATGGATAGGTTCTGCGGCTGTACGGTATTGGCCTTGCTATAAAATTTTTCTGCTTCTGCATTATTACCAGCCATTAAAAAACAATAACCCATTTGGCTTAGGATTTTAAAATCATTTACTTCATCTCCATAAGTATTTTTCAGGTACTGCGCTGCATCTGCATAGCGTTGGTTTTGATAAAGGTCGAAGAGCTTCTCCTTATCTACCGTTTTTGCATCCTGTGCATAACTTGTTAAAGCTAAAATGAATAAGACCAATAGCGTAAATGGGTTTTTCATGACTGATGATTTTTAACTAAATTATTAGTTATTTTTGTTAGTTCCAAATCGGCGAGTAAAAAATCGAGAAATAAAACAAAAACTATACAAAGGGGTTTATAAGGAATAGTTTAACTAAAATAAGAACCTATGAATACTTTAAAGAAGTTTGAATTAATGGAGAAGATCGTGCGTGAATTGGAAGATTTGCAAAATTCTAAGCAGGCACTTATTCAGAAAATTGCGAAGATTGAAGTAGATAATATTGAATTGGGCGATAGCCGTCTGGAAAAAGATTTGCCGGAAATTCATCAAAACTTAGCTGATAACTTAGAAACTATTTCGGGAATTTTAGATTATTTTGCAGGTAAAACCCAAAACTTTGGTGATAAAAATAATATTGATTCTTTAAAAGAACAGGAAGCCATTAACAATGCCACCAGCTAAATTTAATTGTATATGAAATTTTTATCATTAACTGTTGCCTTTTTACTGGTTGGCTTATTTGCCAGCGCACAGGTACTGCCATCGTTCCAGCTGGGTGTTAAAGCTGGTGCAAATTTTTCGAAATTTGATAGTGAAAACACTTTTAACAGCAACAACCGTACTGGTTTTTATGGCGGCCTTTGGGCCAGGGTAGGTGCTGCAGGCGTTTATTTTCAACCTGAGCTTTACCTGTCAGGAAAAAAAGCCGATTTGGTAAGTGATGCAACAGGAGAGGTAAACAAAGTGCGCTTTACCAGCTTAGATGTGCCGTTATTGGTAGGTACAAAGTTTGGTGCAGCTGGTGTAGGACTTCGTTTAAACACGGGGCCCATGTTCTCGCTGATATTAGATGAAAACCAAAGCTTTGGTCAGGCGGCAGGAAATGTTTTCCGTGCCGACTTTAAAAATCAGGCCCTGGCCTGGCAATTTGGAGCAGGTTTAGATCTTAAAAAGCTGAGTTTTGATGCCCGTTACGAGTTGGGACTGTCTAAAATTAATAAGGCTGGTTATCCAGGTACTAAACTGAATTTATTTACAATCGGTTTAGGTTATAGAATTTTATAAAAAATCAATCTAAAAAAATGGAAGGTGTTTATTTCTAATAAACACCTTTTTTATGCCTGATACTTTTTTCTTCGATCCCCAATAGAAGCCCATATCAGTTTCCTGGAATAATTTGCTTTTTTTAAAATAGTTGTTTATATTTGTATCGTAAGCGATATAATCGTTTGCGATTAAAATCAAAAAGATAATATGAAAAAGTTATATGAAACAAGCGCTACGGTAACTGGCGGACGTAATGGAAAAATAACAAGTGAAAACGGAGTTCTGGAACTTGAAGTGAGAATGCCAAAAGAGCTGGGTGGTAATGGCGGGGAATATACCAATCCGGAACAGCTTTTTGCTGCGGGTTATGCCGCTTGCTTTGATAGTGCATTAAACTTAGTGATGCATCAGGAAAAAGTTAAGCCTGAACAACCATCTTCAGTTAAAGCAAGTGTTTCGCTACATCCTGATGAAAAAGGTGGCTTCAAATTAGGCGTTTCGTTGCAAGTGCAGATTCCGGGAATAGAAACTACACAGGCTCAACAATTGGTAGAGAAAGCACATAAAATATGTCCGTACTCTAATGCAACGCGTGGTAATATTGATGTTAAACTGGAAGTGATTTAATTATTGACTCCAGCATGGAACAAGTGTTAGGTGGAGTGTCATTCCAACTACAGTGTTCCAAAGCAAATTTTTTAACCTGAGCTCGATTAATAATCTGTTCTGAAGATGTTTATGGGCGTTTTTATTTTCTGGTCGTCACCCTGAATTTATTTCAGGGTCTATCTCGTATAAAAGATGCTGAAATAAATTCAGCATGACGATATCGTCATTATAAACATTTAAAAATAGACTATTTATATTAAGCAAATAATCGAACTCAGGTTTTTAGGATGAGAGAAAATGATTTACTTAGCTGAAGATTTTATTATTAAAGAAAATAAGTGATGGATATAGATGAGTTTTTAAAACTGGAGAATCAGTTGTGTTTTCCGCTTTATGCTGCCTCGAGGTTAGTAACCAAATGTTACCAGCCTGTGCTGGATACCTTAGGTATAACCTATCCGCAATACCTGGTTTTAATGGTATTGTGGGAAAATGACGCTGTTAACTTAAGCTTGCTTTCAGAAAAATTAATGCTGCAATCAAATACCTTAACCCCGTTGCTTAAGCGGATGCAGGAAACTGGTCTTGTAGCGCGTGTCAGATCTTTAAAGGATGAGAGAAGCATCGTTATATCGCTCACAGAAAAGGGAATAGCGTTGAAAGAAAAAGCACCAGCTTTACGCGCTCAACTTGGAGAGCAGTTGGGGATTAGCTTAGAAGAAAGTATTCAACTCAAAAGCCTGCTTGATAAACTGATTCAAAATCTGGTTGTATAATGGTATTTAATGTTCCTTTTTCAATCCAACCTCGGTCAGCTCATAGGCGAAAGACCCGTTTTTTGGTACAATAGGGGTGGCGCGTCCAACACTTAATGCTTTTATAAATGAAGCCCCAAAATAGAATATCAGGGAAGAGTAGAATACAAAAAGCATAATAACAATAATCGATCCCGCCGACCCGTAAATATTACTGATGTTGCTTAGCGGCAATAAAATCCTTAAGATATACTTTCCGGCGGTGAACAGGCATCCGGTTAACAAGCCTCCTGAGATAGCCGCCCGCCAGGTAGGTCTACCATTGGTTAAATACCTGAAAAGGATGGTAAACCAGGTAGTTACGATAATTACAAAAACCAATTGATTAATAATTGAGGTTAAAATTAATCCAAAAGATGGCGCTCCATTTTTAAGAAAAGCACCTATGTAGGCCTGCACACTATCAGCCAACAGGCCTATAAAAAATAATATTCCGGCCAACAAAATAATGGTAACGGATATGGCTCTCGATTTAAGGGTATTAATAATTCCCTTTTTATCTTTCTGACCAATGTTCCAGATTTGTTCCAGGGAGTTTTTGATCACATTAAATAATGTGGTGGCTACAAAAAGAAAAAATATAAAACTAAACAAGGTAACATACCAGGCCTGATCAATCCCCCGGATATTTTTTAGGGTGTTTCGGATCTGTAATATGCTTTCATTGTCCAGGATATTCGCCAAACGTTCAAAAAGGTGTGTAGCCAGTAACCTCCTATCGGTAAACATGCCGAAAAGCCTGATCAGGATGATCAATATTGGGGGTAAAGCGAAATTGGTAAAAAATGCAGTCGCGCCGGCCAATCGCAAGGGATCATTCTGCTGAAATAAATTAAATGCTTTTCTTATGGTAGAGAAAAAAAACTTCAGATCTAGTATCATCAATGGCATTGCTCCTGCGTTAAACTCAAAAGGCCGAAAATAGTAAAAATACTTTATTCAGCCTTTTTATCATTGTAAAGATTCTAGTTGGTTTTGGTGAAAACCGTTAGCGTTTTATCACCATTTAACAACTGTAGCTTATCATCAGTTATTTTGGCGTTATTCACCTGGTTAAGGGCATGTAAGTAAGCACGTTCAGCAGCGTCAGTTTCCTGGCAGAACATTTTTGTGCTAAAAACATTTTTAACGTTTATTTTATGATCAGTAATTTCGCCTTGTCCGCCATAACTGTTGCAAAATGATTTTCCGCTAAATTTAAGGCTGTCTGCAAAGTTGAGTGTTGCTTTTGCGTTTGAAGGCAAAGTTAATCCTGGCAGCGAGATTAATTCCCATTTGGTATTGGTGAATTTTGCCGGATCTAATTTTTCTTTGCAAGAACTAAGTAATAAGATCAAAATGCCGCAGTAAATAAGGTTTTTCATAACAAAAAGTTTATATCATTTACTTTTTATCATCAAAAACTAAACCAATAAAAGATAAAATCATCTTTTAATCAAGCCAGGCTGATTTTCAATTTTCATCCAGACGTGTTTTGTACCATCATAATCGAAAACAGATACGCGCTTTAAACCAACTTTTTCGAGCACATAGATAGATCCCAGGTTATTAATGTCTGCAATACCAATAATCTCATTCAATTTTAGTTCAGTAAATCCATAGTCTATCACGGCCATTGCTGTTTCTGTGGCATATCCCTTTCCCCAAAACCGTTTGCTGAACCGATAGCCCAGATCGTAATAATTGATATGGTTGTTTGTAGTTTCTGTAATCAGTTTTAAGCCTGACCACCCTAGAAAATTGCCCGATGTTTTTTCGATAACAGCCCATCTCCCAATACCATTTTCTACATATTGTTTTCTGATAAACTCAATTTCTGCTATACTTTGCTCAATTGACGTTACGGGTTTATTACCGAGATACCGGTGAACGTCAGGGTCGCTGTTCAATTCAAACATACCTTCAGCATCGGCAGGCATGAGTTCGCGTAAAATTAAACGTTCGGTTTCGGCAAAAATCTTCATACTGTAGATCTCAATTGATCAAAATTAACATAAAGTATTTAAGTTTAATATGATAAGATTTAATATGGAAGAGGGATGATGGAATAGATCTGCGTTAATTTGCTAAATCGGCGTGGTATATGTGTGTGATGGTCCCGCGGATGTAAAACGAAGAGGGCAGAAGGTAACGCTCGTCTAAACCGCCTGGGTTTTCACCGTGTTGATTGGCTTTTTTCTCAGTATTAATGCGGCCACCAGTGAAGTCAGCACCCCGACAGGCAATATTTCCATATAGGTAAAGAGTACAACCATAACCGGATTTTTATACATTTCCTGATTAAAAGCCAATTCTTTGCTCAATTTTGCTAATTCTAATGCCGATGCACCATTAGTTTTGGCTTCCCTTAATGCTTGAGCAACATATTTAGCCATAAAATCAGGCATAAATAAATAATAATCAACAAGCCAAACAACAACGTATATAGTTGAGGCTATTAAACTGATCAGCGCACCTATTTTAAAGGCTTTGCCGAAAGTAATCAACCCGTCGTTGCACTTATCCCGGTAGTTTTTGATTCCAACAAAAATAAAAGAGAAAGCCAACAACATCGAAGCATAACCGATGAGCATGCTGTGCTCCAGGTTAGGGTCGTTATAACATCTCATCATCGAGAGTACCATTAACACCGATACAATTACGCCTGCAACTAATCCGAATACCATTACATTTTTTTTCATGTTTCAATTATTATGGGTTTATGCCACAAAATTGGCCCAAATAGTTGTTCCCGCCTTCATACTTTAGGGTGATTTTCAAATCAACATAATTTTTCATGCCAAAGTATTAACGGGATTGTGGGATAAGGCCGAGTTTTTTAGCTATTTCTATAGCCTGGGTTCTGCGTTTTACTTCTAGTTTTCCAAAAAGCCTGGCATTATGTGCTTTAATGGTATTCAATGAAACAAAAAGGCGCTCTGCTATTTCCTGATTGCTCAATCCCTCCGACATCAATTGTAAAACTTCCAGTTCTCTTTTGCTGATATTTAGCCTGATTATTTCTTTTTCATTAATGACAAATGTTTCCGGTTTTTCAGACAAGACTTCTTTTTCGATCAGAATGGTTTTAGGTTTTGTTAATTTTAACGCCAGCCAAATGCCTAAGCCTGTAAAAATAACTGCAATAGCGCCTGCATAGATTTCAAAGGCATGATTGATCACGATAAACCTAAGCTCCAACCATTTTAATAAACAGAGCATTATAGCCAAAAATAACCCATATAGTATGACACTTTTATTTTTGGTTAGAAAATTTGTTGAGCCGCGCATTGGTTAATAATCGTTTATCTAAAGTAGGAAATTTAGTTTTAACTAGGCAGGTGAAAGTGTGTTAGATTAAAGAGGGGGATGGAAGAGGTGATCAGGATAATGTATTAATCTGCAGTGTTTTTACGAAATTGGTGGGATACTGCCAGCCATTTGCTCCTCAGATCATGTTGTTTTTTGATCCTAACGCCATTTCCTGGTTAGCGGCTGGAAGGTCTGACAACAATTACAATACCGAGCCAGTAGTTGAACCAGGTAATTTTCTGGTGATTTTGTAATAGAAAGCAATAAAGGTTTTAAATTAGCGCAAAATATAAATAGTTAAACCATGAAAATTACGCTTTATGCACTCTTATTATCCGTTGTTTTATTCGGCTGCGGAGGAAATTCTGAAAAAATCTTTAAAGCACGCGCATTTGCGGCAAGTGATGATTTTAATGTATTCCCGAAATCAAAAACAGACATATTAACCATCGTAAAAACTGACTCCGGAAAACTAGCCACTGACGATCGTTTCAGCATCAAATCTAAAGATACAGCTATCATTGTAGATGATGCGCCAAACGCTGAAGTAAAGAAATTTAAGGTTGCATCTTTTATCAATACGCAAAGAACAGCGGTATTGGTTCAGAGTGATAATGGAAAGGATAAAATGAATCCTTTTTATGTCATTTATGTAAATGGCGGAAAAACAGAGGTGGTGAGCCTGGACAAGCCATCAAAAGGTGCTGAAGATAAAAAATATACTAAAGGCCTGGAAGAATTAACCAGAAGCAATTGGTTGGTGAACAACGATTTTTTTATCACCACCATTAATTCAAGGGTTTACCCGATCAAGCGTCAAAAAGAGGATGAGCGAATCCAGGGTAAATTCTTTATGTACTCGAGCGATAAAACAACGTTGGTGTTTTTAACCGCTAATTCTCTGTACCAGGTAAATACAGCAACTGGAGAAACTTTTAATCTGCCTTTGCCAGCAGCGTTGACAAACCAACCTGAAACCCTTGTTGGCAATATCCAGAGCGATTATACCTGGGTGAAAAATGCTAACGGAACATCGTTTTTAAAGAAAAATGCCGATGATGACCGTATTGTAGATATTAGTGAGTTTAAACGTTAAGATTTTATAGATTATTAACAATTATTATAAATGTACTTTTAACTCCAATCGAAAAATTGTTATTGGGGCCTTTTGAACAATTTTTCCGCTGGAATAAAAACCTTTTATTATACACTTGCTATTGATCAATCTATAATAAAAATAGTCATTGCGAGGAGGAACGACGAAGCAATCTCTATCATAGAGATTGCTTCTCTTATTATATATCAATCTTTTTGCTGTAAGTTTTTGTTTTTTACAGGCTAATTGTCATGCTGATCAGATAGCTGTCAGATTCATTTTACAAGCAGTGCTTCCGTTTTCAATTGCCTCATAGCTACTACCTGGTCAACATATTTTCTATATAACGTTGCCCTGAAATAAATTCAGGGCGACATTCAGAAAATAAAAAGTAAAAAAAATCTCAAGATCAGATGATTAATTCAAGTGAGGTTGTATTCCTAAACCACCATTGTTCTAAAAGTGAGGTTTATCCTCGGCTTATATACCTTCTTGCTTGTCGGTAATCTGTGTAGCCATTTCGTCTGCGTTTCATCCTTCATCACCAGTAAACTTCCGTTTTCTAAAAACAGGGTTACCTTTTCGTTAGTGGTTTTGTGTTTAAATAGAAATCTTCGCTCTGCACCAAAACTTAGTGATGCAATGGCAGAATCTTTTGCCAAGGCCTTTTCGTCATCACTATGGTAAGCCATGCCTTCATCGCCGTTATGGTATAAATTCAGTAAGCATGAGTTAAATGTTGTGCCAGCTTGTTCTTCTGAAATCTTTTTCAATTGCAGTAATTCCTTTGTCCATGGTAAGGCGGTTTTCGATTTATTTGAGTAGGTGTAAGAATACGCCTCATCTCCGTACCAGGCTACTTTCCGTTTGGTAACGATGTGTTTGCCCATAATAAAGGCTTCGTCGTTTTTCCACTCAATCGTTTTCATCAGCACATCAAAATAATGATCCGCTTCTGATTGCTGGAATAATTTGCCGTAATAATTTACTGTTCCGTCATGCGGGAGCAGGTTTTGGCTACGATCTGGTGTGCTGTTGAATAAATCCATTGTTTATAAGCTGTTTTTAGGCAATGTCCGCAGGGGCGATAGCCGTGCTGAAATGCTTCTTCTTTAGAACGAAAAAAAACACGGTTTTCTTTTTTTATTCGCTTTCCGGAACTGCATTTAAGCAGTCCGTAAATTTTCAATCGGGCATTTCCACCGAAGCAGATTTCTCTGTTTTTGAATTTTTTTTTAAATTCTTCAGTTGAAATATTGATGTGTTTAATCATACCGTTTGGTTATTGGTTTTAGCGGCTTCCCAACCAATCATGGCTGTTTTTCGGTTCACTCCCCAATGATAGCCGCCCAATGCACCGCTTGATTGTATTACCCGGTGGCAGGGAATGAGAAAAGCCACCGGATTATCGCCAATGGCAGTGCCCACCGCTCTTGATGCCTTTGGGTTTTCCAGTTGTTTCGCAATCTTACCATAAGTTGCTAATTTGCCCATTGGGATTTTTAATAAAGCTTCCCAAACTTTTAACTGGAAGTCGGATCCTTTTAAATGCAATTTAATCTTTTGTAATTTGCTCCAGTCGTGACCAAAAATAGCTAAAGCATTTTGCTGTTCCTTGTCCATTATCTGTTGATACTGAGCAGACGGAAATTGGCGTTGCAAATTCATCAAAGCCATGTTTTCATCGTCATAAAAGGCAATATGGCAAATTCCTTTTGAAGTACTGGCTACAATAATGTTCCCAAATGGACTTTCTGCAAAGCTGTAATTGATGATAAGGTTTTCGCCCCCGTTCTTATATTCGCCTGGTGTCATTCCTTCAATGTTTACAAAAAGATCGTGTAGCCTGCTGGTTCCCGACAAGCCGGTTGCTAATGCGGTATCGAATAAACTTTCGTTTTCTTTCAACATTTCTTTAGCGTAACCAATGCTGATATATTGCAGAAAACGTTTTGGGGTAGTGCCTGCCCACTCGCTAAATAATCTTTGGAAATGAAAAGGGCTTAAGTTTACTTTTTCTGCAATTTCTTCTAAACCGGGCTGTGTTTTGAAATTCGTTTTGATATAACTGATGGCTTCAGCTATGCGGTTAAAATTGATTTTTTCCTGTACTTTCATGGTCTTGAATAATTCACATCCAAAGTAGTTGTTAAAGAAAAGGCAAACTACCCGAAACTTGCTAAGTTTAACCAGATCTGATAACTTGTTTATTTTATTTCGTCACCAATTAGTTTCCCTGCTTTTGCAAGGTCGGTACTTCCATTGATATCGATCTGAAGGAAATAAGTCACTTGCCACTTTTGGGTTTTCGCGGCCTGTTTATTTGCTGCTACATCCCAGGGTGCATAAACCCTGATCCCCCTTTTACCTGCTATTCCGTTTGCAGTGATTATTTTATGGTGTGCCAAAATTGCTTTTGGAAAAATAAATTGTCCGGATCGTTCAGCATCATTAACAGATATGATCAATAGATCAAATTCATCCTGATCAGTATAGGGAGTCGTAATTCCAGCTTCATTCCTCTTCCATAAGCTTACAAATCGACCCGTTTTGGTTGGGGTGACTTTAGCAGTCCGGTGTTTGATTTTCAGGGTGTTTAATTTAAAAGTACAGGCGTCGTATTCCCGACTTTCATCCTCGATCTGCAAGTTATACATTTGATAACCCATCGGACTGTAAACTAAATCCAATGCAGTTTGTAATACAGATAAAATACGACCAGTGAGATTTTTTAACAGCATATTGGACTTATCAACCGGGAAAGAATTTATTGTTCGTCAATAATAGATTGCCCTTTCGATTGATCTCCTGATGTCCATTGCCAGGTTTCATGAAGTCTGATTTTGCCATTGGCCAATAGTTCAGGTTTTGAGCTACAGGTTCCAGTCATTAATTCGCCTTCCTGGTTTATTTGGTGATAGCGCATTTCGATGTTTCCTTCATGGTCTACCAAGCCAAGCAAATGGCCATAAACAATTTTTCCACCCTCGTATTCGGCGGTCAGGATATTTTCCCTTTGTTTATATTTGAAGATGGTTTCATTTGATGTTTCGCTATTTTCTGTAGTGTTTACAGGTTTAAAAAGCTTGTCATTATAATTGATCATAAGTCGATAAAACTAATCATCTCCGGTCGAATAAAAAAATACATATGCTTTCACCCGCCGCGCTAATTCTTGGTGAAAATTAAGATTTCAAACAGACTTAACCCAGGCTTTCTTCTCTTTTTACCAGGAGGTAGCTATCTTCATTTAGGGCTAAATAACCATATTCATAACAGAAGGTATAGGTATTGCCATTTTGGGTTTCGTAACTGGAGGTATGGAATTCAAACTTAAAGCCAGCCGAAACCAGCTTTTTACCGGAAACCTTTGTTTTACCGTTTGGATTTAGCGTAGCGAGAATAGCACGATTCTTTTTGAGTATATTATTTACCCGTTTAATCACGAGGTTATCCTCAGTATTTAAGCGATTGTTGTAATTGCTGCGGCAAGAATCATCGCAATATTTTTTGTCGGCCCTGCCTCTTATCGGGCTTCCGCAGTCTAAGCATAAACGTTCCATAATAATTGCTTTTTTTATTATGGGATGATGACCTAATTTATAAAATAAAATAGTGAATAAAAAATAAATAGCTTTAATGATGCTTAAAAGTACATTATCCGTTTATAAACGTTTATAAACGGCTATAAATGTTTACCATCCGACTAATTTTTGACGCTGTTTGCAATTTTGTCCTGTCGGTTGTCGAGGTGATGACTGTTCGTTAAACATTTAGAAACTTAAATTTAAAAATTATGGAAAGTGCAGTTAACAAAGTGGTATTAAGCGGATTTGCAGGAGCAGATGCAGAGGTTAAAAATTTTGGAAGTCAAAAATTAGCTAAGGTTAATCTGGCAATAAACGAAAACTACAGAAATTCATCCGGAGAGGAAGTAAAAAGAGTACAATGGTTTAATTTAATTTTTTGGAATGCGAAAGCCGAACTTGCTGAAGCGCAGGTTAAAAAGGGGACGGCTTTAACCATTGAAGGTAGATTGCAAACCAATAGTTATGATGGGGCAGACGGAAAGAAACGCTATGCAATCGAAATCGTTGTTGGCGATGTCGTGATTAAGGAAAAAGAAAAGAAAGAAATGTTTTAGTTTATAGTAAAATCGCATCATATAGACAGATCATTTATATGATGCGATTTAGCAATTACAATTTGACAGCAAGGCCTGTATAAAAATTAATGCCTGGGGCTGTGTTAAAATACCTTCCGTTTGCCGCGTTTAAATCGTTGCCTAAACTGTATTGTACGTTCAGCAGGTTATTTACTCCTGCAAAAAGTCCTAAACGGATTTTGTTTATCTTTAAATTTCTGACACCAAATTTGCCTTCAACCAAATGATATCTGTTCGCAAAGACGGTATTGGCATCATTCAAAGGGATTGAAGAGGTATAATTATGTTGCACAAAAAGGTAAATTGCTTTTGGAAAGTCAAATTCTAAACTATTGATTAAGACGTTTTCTGGAACTCCTGTAAGTTTATTGCCATCAAAAACATTCATACCACTTGTAAAATTTTCGAATCTAAAATGGTTATAAGTGTAATTGGCTCTCCATTGTAAGCCGGTTAAAAATGATGGGTTATTTCTGATTATCCAAATGGCAGTTTCCAGTTCAAATCCTTGTTGCCTGGTTCCGCCGGCATTGGTAAAGTATTCCGTGTCGTTTTGATTTAACCTTCTGACAATAGCATCTTTCAAATGATAAGTGAATAGGTTAGCACTGGCGTAAAAGCGGTTGTTTTTGGCTTTATAACGTAAACCCAATTCATAGTTCCAGCCAAGCTCGGCCTGCAGGTCATTATTGATATTATTATCTGACGCCCTTACTTCCGCAATAGTTGGTGGCGAATAGCCCTTACTGACCGAAGCCCTGGCTGAAAAATCATAAGTGATCAGATAAGATACTGCTGCCTTTGGCATAAACTGGGCATTGAATTTTCTTTGCTTAGCGGCCACAACATTGGGAAAATAACTCTCGTAATGGTATCTGTAAAAGTTTAAACTCGACGCAAGTTCGATCAGAAGTTTGTTATTAATATCGAAATTTAACCTCAGATAAGCAAAATCCTGTCCTGCCTTTAACCGATCAGAAGCTTGTAGAGCAGCAGCTTCTCCGCCATTATTATTAAAGTTTTTGATCTGGCTTTTAGTGCCTGAACTTTCTAACCCGATCTGTGCATTAAGCCTTATGTTTTCTTTAACCTGTGCATAATCCAGAAATGTCCTTAAACCGAGTGTACTTTCATAGCGTTTTTCGTAATTGGTAATAAAAGGATTTTTAAAGTCGGTATAAGAAGTAAATAAAGCAATTACATGTTTCAAGCGCTTGCTGATCTGATAGGCGTTGGATATTCCCCCAAAAATGGTTTTGTTGTAGATAGCAGCTTGCTGAGAAAGGGCGCCAGGTAAAGTAGCGGTTGCCGGACGTGCCAGTCTAGGATTTTGATCTAACTGCGAAGCCGTTAATCCTCCTGGTGTCTGGTAGGTTAAATCGCTATAAAAAGCAAAAGCCTTTAAACTCCCCGCATTGCTATAATCCCATTGCTGCAAGGTTTGAAAATATTTTCTATCCATTGCACTGTTTTGCCGATAGCCATCACTTCGCTGATAGCCTTCATTAACACTAAAGCTGTATTTTTTATACTGCTGCCTGATTGATGCATTTTGATGGAAGAGGCCATAAGAACCACCAGTGGCCGACACATTTATCTCATTGTTATTGATGGTAAAAGGGTTAATTAAAATGGCGCCACCGGTATTTGCTCCAAAGATATTGGCTTCCGGACCCTTATAAATTTCCATTGTACCTATTGCGGAAGCATCTAGTGCATTCAAGTAAGTATTTCCTCCTGCATCAGTTAATGGAAAATCATCAATATAAATTTTTACATTTCTTATGCCGAAAGGGGAGCGAAGTAAACTGCCCCGAAGTGACAGGCGATAGCTCCCCGGTGAGCGTTCCTCCATGCGTACTCCTGGTACGGTGTTTAACATACTCACTAATGAGCTGTTCGGTTGATTTTTTATCAAACTGCTATCTATCAGGTTTACAGCTGATACTGATCTGAGTAAAGTTTGGTGGTTATAATAGCCTTTTACGGTAACTTCTTCGAGTTTTTTGATCGAATCGGGTTTGATGTGCTGCGCTAAGGCAGTAGAAAAGAATAGGGTAAACAGTAGGGTAAAGTTCGATTTCAAATTGGGAAAAGTTAGTGTTAAGCCACAGATTAGCGAATAAATTTACTGCATATTCTGATAATCTGTGGCTAATTTTAAATTATTTTGCAGCTACTTTCCAAATTACACCGCTCACATCGTCTGCCACCAATAAAGCACCGTCAGGCGTTAAGGTAATGCCAACCGGACGGCCATAAACTTCTGCCTTTTCCTTGTCAGCGATAAAACCGGTTAAAAAATCTTCCAGTTTTCCAATTGGTTTTCCATTTTTGCAAGGTACGAAAGCTACTTTATAACCAGAAATAGCTGATCGGTTCCATGAACCATGCTGGCCTATAAACGCACCTCCCTGATATTTCTGCGGGAATTTTTTGTCCTTGTAGAAAGCCAGCCCTAATGATGCCGTATGTGCACCAACCGCAACATCCGGAGCAATTGCTTTTTTAACCATTTCCGGGTTCTGTCCTTTTAAGCGGGGATCTTCATTCTGACCATAATAGGAATATGGCCAACCGTAAAATGCACCTTGTTTAACACTTGTGATGTAATCTGGAACGAGATCGTCGCCTAATCCATCGCGTTCGTTGACCGCTGTCCACAGCATATTGGTTTCCGGTGCCCAATCTATCCCGACAGGATTCCGCAAACCGCTGGCATAAATCTTTTCACCGGTTCCATCAGGATTAATTTCTAAGATATTGGCCCTTCTTACCTCATTTTCCATTCCATTTTCACCTATATTGCTGCCCGATCCAACAGTTACATAAATCTTGCTTTTATCTGCATTGGCAATCAGATTCCTTGTCCAGTGGTTATTATAACCACCAGCAGGAAGGCTCAAAATCTTTTTACCTGTGGCAGTTATTTTGGTATCGCCTGGTTTATAAGGATATTGCCAGATGCCATCGGTATTAGCGACATAAAATGAATTGCCGATAATCAGCATGCCGAAAGGCTGGTTCAGGCCATTTAAAAAAGTTGTCACCAATTCGGGTTTACCATCCTTATTTTCATCACGATAGAGAAGGATGGTATTGGCGCTTTTTCCTGGTACTTCTGACTTTGCTTTGCCCGTTACCTTATTGGCCACCGCTTCGACGGTACTTCTCTCTGAGTTGGAAAGTGCTACCAATACATCGCCATTTGGTGTGATGTAGGTGTTGCGTGGGCTTTTAATGTTGGCTGCAAATTTCGTAACCACAAAGCCTTCAGGCGCAACAGGTGTTTTCCCGTCAGGCCAGCCAATTACTTTGCTGAATTTGTTTTTGGCCGCATTGGTATCTGGCGCAGGCAAATCTACCGCTCCGATTTTGGTAGTTACCGTAGTATCTTCTCCTTGTTTTTGCGAATTCGAATTGGATTGACATCCAAACAGGAAGGCAGTAGAAAGTACTGATGCGTAAAAAATATTATTTTTCATGTTAACCGGTTTTTGATTAAGGTTTTTATCTTAAAAAGATAACATCGAAAAAGGGGAGAAGTTTTTAGCGCAAGCATAATTGCCAAGGCTTAAATAATAAAAGGAAAGCACCCGAGAGCACCTTCCTGGAGAGCGCATATTATTTTCCCTGTTAATAACGGCAGGAAAGTACTTTCATGGCATACATTTAAATTGAAATCGTTGTTTGGTGTACAAGAACGGACAACAAAAAAGGCGTTATTTTTAGCTTAAGGCATTAAACATTAGGTTCTGGTTATTCATTTGAAAGCGATTAATAAAAACCAAATTACGAACATTAACCTAATGTTTTAGTTAAATTTTGTTAAATTCAAGGTTGATTTTTTTTAGCCTTATTTCATGTTAACTTAACTATGTATTTCTTCGTGTTGATGTATGACTAGCCCACCTGGCATAAAACATCTTGTAAGTAGTCTATCTTTTTTAGTTTAGTAAGGTTGATTTATCGCCCAATTGTTATGTGTCTCCAAACTGCAATTACGTTAGTGTCTGCGTAGTGTTCTTCCGGGTTGTTTTCTAACAGCCTTTTTTTTATATCATATGCTTTTTTAAAGTCGTAAATAAGTCCTTTGTCGGTTAGATCGGTTGGTTGAAATGTTTCGTCAAAACCGCCACAGTTTGTTAAAGCACTAATGTTAAAGTCCTGATCTAACAGATCATAGCCAACAAATTCATAATTTTCGATTTTTATATCTTTACAATCTATGTTTGGCTCTACGACAACCATTAATAAATTGAATTTGTCCTTGTGTATCATTCTCTTAAAAACATATTCAGGTGTTGTGAAAAAATCTGTCTGATATTGCCCAATAGTCTGAATATAATTCCAATCATCGGGGTTTTCGTAGTCCGGTTCAACCAATATTTCATTTAACATTCCGTCAAGCGAAACAAGTTCTGTTAAATGTCAGTTTAGACCATTCAATATAATGGATCCAAGACATTCCGGTTTCTTCATAAGTTTTGTCGTATGATCCCCGGGCGGTATATAAAAATGTCATCTCCTTTATTGTATTTAACTGATTAGTTAATGGGATTTAATATTATATGTTTGGTAATCAATAAATTATAGTAAAAATCTTAGATAAATTCCAACTAATTTATCTAATTGATGTTACCCCTGTTGGCGCGGCAATCTCTACGTTATTTTAGTATTTACTGCTTTGGTATTCTTGTTATTTGGGGGGCGAATTTCTTTCCAATATTCTTCCCTTACATCATTTGCTCATCCGCCCTTAGTAAATTCCTGGTACCAAGTGGTTAATCTTCTAACAGTTTTCTATATCTTTCTACTTTACAACCTTCTGTTACCATAATATTTTTTTCATAGTCGAAAAAAGGTTCAAGTTGCCAGTCTTCACATCCTGCAAATCCAATACTTGAATAGAAGTCAAGAAAATTCCATAAGTTGTCACCAAGGGTTTTGCCATGCATAATATCCCCTTCATGAGAAAAATATACGATCTCAGAGGGATTATTTCCAATAGCGATTATATCCCCATTGGAAACATCCATTAAAGGCAATTTATCATGCCACAGTTTTTCTGTGATTTCAATTGCTTCTCTGTCGTTATATTCTGGATTAAGGGATGCTTTTATCCATTTTTGAAAATTAGCGTATTGTTTTGCAAGAGAATTTAAATTCCAATAAATTTCACCAGAAAAATTCTGTCTAAACTCTTCTGAAAGAGTTTCGTCGAATTGATAGCTGAATTCTAAATGTCTGGAAAAAAGAAATAACTTTCTCAAGTCGTCAGGTATAGCCTTACCAATCTGCTTTTCAACGGAATCTATTTCTGCCACAGTCGCAGGATTGTCGATGAAAGGCTTAAGTTTAATTTTCCAGTTTTTTCGCTTAGCAATGTCTAATATCCAATCGATTTTGCTTATTACTTGTTTGTATATCTTTATTTCTTTCATTATAACAACCCATAATATTTGGGGCTTTGCGTTCGCCCCAAATTACAGCGCTTTAATTTGCAATATCAGCCCGTCTTAAAAATTTTAGCAATCAAAGATTATCTAACCAAATTTTCCTGTAATTTTTGCTCAATATCTTTGGCATTTAAAATCAGCGCAGAAAATTGCGGATCTGATTTCACCAGTAGAAATTTTCCGTTAGGAAGGATAATAGCTGAAGTTCCGCAGGTAGTAACCTCTTTAAATAATAATTTTCTAAGGAAGCCCGAATCAGTTTCAATTTCTAAACCCTTCGATTTAATCGGGCTGAAACTTTCTCCCGGTTCCCGGTATTGATAAATAGCAACTTTTGGCCTGGCCTCCGCTTTTTCCTGAATGTTTTTTTGAAAGGCCCACCTCACATTGTTCAGGAATTCTGCGTTTTGGTAGCTTAGGTCATTCCAACAAACGTCTTTATTGAAATCGTATTTAATAATGATGGTATCTTTTAGACTGAGCCTTTCGTTTTGTTTTAAGAAAGTATGCAGCGAATCGATTTGTGTTTCAGATAATGTACCCGCCTGATAACGTTTACTTTCGTCAACATACAATTTCGGAGAACAGGCGTATATAAAGATGGAGAGTAGAAGAAGGCTAATTAATGGTGATCTGATTTTAGTAAGATTTTTCATTTGTGTGAGCATTATATTGTCGAATAAATTTAGAACTAAAAATTTATCCGACAATACCTTTCAATAGAAATTTTAAACCTTGCTAGGCGCAGCGAAATGCCCGCCTGTACAGGCCGGGAGAAATTCACATTTATAGATCCCTCGACTACGTTGCTCTCCGCTCGAGGACGGCTTCTATGGGAGTAATCTTTACAAATTTAACTCGTTTATATTTTTTATGAAATAAATTAAACCCAAATTGATGACTGCGGGATTAACTTAACCTTTCAAAATCTTCGCTTTCTCTGCATCAAATTCTTCCTGTGATAAAATTCCGGCGTCCAATAATTCTTTTAAATCCAATAAGGCTTGCTTTTTAGTTGCCATATCGTTTTTCGGAACTTCAACAGCATTTTCTGCAGATTTTATATTTGAAGCCTGAACCTGTGGATTGGCGGCAGGGCCGTATTTTAAAAGGAGCTCCGTAATTTCATTAAAGCCTTTAATATTCGAATAATCAATGGCTTTTTGCTCTTTCACATTTACAATAGATGGATCCGCAGATTTTTCGAGCAAAAACTTAACGGCATCCTTTTTACCATTTGCTGCGGCATAATGTAGTGCTGTGTTCCCGCTTTCATCCTGGATATTTACGTTTGCACCTTTCTCTATCAGCAGCTTTAACATGCTCAAATGTCCACTTTTCGCGGCTACATGTAACATGCTTTCGCCTCCGTAGTTGTAATTGTTATCAAAAGAGAAACTGGCCGAAATGGATATGTTGTTAGCTGTTTCTACCCACTCCAGATACGAATACATGGAATCATCGTTGCCAGAAAGAGGCTTGGCGTAATTTACATCCACACCGTTGGCCAAAAATAAATCAACAATCTCTTTTTGGTTGTTGGCACAGGCATACCAGATCGGCGACAAGCCATTTTTTGAAGATACAAAAACATCTGCGCCTTTTTCTACCAATGTTTTGGTTAACATCCGGTTGGCATCGTAACAGGCCAGCAACAGTGCTGATTCACCAGCATGGTTAATATGGTTGATGTTGGCGCCCTTATCAATCAACAGCTCAACCATAGGAACATTTTTAGATTTAACTGCAAAAATCAGTGGCGAATCGCCATTTTTATTGGTGGTATTAATATTGGCACTAAAATCCAATAGTTTTTGTACAACTTCTTTGTTTCTCCAGGCTGATGCAATAAGCAGGGGCGTTTCTGCCTCGTTATTTTCATTGTCAACATCAAGTCCCTTATCAAGCAACTTTTCTGAAACTTCAATCTGTCCGTTTTGGGCAGTTAAATGCAATAAACTATTTCCTTTAAGGTCTTTAATGTCAACCCTTGCTCCTTTATCTAATAGGTATAGCGCGGTTTGTTTCTGTTTTTGCAGACAGGCAAAATAAAAAGGTGTTTCCCCATCGTGGTCTTCGTAATCTAAATCTGCGCCGCGTTCGATTAAAATTTTTACCAGATCTGAGTAGCCATGATGTGCAGCGTAATGCAGTGCAGTTCGGCCTTTCTCATCCGTATAACCTACTTCTACTTCATTATTGGTCAATAAAAGTTCGGCGATTTTCCGTTTGCCGCTTTCGCAGGCAATAATAAATGACATCGACATATTAAGATTGTTTCATGAGTAATTCAACAGTTTTTATTTTCAGGTTATCATCCGATGCCAGCATTAAAGCTGTTTGATCCTTATCATTGCTCAGGTTGGTATCAGCGCCATTTTCGATCAGGAGTTTCACTTTCCGGTAAGTTTCTTTTGCTTTTTCAGGCTCATAGTTTACATTATATGCGCAAACTTTGTGCAGCAAGGTATTGCCCTGGTCATCGGTTCTGTTAATATCTACCTGTCCGCTTTCTAAAACGGCTTCCAAAATACCGGCTTGTTTTTCGGCGATTACATCCAGAGGGGTTTTATCCGCGCTGTACCAGGTACTGGGTTGATATAAATCGGCACCATCATTCAGCAGCTTTTTGAGGAAGTTAATGCTGCTTTCACTGTCAGACATCATACGCACGTATTCAAACAACAGGGTTTCCCCTTTTTTATTTACCTGATCAAATGCCGGGGAGTCAAAATTCCGAAGGATGTCGTACATGCTTTCGCTTTGGGCATGTGCCACCGCATAGAAAAAAGCTGAATTACCATCGCGGTCGATATGGTTTGGATCTGCACCCTTTTCGAGCAAGTATCCGATTAAATTTTTCTTGTTAAACTTTATTGCAATAATTAAAGGGGTTTCCTGTACAATATTTCCTTCATTGATATCAACACCATCATTAATAAGGATGTCGATATATCCTTTTAATAAATCGGTAGTTTGTTCTTCATTCAGGTTATACCGGCGCAAATTGCTTTTTACTACCTGGTGGATATAGTTTTCTTCTGCATTGTTTTTAAAATTTACATTGCATCCGGCGGCGATACAGGCTTTGATTACACCTAAATCAACACCATTTTCTAAAAGATAACCCAATAAGGTTTTTGCATTCACTTCATCGTTCAGGTTATCGAAATGGCCAATAAATTCGTTGAAGAAACTGATATCTTCCTCTTCATTGCCGAGATTGCGGACAATACTCTGGAAAATGCTTTTATCAAAATTGTCGAATTCATAAATGTCGGTTTCGATGGTTTTATCTTTCACCATCATATTCAGGATTTCGTACTGTTTCTCTTTAAGAAGGTTGTCGAAAATGGATGACTTCTGATAGTCCTGCAGGTTTTTGGAGAGTTTTTCGCCGTTTTGCATGAAGCTTTTGGCTTCGTCAAATTTCCGGACATTTAATAGTTGATCTAAGGTAGTTTCGCTCATTTCAATTAAAATATTTAAAATAGATAGTTACTGGCAGTTTCTGCTACAAAAGTTTAGCCAAAGAATTTGAGTAATTTAAAATAGTTGAGAATGTTGCAGTAAATCAGAATGATAAATAATTGATGTTAGTTGCTTTTTTGGAAAGCAATTGCAGCATTCCATAGGTTAATATCGTCCTGCTCTACCTTCTGCCATGAAAAATGGCATTCGTCCGATCAGGTTTAGCCTGGTTGTTTTTCTGCTGCTATGCTAGTTTTCCGTGCCACAGGCCTAAGTTTATAGCCCTGATCTTAGCGGCATCCTGGCTTTTCGCCGGGATATAGCGGAGAGCAGGAGTAACTTTAAAAAAAGCGAATGACGTTGCGCTCCAAATACAGACCATCTTAAATTTATGATTTCTGTTTTTAGAAAAGCAATTGCAGTATTCCATTGGTTATTTTCTTCCTGCTCTACCTCCTGCCATGAAAAATGGCATCCGTTCGATCAGGTTTAGCCTGGTTGTTTTTCTGCTACTATGCCAGATTTCCGTGCCAGAAACCTAAGTTTATAGCCCTGATCGCAGCGGGCATCCCGGCTTTTCGCCGGGATAAAGCAGAGAGCAAGAATAACATTAAAAAATGCGAATGACCCTGCGCTCCAAAAAAAGATATCATCTTTTTACGCTATAGTGGATTATGGATTTTTAATAAATGAATTGCACATCCAAACCATAAATAACATTACTATGTTCCTTAATTCATTCGATTATTTTATCTTTAGGCGATTTTAAAAAGATTGGTTTGCAATGCAATTAACCGATCGAATAATTAAACGTAATAAGCAAAATCAATATAATATGTCAAATACATCAAAAATTATCTACACCAAAACCGATGAGGCGCCAATGCTGGCAACCTACTCACTTTTACCTATCGTACAAGCTTTCACTGCGTCAGCGGGTATTGATGTAGAAACCAGAGATATTTCTTTAGCAGGAAGAATTTTGGCCAACTTTCCGGAGTATTTAAAAGACGATCAAAAAATTGGTGATGCACTGGCAGAGCTTGGTACATTAGCAACCACGCCAGAAGCAAACATTATCAAATTACCAAATATTTCTGCTTCTATCCCACAATTGGTAGGTGCAATAACCGAACTTCAGTCGCAGGGCTTTGCTCTTCCAAATTATCCTGATAATGCACAAAGCGATGAAGAAAAAGCAATAAAAGCTAAATATGCCAAAGTTTTAGGATCGGCTGTAAACCCGGTTTTACGTGAAGGTAACTCCGATCGCAGAGCGCCTAAAGCGGTTAAAAATTACGCTAAACAAAACCCGCACTCCATGGGTAAATGGTCTGCAGATTCGAAAACCAAAGTAGCCAGCATGACTGAAGGCGATTTTTATGGTTCAGAAAAGTCGGCTACTGTTGCTGAAGCGAGTCAGTTTAAAATAGAATTTGTAGCTGCTGATGGTACGGTAACCGAATTAAAAGGTTTATCGCCATTAAAAGCAGGAGAAGTGATTGATAGCTCGGCATTGAGCTTATCGGCTTTAAAAACTTTTGTAGCTAAAGAAATTGCTGAAGCCAGGGCCGCTGGCGTGTTATTATCTGCACACTTAAAGGCAACCATGATGAAGGTTTCTGATCCGATTATTTTCGGAGCCATTGTTGAGGTTTATTTTGCAGATGTTTTTGCTAAATATGCCGATCTTTTTAAAGAATTAAATATTGATACCCGCAACGGTTTAGGTGATGTTTATGCAAAAATTGCAGGCAACCCAAAACAGGCTGAAGTAGAAGCTGCATTAGCGCAGGCTATTGAAAACGGTCCCGCTTTGGCTATGGTTAATTCTGATAAAGGAATTACGAATTTACATGTGCCCAGTGATGTGATTGTTGATGCTTCTATGCCGGCTATGATCCGTACTTCAGGACAAATGTGGAATAAGGAAGGTAAACTTCAGGATACTATCGCTTTGATTCCAGATCGTTGTTATGCCGGTGTTTATACCGCAACCATCGATGACTGTAAGGCCCATGGCGCGTTCGACGTAACTACGATAGGTTCGGTACCAAATGTTGGTTTAATGGCACAGAAAGCTGAAGAATACGGTTCGCACGATAAAACTTTCCAGGCTACCGGCGCAGGAACTATCCGTGTTACTGATGCTGATGGTAAGGTGTTTTTTGATCAGAAAGTAGAAAAAGGCGATATCTTCCGCATGTGCCAAACTAAGGATGCGCCGATCCAGGATTGGGTAAAATTAGCCGTAAACAGGGCGCGTTTGTCAGAAACGCCGGCAGTTTTCTGGTTAGATGAGCAAAGAGCACACGACAGAGAGATTATTGCTAAAGTAAATACTTATTTAAAAGATCACGATACCACAGGTTTAGATATCCGCATTTTAGCTCCTATCGAAGCTACTAAATTTACTTTGGAGCGTATCCGCAAAGGTTTAGATACCATTTCGGTTACCGGTAACGTACTGCGTGATTATCTGACAGATTTATTCCCGATTTTAGAATTAGGAACGTCTGCTAAAATGTTATCTATCGTTCCTTTGATGAACGGTGGCGGTTTGTTCGAAACCGGTGCCGGTGGTTCTGCGCCAAAACATATTGAGCAGTTTATTGAGGAAGGTTATTTGCGTTGGGATTCGTTAGGCGAGTTCCTGGCGCTTCAGGCTTCTTTAGAGCATTTATCGCAAACCCAAAATAATGCAAAAGCGCAGGTTTTGGCCGATGCTTTAGATGAGGCTAATGCGAAATTTTTGGCAACTGATAAATCGCCGGGCAGAAAGTTAGGTACCATCGATAACCGTGGTTCTCATTTCTATTTGGCATTATATTGGGCCGAAGCTTTGGCTGCACAAAGTAAAGATGCTGATTTACAAGCTAGATTTGCCCCATTGGCAAAAGCTTTGTTAGAAAATGAAGCAAAAATTAATGAAGAACTGATTGGTGCACAGGGTAAACCTCAAAACATTGGCGGTTACTATAACCCTGATGATGAATTAGCCAGCAAAGCGATGCGTCCAAGTGAAACATTAAATACGGCTTTGGCAAGTTTGTAAACCCAATTGTCAGCTTAACAGGCTTCCAGCATGGAAGTTGGCAACTCCTGAAATATTTAGCGTCCTGATGTAAAAATCGGGACGCTTTTTTGTGAGTTGTCAACTTTAATATGCCTTTTGTATGGAAGTTGACAACTCTTTTATATTGTTTCTTCCTGCGAGGCATGAACCGATAGAATAATGAGTTGGTTTTATCTCATACGTTCTTGAGCTTCGATTTGTTCATCATACCAAAATTTTTGAGTTGTAAAGTCAAGGGGCCAATCTTGTTGAGCCTTGGCTTTTATTGAATTATTTTCGATAGTTAACATATATTCATAAGCATTAATTTGCTCATTAATCCAAAATTCCTGTGTGGTATAATCATCAGGCCAATCTTTTCTCGCTTTTGCCTTTAATTTTTGGATAATTTCTTCTTTTGCTACGTCAATCACGTCCTTTTCGGTATTTTTAACTGTTTCAGCTTTTATAGAAGGATTTGGTTGTTCTTTTTCAACTCTATTTTGAGTTTCCGTTTGGGGTTTAGCTTTATCACCTAAATTTGATAATACAATCGACGATATTATTATAGTTATTCCAATTTTCCATCCTTTAGATATAGATGAGTTTTTCCATAAGGCATAAAGGCCCACAGGGAAAAAGATTATACATAAAATTATTGTTAACCAGGTTTTTTCGTACCAGGGATTTGAATTGCCGGGACGTGTAAAGTTTGGATTTAACTTTGTCTGGAAATCATCTGTTTGAAAAGACAATAAATTTGTTTCATGTATTTTTGGTTGATTTTCAGATGATAATATTCTGGAGGTACTTGAAAGAATATTTTCAATGTTTTTCCTGTTTTTCCCCCTGTCGAATGCTCCACCAAACATAATCCCTGTTTTAGGCGATGAGGTAATTTGAACTTTGGTTCTGTTTTCTGCAATCTCACTTAGTTGTATGGGTATATTTTCGCCCCAACTGTATAAGCTAACTCCTGCCTTTACCATAAACCGACCTTGTAGTTTATCTGCGTTTTCGATCTGTAATCCTTTAATTGTTGGAACTGCAATTAACATTGCTTCAAAAACTTTGTCTTTCGACATTGGAAATTCACTTTCCCCATTGTGATCTAAAAATGCCATAGTTTGTTTTTTGTTATTATATTCAAAACTATATACTTGATAATGATATATTTTACGGTTTTCCTTAGCAAAGGGCAGGTTTGGTTTAGCAGAAATGTGATAGATATTGTTTTTATAAAGTATAAAATTGTTATTGCTCTCTGAAATCATCTATACAGATCCCTCCATTTCGCTGTGCTCCAGTCGGGATGACGACCGGTGGGTAACAATTATTAGAGAAATAAAACGTGATTAAGATATATCAATCTCTATTATTTAACCGACTTATAAATCGCATTTTCCATGCGTGAGGGATAGCAACGGAAAGCCCACAGCCATGAGGAACGAATGGCGAGGACTTGTAGTGTATAGCCCGACCCTTGCGCAGCTTGGGGCACGCCCAAATAATAACAGAATTTACGGTTAAAGAAAAACCATATCTATACCGCTTTGTTATACAGTATAAATTAAAGGAAACTTATATCATGGAAATTAACGAAAATAAAGGATCGCAGGATAAAATACACAGCACCACAGAAAATAGCGAAATTAATAAAGAAAATCTTGCTTATGATGAAACTAAGCATAGTTACGAACTCGATGTAAAGGGAACAGATAAAGAATACGATCATCCGATGGGGTATGAGACTGTTGCAGCAGGTGCCAGAGATGATGATTCTACCTATGATGAGGCTAACCCTTATGTTGGCGATGAGTATGCGCGAAATGAGGAGATTGCTGAAGATAATTTAGAGGAACTCGGCATGCACGTAGATAACGGGGAAAGTGTAAAACTTAGTCCTGAAGATGAAATTCTTGCCCGTACACCAGAAGATAACCGTGACGATTTAGATGAAGAAGGTTATCCGGTTAATGATGCTGAGCAATAATTAACAGTATACAGTTTACAGTGGGCATCTTAAGGTTAAGTTTATCTAAAAGCTGCCCACTGTAAACTGACTAAGGGTTAATGTCTAAATTAAATCTCCGACGTAATTCGTCCAGCTTAGGATTTTTGTTTACCAGATAATCATACTTCTCCCGATTACCATAAAGCCTGTTTTCTATTTTACGTTCTACCAGTTTATAGGTAACCTCTATACCAAAGTTCCGGAGTTCGTTCCGTAAAAAATTTAAAAGCTCAACAGATTCCTGTTGAACAAGATGCTCCTGCGTTTTACTCTCCACCGAAATCTCAATCAGTTCGGGATTTAGCAGGGTAGGGGCAAAATTGTTTAAAATGGTAAAAAGGTTAATTTTATCAGCAGCTTTAAGTTTTTGTGTATATATGCTCCAGATTTCCAGTAGGCGGTCATAGCTAAAAACCTCGCGGGCTTCACCGGTTGCTTTTTTTGGTCCTTTATCTTCTTCCTCCTGCGCAATGCGGTCGAAATCGTTTAAAGATGGGATTAACATGCCCGTTGCTTTAGCCTTTGGGATATTGATGCTGATGGAAGTTGCAGAGGGCGGGGGAATGCTTCCTCCCAGGCTTTCTTTCGCTTTTCCTTCTATAGTTATATTCGGCTTAACAGGGATATTAACAGCAGGTGTCGGCGAAGCAATAGTTTTTTCGCTTTCAGCTTTCAGCTTTGGACTTTCAGCTTGTTCAGCTACGACATTAGTTTTTTTTTTATCCTGATCTGCGTCAGTTGCTGTGTTACTAGTGTTTAAAGGCTGTTGTACTAAATTGACGACCGATCGGATATGGCACATTTTAATGAGTGCCAACTCTACCTGTAAGCGCTGATTTTTAGAGTTCTTATAATTTAAATCGCAGGTATTGGCTAAATTCAATGCGGTTAACAGAAATGATAATTCGGTTTGCCTGCACTGCTCAAGATATTTTTGTTTAATATTTTCGCTAACTTCTAACAATTTAATGGTAGCGGCATCTTTACCTACTAATAAATTACGGAAGTGGCTGGCCAATCCATTGATGAAGTTGTTGCCATCAAAACCATTGTTCAGAATTTCGTCAAACAAGAGCAGTGTCTGACTCACTTCTGCTGCGGTTAAATAAGAGGTAAGCTTGAAAAAATAGTCGTAATCTAAAATATTGAGGTTGTCAATTACCGCTTTATAGGTAATGTTCTTGTTTGCATAACTGGCAATCTGATCGAACATGGAAAGGGCATCACGTAATCCTCCATCAGCTTTTTGCGCGATAATGTGTAAACCATCGCTCTCGAAAGCAATATTTTCACGCTGTGCTATTTTTGACAGGTGATTCGCAATATCTTCTACCTGGATACGGTTGAAATCAAAAATCTGACAACGTGATAAGATAGTTGGCAGGATTTTATGTTTTTCGGTTGTAGCCAGGATAAAAATAGCATAAGATGGTGGCTCTTCCAAAGTTTTCAGAAAGGCATTAAATGCGCTTTGCGATAACATGTGGACCTCATCAATGATATAGATTTTGTATTTTCCCGCTTGTGGCGGTATTCTGACCTGCTCAATTAAACTACGGATATCATCAACAGAGTTGTTGGAGGCTGCATCTAATTCGTGTACATTAAATGAATGTCCGTTCTGAAAAGATTGGCAATTGTCGCATTGGCCACAAGCTTCCATATCGGCTGTAGGGTTGGTACAGTTAATGGTTTTCGCGAGGATCCGTGCACAGGTAGTTTTACCGACTCCGCGCGGTCCGCAAAATAAAAATGCCTGGGCAAGCTGGTTATTTTTAATGGCGTTTTTTAACGTGCCGGTAATATGCTGCTGACCAACAACGGTTTCGAAGGTGGCTGGGCGGTATTTACGGGCAGAAACGATAAAATTTTCCATCGGCACGAAAATAGGAAAAATTTAGGTGTTGTAAGATTGAAAAGTTGGAATGTGGAAAAGTTGAAATATTGAAATAGTTTATAAAAGATTACGTAACATTTAATAAGAGGTTTTATCTAACCGTAAAGTTTTATATATGAGAATATTAATTTTTATTAGCGCGATAGTATTATCTTTTTCAGGCACTTCGAAGGCACAGGTTGATACTGTAAATGCACAAAACCATAAACTGGTCATGAGCAATCTGAAAGAGGGAAAAAACAGTTATTTGGTTTATATGACCGATTCTCTTGAAACAAAACGGACTGTCGGAGATATATGGGAAAGGACAACCACCTTTACAAAAAGGGATAAAAATGAAGTTGTAGAATTTGGTTGGAAATGGCTTCACAACGATTCACTTTTCGCTACAATAACAAATATATGCGACCGCAAAACGATGTCTCCGATTTATCATTATGCCAATTATAAACGCAGGGGCATTTTGGCATATGATTATAAAAATGGCTTGATGCAGCCATCTGACACCGTAAAAAATAATGAGGCAACAAAAAGAGGTTCGGTTAAATTGGATATTCCGGTCATTTCATGGGAGCTGGATTTGGAAACCTATGCCTTATTGCCAATTAAAAAAGTTGGTCAGCAGTTTGACATTTCCTTTTTCGATACCAACGAAAAGGTAGCCACCTACCATCGTTACGAAGTGGTCGGTAAAGATGATCTGAAATTGAATGCAGATTTAACAGCTAAGTGCTGGCTGCTAAAAATTAATTATAGCCCGGATAGTTATGCCGTTTTCTGGCTAACCGAGAAATCAAAAGAGGTAATTAAAATGAAGGAATATTATAAAGGTAGCTATCGTATAAAAGTGAAGCAATATTAGTATTTTAACAATTTAGGTTATAAAACTGTTTATATCTTTCTTCAAACTTGTCAAAACTGCCAAAAACTAAATCTATCTTTGAAAAAATAATCTTTATGAAACGCCAAACGCTCATCCCTTTCATTTTATCCTGCTTATTGTTAATTGTATGTTCCTGTAAAAAGGAGCCGGTAGATGATTTTAAAAGTAAAATTATTGGCGATTGGAAATATGAAAAATTGGTGGAGAAAAACTATGATTATATGGGTAAATTGCTAAATGAAACGACTACGTTGGCAAAAAGAGGTGAGTATTACCACTTTAACAAGGATGGGACAGCAATTCAATATTTTGATCAGATTTCTAACAATACTTATACCATCATTTCAGAAAGCAGATTTGAACTAAAAACAGGTTTAGTAAACCCATGCAGATTAGTAAGTATCGATAAAAATACTTTTGTCTTCGTTGTTGAAGGGCCTAAGCGAGATCAGTTGGATTATAAAGAATACACCCATTATTTGAAGAAATAATCACTATTTGATTACCGCTTTCAATTCATTTCTGTATTCCGAAGCGCTTTTGCCCGTAAACTCTTTAAATAATTTATTAAAATGGCTAAAGTTATTGAATCCGCTTTCGTAAGAAATATTGGCAATGCTGGTTTGCTTTTCGGCCAAAAGTTTAGAGGCATGCACCACACGGTATTCGTTTACGAAATGGGTAAATGTTTTCTTCGTAATCTTTTTAAAATAACGGCAAAAGGATGGAACGGTCATGCTCGACATTTCGGCAACATGCTGTAAACTGATCTGCTCCTGAAAATGATCTTTTACAAAATTAAAAATCATATTAATACGGTCGTTATCCTGCACCTGCATTTCCATCGAAAAACCATCGGCGTTTAATATTTTATAATCTTTAGCCAGTTCAAGTTCTTTTAAGACACTCAATAAGGTTAAAAGTCGCTCGAAAGGTAACTGCTCGTCCATCATTTCTATCCGGTGGCCAACTGCCAGCATGGTTTCCCTGCCAAAAGCTATCCCTGCCTTTGCTTTATCAAACAGCTCTTGTATGCCTCTGATTTCCTGCAGCCCCAAAAAAATACTGCCCAAAAAATCGGGTTTCATCTGGATGACGGTTTCGTTTTTGTTTCCGGTATTGGTGTCGGTGAAGCCGCAATGGGGCAGGTTGCTGCCAATTAAAATCAGGTCGCCTTCGGTATAATAGGAAACGTGACTTCCGATCTGTCTTTTTCCGGCACCGCCATTAACAAACACCATTTCAATTTCAGGATGGTAATGCCAGAGATGCGCCATATTATTAGCATTCTCCACATATTTTGAATAATAAAACGAACTTCCGAAAGAAGGTTCAACAACCTCAAAGCTTGGCTTCATGTTTTGCTGGATTACGTTTCTAAAATAGATAAAAAATATGCTTTATTATAGGTTTTGTTAAAATAACAGGTAATGGAGGGTAATATAGCATAGATATTGGAAAATATGCAGTCACCTATCTTTCAACTGCCTCCGTACCTTAGTGGTGTCATATAATGATTAACTCTTTAAAAATATTGGTTATGAAAAAGTTCTTAAAAATCGGTTTAATAGCAGCGCTAATTTTTACTGCTACGGGTGTACACGCTAACGATGGTGATTTTACATTGAAGATAAAAGGTGAAAAGGAAAAATTCATCCGTTTCTCTGTAGACAAAGCAGAAAATATCAATTTATCACTAATTGATGCATACGATGAGGTTTTGTTTGAAGAAAGTATCCATGCTCCGGCGGCATCCAGCAAAATCTATGACCTGAATGAACTTCCTGATGGAAAGTATACGTTAAAGGCAGAATCGGATGTAAAGGTTGCTAAATATAATATTGTGATTAAAAATGGTGAAGCAATTGTTTCTGAGCCAAAGATATCTAACGTATTTAAACCTGTTTATACAAAAAATGATCAGGTCATCACGCTTAATCTTGAAAACCTGGAAAACAATCCGGTAGAAGTTAGCGTGTATAACGAATACAATGATGTGGTTTATAATGAAGTGTTCAAGGATAAATCGCAACTGGTAAAAAAATTCAATATCAGCAAAACTGATTCTAAAGAATTAACCTTTGTGGTTAAATATAATGATGATAGTTTTGTAAAAACGATAGAAACGTACTAAAATCTTTACAGCTAATTGATTCAGGGAGATTGTCGGATAGACGAACTCCCTTTTTTATGGAAGATGGGGTATGTAAGATGGATGATGTTGCAAGACTGCCATCGATAGATAAAATTTGATTACCTTTATGTAAGATGAGGGTAGGTAAGATGGATGATGTTATGCGACTTTATTATTTCCATTTTCTTCTCTCAATTCGCTTTCCATCTTCCATTTTACGTCTTCCCTTAACCATTTTCCTTCATCCGTTTTCTTTCATCCGTTTTACCTCAATGTGTTTCAGGATATAAAATCCAATTAATCATTTGATTTTAAGAAATATATTATTACTTTTGCAACCCCGTAATATACCTCGGGATAAAAAATTAAAAACATAATTATAACAATGAATCAGTACGAAACTGTTATCGTTCTAACCCCGTTGTTATCTGAAGAGGCTGCGAAAGAGGCATTAGCTAAATTCAAAGCAGTTCTAACTGATAACGGAGCCGAAATTATCCAGGAAGATAATTGGGGTTTGAGAAAATTAGCGTATCCAATTGCAAAAAAATCAAATGGATTCTTCAACTTAACTGAATACAAAGCTTCAGGAGATTTGATCGCAAAATTAGAGCTTGAATTAAAACGCGATGAGCGTGTGTTACGTTTCTTAACTATCCGTTTAGACAAACACGCTGTTGCTTACAATGAGAAAAAGCGTAGTGGTGCTTTTAACAAAAAAACTAAGGAGGTTGCAGCGTAATGGCAAGAGAACAAATACAATACGTAACTGCCCCTAAAGTAGAGGATAACCGTAAAAAATATTGCCGTTTCAAGAAAAACGGAATTAAATACATCGATTACAAGGATGCAAACTTCTTGTTGAAATTTATTAACGATCAAGGTAAATTGTTACCACGCCGTTTAACCGGTACTTCGTTAAAATTCCAACGTAAAGTGGCTCAGGCTGTTAAACGCGCCCGTCATATCGGTTTGTTACCTTTTGTTGCTGATCAATTAAAATAGGAGGCTAGAGATATGGAAATTATTTTAAAACAAGATATTAAAGGCCTTGGTGAGAAAGATGATGTAGTTACAGTAAAGCCAGGTTTTGGCCGTAACTATTTAATCCCTCAAGGATTTGCTGCATTAGCTACTTCTTCTGCTAAAAAAGTATTGGCAGAAAACTTAAAGCAAGCTGCTTTTAAACAAGATAAAATTAAGAAAGATGCTGAAGGTGTTGCTGAGCGTTTAGCTGAGGTTAAACTTTCAATCGGTGCCAAAGCAGGCGAAAGCGGAAAAATCTTCGGAGCGGTTAACACCATCCAGATTGCTGAAGCATTAAAAGCCCAAGGCTTTGACGTAGATCGTCGCCGTATTACTTTCGAAACTGAACCTAAGTTTGTTGGCGAATATGTTGCTAACTTAAACTTACACAAAGAAGTTAAAGTTCAGGTTCCTTTTGAAGTAATCGCTGAATAAGCATTCTTTAATCAATAAAAAAGGCCTCTTGATCAAATCGAAAGGCCTTTTTTATTGGATGTAAGAATGTAAGATGGATGATGGTGAAGATTAAGTGAGCTATAATTACTGATCTATTAAGTTTTATTCAATAAATTGTTTAAACTTAACTACATCTTCCATTTTCCATCACACATCATCCTTCCTTTTTTATCCTTTCGGTGTAGTAGGTCTGATTTCCACCTTGCTGGGCAGTGTTCTTGCCGGCATGGCCAATAAATCAACAATCAGTTTGCCCATATCCTCTGGCTGGATTTTCCAGGCATCGTTTTCACTGTCAGGCTGATGATCATTAAAGTGGCTCGCAACCGATCCAGGCATAATGGTACTTACCTTAACACCATACTTTCTTAAATCAAGCATCACTGATTGGGTAAAGCCTGTTAAGCCGAATTTACTGGCATTATAAGCAGATCCTCCTGCAAAAAAGTTCGTGCCTGCCAGGCTCGAAATGGTAAATATATGGCCCCTGGTCTTTTTAAGCTCTTCAACTGAAGCTTTGATACTATAGAAAACACCCGTTAAATTAGTATCAATCGTTTCTTTCCACAAATTAATGTCTAATTCGTCAACCGGTGCAAAATGTCCAATACCAGCATTGGCAATCAGTACATCTAATTGTCCCCATTTTTCGAGTATCAGATTTACAGCATCCTGCTGAGATTTAAAATCTACAACATCTGCTTCAATAGCCAATACATCTCCATGTGTTACCAATTGAGATGCAGCCTGATTTGCGCTGGCAATCGTTCTGCTTGTAATGGCTACCTTATAGCCTTCTTTTAAAAGTGATTCGGCAATGCCAAAACCAATTCCTTTGCTTCCGCCTGTAATTAATGCAACTTTCATGTTGTTGTAACGTATGATATTGAAAAATGTTTACTTAGATTTTTTCATATTGTGGTGAGGAAGTTCCATGATCTGGATATCTTTAAAATCGACAGGCTGACCTTCGCTTTGTAAAGCAATAAAACCAGATTGGAGTGCTTTGCCATCTATTTTAATTTTGGGGTCGTAACGGTTAGCCACGTCTCCACCAATTTGGGGTTTGCTATATTGTAACACGGTATCGCCATTGATGATGTGCGTAACCAGCGAATCCCCAAGCACAATCAGTTCAGCAGATACCCACTGGTCGCCATCGTATGTTTTTGATTTAGAATCCAGGCAATGGCCATCATACAATTTACCTTTATAAAAAATATCGGTACCTGGCGAACACATATTTCCTGTCGGGCGCGGCCTACCGTCGCTCAAACCACCTAAAAACTGCATTTCAATCGAAATTGGCCAGTCTTGTTCCTTAGGCATTGTTTTCGGATCCTGCGAATGGAACATTAAACCGCTATTACGTAGCGTATAACTGGGTGCCCCTTTCTGCAACTCACCTACAAAACGGTACTTTAACTTTAAATGGTAATAGGAGAAAGGCGTTTTGTAGTAAAGATGGCCAAACTGATCATTGAAATCACCATATTGGTCGTACCGCACCTGTATTATACCATCAACCACCCTAAAGGTATTTCCAAAATTTACATTGTAATCGTGGTGGTGGATTTTAACATTCCAGTCTTTAATGTCTTTTCCATTAAAAAGTGTTATCCACTTTTCAGGTTTGTTATTGGTGTTTTTAATGGTGCTGCAGCCCCAAAAACAAAGGGCAAGCAATAGGTAGCTTGGTATTTTCATTTATTTAATTATTGGTGGTTCTGCTATCAGGTTTTTGTGGTTTAGTGAATGGAAAATGGTTAATTCACAGTCACGGACTAAAATACATAAACAAACTTATTTATTGGTTATAAGTTAAGTCTGGTATAAAATAATTGCTGTCATGTGCTTTTGCTGATGATTATTATCGGTATAATTAAGACTATTATTAACAATGTCATTTCCGTCTCTTTAGTTACCTTTGTACCCATGGCAAAAACACGGGCAACCAAGACGAAAAGTAAAGCAAAACATCCCCTGCTCAAGAGGATTACTAACGTGGCTACAAAAGTATTTATATATTTTTTATTGGTTTCTGTATTTTGGGTCATTGCCCTTCGCTTCATCAATCCGCCTATTACCCTTTTAATGGTACTTCGGAATATTGAGCGTAAAGCAGATGGAAAACCTTTTAAGACAGAAAAAAAATGGGTAAAATTTGATGATATTTCTGATAATATGAAAAGGGCTGCTGTTTCTGCAGAAGATCAGCTTTTTTTAACCCATATCGGTTTTGATATGAAAGCCATTGAAAAAGCTTTTGCCAGTAATGCCAAAGGGAAGAAGATAAAAGGTGGAAGTACCATTTCGCAGCAAACTGCTAAGAATGTTTTTCTTTGGCCTGGCCGATCGTGGATCAGAAAAGGTTTTGAAGCTTATTTTACGTTATTGATAGAACTGTTCTGGAGCAAAGAGAGAATATTAGAAGTTTACCTGAACGTTATTGAAATGGGCGACGGGATTTATGGTGCCGAAGCTGCCGCCCGGGAGTATTATGGCAAATCGTGCACAAAATTAACCAAAAAACAAGCTGCTTTAATTGCTTCCTGTTTTCCAAACCCCAGAAGATGGACGCCTAAAAACGCAACTCCATACATCAGGCACCGTCAATACCTGATTTTAAGAAATATGAACAGGTTGGGACCGCTTGATTTTTAGTCTGAAGTCGAAAGCCCTGAGTCTTCAGTCCATTTTTCGACTTAGGATTTTGGACTTGAGACTATGGACTAACACTAGTCATGATCTTTGTTCCACCTGATTTTTATTCCGCCTTTTTCGTCGTCAATGGCTTTCAGGTGCAACACGATGCCACGCATACGGGCTTCTCTTCTTTCTGATCTGGTCAGGTTTTCATCTCCCTTTGGATTTCTGAGTGGAATGTCCATCTGAACATTTGTACCGGTACCCAAAGCATAAATACCCTTTACATTAAAGTTTAAAGCACTGGAGTTGATCTGCATCGGACTGATTTCTACCTTGTCGCCACGGATATTAAGGGTTCCATCAAGATTTTTGATCTCCACGTTTGATAGGTTTCTGTTGGCAAAAGCAAATTTACCTACCTTAACCATCGGCTCGAAATTAACCAGGGCAGCATTGTTCAGGTTAAATACCACTTTACCATTGATTGATCGCGGAAGAATTTTTCCTGCGTGCGATATCCTTCCCGAAATGTTAACCAACGATGATAAGTAACCTTTTAAATTTTTATTGGTAATGGTATTTTGACCGAAGTTATCAAACGAATAGAAAAAATCTTTCACGCTTACATGGCTGATCTTTGAGTTGACCTTAAAACTATTTGATGCCGCTTCCTGCATAATATTTCCATTTAGGGATAACTGACCTCCTGCATGCATTACACTGATTTTGTTAAAGAATATGCCTCCGCCACGTAGAGAAATGTTGGCATCAAGATTTTTGGCCAGAAAATGGTCATAAATGGCTTTATCTACCGTTAAGCGGATATCCATTTTAGAAAGTTCCAGCACATTGCTTAGTTCTTTCGAAACAACTTGTTTATTGTTGCCCGATTTTTTCTTAGCCGTTCTCGGACCTAAGAAAGGTAAAAACTCTTTTAGGTAAAGCTGCGGGCTCGACATTTTTAAGTTCACCAATATTTTTTCAGGAGCTGTATAATAGAGGTTGGCAAAATTGGCGATACTACAGCTCACATTCAACTCACTTTTGCCCAGTTGAAAATGCCCATTTTGTATGGATAAATCATTTTGGTTAAAATCGATATTTAAAGCGCTCTTTACTAAATGAAGTTTTCTGGGGATATAAACGATATCGGCGTCGGCAATTCGTATTTTACCGGAAACCACCGGTTTGGTGAACCTGAAATTATCGATATCGGCCTTGCAATAAAGCCTTAAGTCGGCTGTTCCACTTTTAAAATCGAAGTCGTTCGTACCTAATGAATGGTTTAAGTTCGTTAGTGGAAATTGCGAGGTAACCAATCCGGTTGCAATAGGGCGGGAGAGATTGTTAACCGTAAACGTATCGATCTTAAGCGGTGCATTAAAATATTTTGCCGTAAGCCTGTGAAATTTGATGGACGAGTTTTCATCGCCAATAATGCCGCCAACGGTATCGCGGTTGGTGAATGAACCATCGAAATTACACGCCGTTAGTTTACCCGCCGGGATGGAAACCACATTATCCCTCACGGTTATGCCTACATTGATCAAAGGATCTCCATATTTTCCTGATCCGTCATCAACGATATTTCCGCGGATATCAATGGGTTTTTCAATTCCAAATTTTAGCAGTTTGGAAGAAATGTTGGGTGATAAGAGTAAAGCAACATCTCTGAAGAGGATGTCATCAACAGCAATGCTAATGGCAAAAGCAGATTTAGCGAGTTCTATTTTGGCGCCAATTTTAAAAGGGTGACCACCAATGTTAAGGATTTCAGGACTCAGGATTATCGCATCCAGATCTCTGCTATAATGTGCATTTAAAGTGCCTTCCAGGGTTTTATCTTTTAAAAAGCTACCTTTTCGGGTATTAAAGGCAAAACTGTTTACTTTGGTGATCAACTTAATGTTACCCGTCCAGCCGCTATCCGGATATTCCATCCTGCCCTTAATCTGATCAATATTAAAATTAAACAGCTTAAATCTTTTCTTATTATCTAAAACCAAACTCACCTTGTTAAAATCAATTTTTTTCACCTCAAGTGCTGAAGATTTCGTTGGGGATTTTTTATCGGTTTTAGGTTTGCTTTTAAAGATACTGGTATTGCTATAGCCTGTTGAATCAGTATAGATATAAATGGAAGCATTGTTAATGGAAATCTGTCTAATATTGATGTTGCCTGTAATAAGGGAGAGTATGTTTAAAGATACATCAATATCCTGTGCCTTTAACAGGTCGTGTTTGTGCTGCGCCCACAGGCTATCCCTTAACAAAACGCCATTCAAAGAAACAGAAACCCCCGGAAAGCTTTTCAAAAGCGTAGGCTCCATGCTGGTGGCGGTAATCTGTCCGTTTAAGTTTTTATTTAATTGCGATAGGATAGAAGCCAATACTTCTTTTTTAGTTCTGCTGATGTAAAAAGCACCCGCCAGCCAGGTTAATATAATCAGTACAACTAAAACCGATACAATTTTTAAAGAGATTTTAAGCCAGCGCTTCATAAACAAGATTTGATTGAACCAATATAATGTTTTTTGCCAGCTAATTGTTTGGCTAACAATAAAAATAGCTGTAATAGTAGCAGCTCTTATCAATCAGTTAGCCCAGAAGAGATTCCAGATCCGGGTGGTATTGTGATGTGAGGAAATGAGTAATCTTGAAATCGGCCAAACGGTGTTTATAAAAGGGGTCTTCCATCAGGATTTTTTTTAATTCAGTCTCATCTTTGGCAAGTGCCAAAATGATTCCACCGGTTCGGGGCACCTTTCTGCCCGAGGCCACAAAAACGTTCTGTTTATAATATTTTTTAAGGTACCTAACGTGTGCCTCCATATGCTCATCCAGTTCTTCTAAAGGAACAATATATTTCAGATCAACAATAAACATATTACTCATAGCAAGTGCGCAAAAACAGTAGAATGCCAGCTGTTTTTAAAGGGAACTTCCCACTTCGTTTCCAGCTCGGCCAGGTTTTGTACCATATTGTTGAATACGGTAGTTTCTGGGGTAACCTGTTTAATATTTACCAAAGTTTCAAAGTCCTCTTTGTTGTTTACCACTACCTCTCCATTTACTTTATAGGCAATATTGAAACGGTTAAAAAGATCCACATGGTATTCCTGTTCAATTTCTTTCATTAAGCGAACAGAGCTATCAATAGAGCAGCCGGTAACGCCAGCCCTGCTCTCATCAACGATCAGAATGATAAAAAAGCCATAGCGTATTTCTGCCTTGGCTAACAATTCATTTCCATGTGCTTTCCACTGGTTAGTAAAGGCGGTTAGCTTGTTTAAGATCTCAGTTTCTTCGCCTGAAGTAAATTTGCGATCGCTTTGGTATATCCAAACTCTTGATTGTGGAGAAAAACTCATATACAAATTTACGATTTTAATTAAATTGCTGTGTTAAAAACGCTAGCCCGATGAAAAAGTTTACATGCTGCTTGAAAATATCCCTAATTCCGGCTTCTTGTCTGTTTTTATGCTCTTTTTCTGACCCCGAATCCATGGAGCAATGTGCCAGCTATCTTCAAAAAACCTTTACCGACCACTACGATAGCAGCCAGGAAAGTGACCGGATAAAACGCTACGAATTAAATGTTACCAACAACGGCTTTTGCCGGTACAAGCGATATTTTAATAACGGTAAAACGGAGTATTTCGCATTTAAGCTGTCGAAATTTAAAGATATGGACTATTATGGTACAACCACCGCAGGAAAATTATATATCCATACCAGGGGTGATGATGTGATTGTGCAGACTTATAAAGACAGGGGAGGTGATGTAGACTCGATGGCGACACAGATTATTATTCCATTAAAAAATATTGAAGCCGAAGATTTAAACCTGATCCGCGATAACCTGAATAAAATCAATGCAGAGGTTTCAATTCTTCAGAAGCCATAGGTAAAGAATTAACATTGGTGATATTACAATTGCTTTGAAAGAATAAACATGAGTTACATGGCGATGTAAAGATTTTTGATTGTTTTTGGAGCGCAGTGTCATTCGCTTTTTTTAAAGTTATTCCTGCTCTCCGCTTTATCCCCGATGAAGGATCGGGCGATGCACGCTCCGATCAGGGCTATGAACTTGGGCCTGTTGTACGGAAAAACCAACATAGTAGCAAAAAATGAGTAAATTAAACCTGATCGAACGGATGCCATTTTTCATGGCAGGAGGTAGAGCAGGAAGAAATTAGCCTATGGAGAACTGCAATTGCTTTCCTGAAAAGTAAGGAAGCACTAAACCTCTTGTTGGTCAAAAATTAATAAATAAAAATTAGAATTGTTGATCGTTTTTTGGAGCGCAATGTCATTCGCTTTTTTTAAAGTTATTCCTGCTCTCCGCTTTATCCCGGCGAAAAGCCGGGATGCACGCTCCGATCAGGGCTATGAACTTGGGCCTGTTGTACGGAAAAACCAACATAGTAGCAAAAAATGAGTAAATTAAACCTGATTGAACGGATGCCATTTTTCATGGCAGGAGGTAGAGCAGGAAGAAATTAACCTATGGAGAACTGCAATTGCTTTCCTGGAAATAAAGCAGCAGGGGATGATTTTAAGATAATTGTTTGTTTTAGGAGCGCAGTCTCGCTGGGCGTCATTCTTCGCGCAGGCGGGTATCTTAAAACATTTGCATTAAGATTACTCATTAATTTTTTGTTTTGAATTAGTGCTCATGAGTATTACAAGGCTCCAAATTGGGGCAGGAATGACAAAACCTAACCCCCGGGATGACAATTACGCCTAATGATACAGCTTCGTTATGTAGGTTCAACAATGGTTACAGTCCGTTTGCCCTTGCCGTAATCTCCGCAATATCCAACACCTTCACTTCCTGTTCTTTATCTTTTAATTTAACACCATCACTTAGCATCGTCATACAGAATGGACATCCTGCGGCAATAACCTGTGGCCCGGTTTCTAAAGCCTCGTCAATACGTTCTACGTTGATGTCTTTATTTCCCTTTTCTGGTTCTTTAAACATCTGGGCACCGCCGGCACCGCAACATAAGCCATTGCTTTTGCAGCGTTTCATTTCTACCAGCTGCGCATCAAGTACCTCTAAAGCTTTTCTGGGCGCTTCGTAAATTCCATTCCCCCGGCCCAGGTAACATGGATCGTGGTAAGTAATTTTTTTGCCTTTGAAACTTTCACCACCTTCGGCTTTCAGTTTGCCCTCGTTAATTAAATCCTGTATCAATTGCGTATGGTGGATCACTTCGTAAGCGCCACCTAAACCCGGATATTCGTTTTTAATGGTGTTGAAGCAATGCGGGCAGCCTGTAACAATTTTTTTGATGTTATAAGCATTCAATACCTCAATATTGGCCATGGCCTGCATCTGGAAAAGAAATTCATTACCAGCCCTTTTAGCGGGATCACCTGTACAACTCTCTTCTGTTCCTAAAACCGCATATTTAATGCCTACATGATGTAAGATCTTACAAATGTCGCGGGTAATTTTCTGCGCTCTTTCATCATAACTTCCGGCACAGCCTACCCAAAATAATATTTCCGGTTCTTCACCTGCGGCCATTAACTCGGCCATAGTAGGGACTTTAAATTCCATTTGTCTATTATCTAGTATCAAGTATGAAGTATCAGGTATCAAGACTTCATGTAATTATTTAATTTATTGCCAACTGAAAACTGTCAATTGCGAATTGCTAACTGAAAACTGTCAACTGCTAATTGCTAACTCTCCTGCGCCCAGTTAAAACGATCAGCAGGGGAGTATTTCCAAGGGGCCTGGTTATTCTCAATGTTGCCCAGCATCGCATTAATACTTCCTGGTGCCTGCGATTCTTCCATCACAGCAAAACGGCGGAGCTCCATAATAATCTGTAAGGGATCAATATTTACCGGACAGGCTTCAACACAGGCATTGCAGCTGGTGCAGGCCCAAATCTCTTCCCTGCTGATGTAATCGTCCAATAAGGATTTTCCGTCCTGGTGTTCTGCACCGTGTTTATCAATGTTCTGGCCCACTTCAGTAATCCGGTCGCGGGTATCCATCATAATTTTTCTTGGCGATAAAAGTTTGCCCGTAATATTTGCAGGACATACTGAAGTACATCTTCCACATTCAGTGCAGGTATAGGCATTCATCAGGTTTACCCAACTTAAATCAGTTACGTCTTTTGCTCCGAATTTACCTGCTTCTGTTTCTGCCGGTACAAAAGAAGGATCGAGCATTGCTTTTACCTCATTGGTAACCGAAGCCATATTGGTAAACTCCCCCTTAGGTTCCAGATTAGAAAAATAGGTGTTTGGAAAGGCAAAAAGAATATGGAAATGTTTTGAATAGGGCAGGTAATTTAGAAAGGCCAGGATACCTATAATGTGAAACCACCAACAGCTGCGTTCTATCGTGATCAGGGCACTTTCTGATGCTGGCAAAATGCTCATTAAATACTGGCTTACCGGAAATGCACCAGCAGTAACATAATGGCTGGCGCCCATAAGCTGGAGTTTTGCGTCTGCTGCATTCATGAACAGGAAAGCACTCATTAATAAAATTTCGGTAATGAGGATATAGTTGGCATCAGATTTTGGCCAGCTTTTCATCTCTACGCCACTAAAACGTTTGATTTTCAGAATATTCCTTCGTACCAGAAAAATAGCACAGGAAACCCAAACGGTAAAGGCCAGGATTTCGAAAGACCCGATCAGAAAATTATATAAACCACCCAAACCGTTAAAAATACGATGAGTGCCGAATAACCCGTCAATCATGATCTCCAATACTTCGATGTTGATAATGACGAAGCCGATGTAAACAAAAAAATGGAGAAAGGCAGGGATAGGGCGAACAACCATTTTAGACTGCCCAAAAGCAACCCGAAGCATGGTTAATAATCTTTTTTGCGGTTGATCTTGTCGATTTACCGGTTTGCCCAGGCGGATATTGCGAATTATTTTACGCAGGTTAACTGTAAACAGCGCAATTGCTGCAAGTGTAAGTACTAGAAAAATGATCTGTGCTACCATGCAATATTAGATTGTAATGCTAAAATAGGATATTAATCCAAATAAATTACTATGCATGCATAAAAAAATGGTAAAAAATTTTTGTTTGTATTCATTCTAAGCAGAGATGATCTTATAGATTTTGAAAAATTAAAAATTAATTAATTGATAATCAGCTTTACAGTTAAATAATGGAAAAAAAATTTTGCTTTTGAAAAAAGAACACTACATTTGCAATCCCAAACGGATGGTGCCATAGCTCAGTCGGTAGAGCAAAGGACTGAAAATCCTTGTGTCCCTGGTTCGAATCCAGGTGGCACCACTTCCAAAAGCCTTTCAGAAATGAGAGGCTTTTTTGGTTTTTGACGGTTTTTGAAATACGAAATACAGATTCCCTGTCACAAATGATTTTAGGTAAATGAATAAAAATATTTGTAAGATATCTTTCTGCTTATCAAAAAGTTGACGTTTTATCTTTGCGTTTGTATAAAAAAACTGAAATCCTTTTTTGGATTTGAGAAAAAGAACACTACATTTGCAATCCCAAACGGATGGTGCCATAGCTCAGTCGGTAGAGCAAAGGACTGAAAATCCTTGTGTCCCTGGTTCGAATCCAGGTGGCACCACTTCCAAAAGCCTTTCAGTAATGAAAGGCTTTTTTGGTTTTAATATGTTTCGTAAATCTTACCGCTCGGCTATTTCTTTTACTTTTGCTAAGGCTTTTGGCCATGTTTCCTGAAAAAATTCTACCCATTCTTCAACCATATCCATATCGATCAGTAGTTCAGTTTCGCCATTTTTTTCGTTCAAAGTATAATTTTCGAAAGCTTCGCCCCAATTGTGCAACGCTTCTTTGCCATCTTTGATTTCGCCAATATGTTTGATAGACAGGTGTTGATTGGGTATGTTTTCGTGGATCACCGCAAGCATCCCATTTCCTTTGCCATCTCCAAAAATGGCCCGGCTTCCTTTTTTCCAGTCGGTTTCCACTTGCGATCCTTCAGCAAACACAGCGGTCCATTCAGGGTAGGTTTTTAAACCAAAAAGTACCTCCCAAACTTTCGCTCTCGGAGCATTAATCGTGATTTTAAATTGAGTTTTTTCCATAAGTTGTAGTTTAAGTTTTGTGATTCTTTACTAAATTTAATTAAGAATGTATTCAGTATGGTTGACTATTAATTTGTTAGCTCAAATTTGCAACTAAACGGCCTGATTATAGCGGTGCAAAGGCGACAATTTAGGGGGCATAAGGGATAACATTCTTGGTACTTCTTTAAAATATCTTCCTAAATTTAATAATTATCGTTGTGGAAAGTAATTTAATCGGTAGATTTACGTAGTTCATCAATAGCTGGGCATGAGTACACGATATTCTGCATGGGAAGGAACTGTAGATAGATAAAAGTTTGTTTTGGAACAACCCTAACAATGCCTGATCCGTATATTGAACATTATATTATAATAATTTCTATGAGAAATAAGAGATTCCTTCATCTGGCGGTACTAAGTTTTCTAAGCTTTATAGCCGTTAGTGGCTGCAAAAAGAGCAGTACAGTTCCTGAAGAGCCTGAAACACCTCCCGTTGTAACAACGCCTACTGGAACGCGGGATGAATTGACCAAAGATTCTATCTTTTTATACGGAAAGGAACTTTATTACTGGAATACTTCGCTCCCAACCTATGACGTATTTAATCCAAGGAGATTCAGTTCAAATGAAGCTGAACTATACGCCATGACACAGTATTCCTTAGATCCGGCCACAGGTAAGCCATATGAATATGTAAACAATTCTGGGGAACCTAAATATTCGTTTTTCGACTATACTTCAGCTACAACAGGAAAAACAGGGTCACTTAAAGCCGATGTAAATGGCTCGGCAAATGATTATGGTTTTTCTGTTCAGTATAATTATGATAGCACTACAGATTTAAGGGTAAAATATGTATATCCAAACTCGTCAGCGGCATTGCAGGGTTTAACACGGGGTTGTAGGATAACCAGCGTAAACGGAAGAACCGATCTGACCTATCCAGGTGCGGTTAATTTTTTAAACAATGCTATTTTCGGTGCAAACGCTACGGTTACTTTAGCATTTAATGATTTAGCCGGCAATCCGAAGACAGCTGTTGTAACAAGCGGTATATACACGGTTAATCCGATATTGTTTACAAATGTTTATACGGTTGGTACAAAGAAGGTGGGCTACATTGTATTTAATAGTTTCACCAATAATGCCTCTTCAGCCATAAATGCGGTTTTTTCTAATTTTGCTACGCAGGGCGTGAGCGAAGTGGTTGTTGATTTACGCTATAATGGCGGTGGTTATGTTTCTACAGCTATTGAAATGATCAATCTGATGGCGCCAGCGGGAGAAAACGGTAATACGATGTTTACTTCTTATTATAATAACTATTTGCAAAACATTACTACTGCCCAGCGCAAAGCCTCCGTTTTGGCGCACCAACCCCTGTTGGATGATGCAGGTAAATTGCAGACTTTTACCACGGGGGTAAACGGAAAATATGCTACCTATGCTGATTTAAATTACTCGCCAACAGCTGCAGACAATGTTGAAAAATTTGCGAAATCGGGTAGTTTAACGTTGAATAGGGTCTATTTCATCGTAACGGGCGCTACTGCATCTGCCAGCGAACTCACCATTAACAGCTTAAAACCGGTAATGGATGTAAAGTTAATCGGGCGAACAACTTATGGTAAACCAGTGGGTTTCTTTCCCATCAGGATAGATAAAGTAGATATGTATATCCCTGAATTTGAAACCAAAAATAAACTTGGTGAAGGTGGCTATTATAGTGGTCTTACGGTTGATAAAGAATCGCCGGAGGATTTAAGTAAGGCATGGGGCGATGAAACCGAGATTTTGCTGAATTACGCTTTGACTTATGCGAAGAACGGCAATTTTGTGATTACGGCGAAAAAGACATCCAGTTTAAGTACAACCACTACAGCAGTACCCAAATTGTCAATAGCTCAATTAAGGGAGTTGGATGAAAAACTGGATCCAAATGGCTTTAAAGGGATGGTGATGACACCTCACAAGAAATTTTAATGAAGCTTTAATAAAAATGCCCGCTTGACTAAATATGTTAAGCGGGCATTTTTTGTTTAAGATCATATTTACAACAATATTTTACTGCTGATATCTTTGTTAATGGTAATATAACCAGGATATTTAACGGGTGTACTGCCCAGCATAAAAGTCGGTCGTATTTTAATAGTTAACAAGCCTAATTTTTCATCTTTTGATGATGATCCTTTTTGAGCCGCCTTTATTATATCGTTAAAAACATTCCCATTAGAAATCAATCCATAGATGTTGCTCATCAACTGTACCGGAACAGTAACGGTTTGACCTTGTGCAATGCTCACATTTTGATTAACAATGCCTTCTGCCAGATCGGTATTATTAACCAGTATTTTATATTCAAACTGGTTGATGGCTGCTAAATTGCCTGACGGGTTGGTTATTTCCAAATTCAGGTTTGCTTTTAGAGGAATGTCTTTTCTCAACAAGCCTAAGGCCACCCCGGGTAAGCTGGTTAGGCTGAAGCTTTGCTGATCCATTAATTTTTTTACATCTGTTCCTGCTATTGTTACCTGCTTTACTCCGGTAATTTTATAGGTGCAGTCTTCCAGGGCTTTTATCTGTTGCGCCTGCCTGTTTATTCCGCAGCCAAAAATGCTTATGGTCAACAAGAAAAGCAATACTTTATTTTTCATATCATTCATAACGGCAAAATACTAAAACTATTTCAGCCACAAGATGGGTTTAACCAAAATTAACTTAGGCGCTTGGGGTAGCGGTTTCAATGTCATCGCGTTTTTCCTCATCGTCAGTTTTACTTTTTTCAACCGGTTTTTCCGTCATGTCTGCTTTTTTAGCCTGATCATCTGGTTTTGCTTTTTCGTCAACTTCATCTTCTCTGGTTTTTTGCTCTTGTTCATTTGGTTGAACCTTTTCCTTTTCAGTTGAAGGCGTAACGGTTTCTATTTCCAGTTGTACATCATCTGTTGGTTTCGGATGATCACTGTTTGGCGTGATTGCTTTTTTATTTTCCATGGTATAAATCTGTTTTATAGTTATAATGGAATTCAATTGTATTTTGTTTGCTTTTATTTTAAAACAACTGGTCGTTTGTTAATTTTGCACAAAATGATAAGATATGGCCATAACCATTAGGAAGATAACACCAGCAGATAATATTGCTACAGCTTCAATGATCAGAACGGTGTTAAGGGAATTTAAAGTAGACAGGCCAGGCACTGTTTATACCGATCCGACAACCGACGAATTGTCCACACTTTTTGAGCAACCTAAATCGGCTTACTGGCTTGCGGAAGAAGACGGAGCTATTATTGGTGGCTGCGGCATTTATCCAACAGATGGCCTGCCGGATGGTTGTGTTGAACTCGTAAAATTTTATGCCCTTCCAGCTTCACGTGGCAAAGGCATCGGTAGGATGCTGATGGAAAAGAGTATAGAATCTGCCCAGCATTTTGGTTATAATGAGATTTATCTGGAGTCTTTTCCGGAACTGGCCAAAGCCATCACCATGTACGAAAAGGCTGGGTTTAAAAAACTCGCAGGTCCGATGGGTAATTCTGGACACTACGCCTGTAATATTTGGATGTTATTGGTTTTATAACTGGTTTAATTGACGAAATCGGTCAATCGGTTAACTGCAGAAATCCAGCTCAGTTAACCGATTTTATTTTACTTTTATTTTTAATTTTTGCCTACCCTGTTTTCTTCTTCGCCGGTTCCGGTTTGTCTTTTGCGGGCGGTTTTGATTTTCATATTTCCGAATTTATAAGTGAAACTTAGGTTCACCCTCCGACTTTCCCATTCATTTTGCCAGTAGGTTTTAATGTTGTTGTACTCCAGGTTTGCCCTGAATTTACTCGTATTAAAAATATCGTTTACTTTTAGTGCCAGTGTGGCATTTTTATTCCAGAATAATTTTTTAACACCGATATTGAGCTGATAACTTTCTAAGTTACGAAAAAGACCATTAACCGATGGGGAATCGTAAAAGGCATAGGTGGTTAAGCTATAGTTTTTAGGTAAAGTAATGGTATTATCCATAACCACCGACCAGTTCCAGGAGAAAGCATTAAATCCGTTACCTTGTACAGCTGATTGGGTTCGGTTAAATCCCGCCGAAACTTCGGTACTGTTGTTCCACCATTTGGTTATATCGAAAGGATTCCCCGTTGCCATGTAAAAGTTTGTGGTACGGTTCAGGTTTTCTGGTCTGGAAATGCTTTCTTTCGTAATATCGTTCTGATAAACCACCTCCGATATCGAACCATTGTTAACCGAATAACTTAAAGTCAATATCCTGAAGTTTTTAATGGAATAATTCAATTCGAAACTATTTGCGTAAGAGGGCTGTAGTAACGGATTTCCCTGTAGGGCAGTATAGGGATCGGAATAAAATGTAAACGGATTTAAGCTGCTGTATGATGGTCTGTTAATACTCTTACGGTATGCAGCTGTTATCAGGTTGTTTGAGTCGAGTTTTAGGGATACAAAAACTGTTGGAAAAAGCTTCCAGTATTTTCGGTTGATCAGGGTATTGGTACCGGAAGAACTGCCATTGCCTAAAGTCTGTTCTGCACGTAAACCGGCTTTGATCTGTAGATTTTTAAAATTTTGATCAAGGGAAAGATAACCTGCATTAATGTTTTCGTTGTAAGAAAAGGCGTTGGTTCTGCGGGGATCGGTGATCCAGCCAGCGGTTTTGAGTGAATCGAAACGAACATCGCTCTGCGATTCTACCCAGCTGCTTTTCCAGCCGGTTTCCATTTTTAATGTTTTTGAAAAATTTAAGCTATAGTCAGCCTTGATCGAATAGATAGAAACGTTTCCCATCCCTTTGTTACGCAAATCGATTGGATTGCCGATCAGCTGTTCATTTGCATCAAGATAATTATTGGTAAAAGTTTCGTTTTTGCTGTTATCGAACCTCACGTAATCAGCATCAAAGCCCAATTCTCCGCCCAGTGTATCCGTTTTAAAACGGTAGTTCAGGTTAAATGCATGGTTTTTTTCGGTATTGCTTTGTGGGTTGAACATTGATGTACTGCCCATTTTTGCACCAGCCGCATTATAATTTATTGAATTGCTATTAACCTTTGTTTCCTCAGGAGCCGTGAAGCCTTTTACCATCAGCCCTAATGTATGTTTCCCGTTGATGAAATAATCGGCACCGGTAGAATAATTTAAGCTGTTGGTTACCGGATGCCAAAAATTAAGCTGATTATACTGTTCATCGCCTATGGTTCTGTTTAACGTTAGCCTGTTATATGAGTTATAATGTCCGGCGTCTAGGCGCAGATAAGTACTCACCTTGCCGATATTGTAATTCAGGTTGGTACCTCCAAAAGCTTTTTCATAACGCCCATAACCACCGCCCAGATTCATGTTTCCGTTAAATCCCTGCATTTTATTTCTTTTCAGTTTGATATTAATGATGCCTGCTGTACCTGCGGCATCAAAAGAAGATGGGGGATTAGAAATTAATTCTAATTTGCTTAATACAGATCCGGGCAATGATTTTAGGTAAGTGGTCAGTTCCAAGCCCGTCATATAGCTCATCTTACCATCAATCATTATAATAATGCCTTTTTTACCTTTAAGTACGATGTTATCGTCTTTATCCAGTTTTACGCCTGGCGACCTGCTGATTACTTCCAATGCATTATCGCCAGCGGTATTCATCTGTTCTACATTTACAATCACCCGGTCTGCCTTTTGGTCAATTACGGGCATTTTTGATATAATATTTACTTCTTTCAGGTTTTGAGTTTCATCTGACAGTACAATTAATGGGACTTTTACGGCCATAGCTTTTACTTCAAATGGTGCAGACAGGGCTTTTCTATAACCCATCATTACGGCTTTAATAAGATATCTGCCTGGTTTAACATTACTAAATTCGTATAAACCTTGCTGGTTGGTAACCTGTAAAGTAACCGAAGAAGAATCGGGTAAGTGGATTAAGGCTACTGAAGCATAATCAAGGGCTTTATTTCTTTTATCGATAATGGTTCCTGATACCTTAGTGTTTTGAGCAAGAGTAGTTTGAAAATTGAAAATAAATAGAACAAGAAGTAGAGATTTAAAAAAGAGGTTCATCATTGTGTTTGTTTTATATTGATGATTCAAAGATGAAGTGCTGTTAAGTTGTTTGAAATTATATAATCCCAACCCTTTAAAATATTATCCCAATCCAGTTTTGGGGCATAAATGGCATTCATCCTTAATTTACCCGGGTTTGGATAATTATTTGCACGTTTGGAATAAGAAAATAGGCAGTTAAAAAAGCTTTGTCTAGTTTTAGTGCATGAAAACAATCAAAATCATTTCCATTCACATAGTTTGCTGGGTACTTGTTTTAGGATATTTTTACGGCGGAGCAATTATAAAAGGAATTACCTTAAGGCAATCGGCATTCAATATATCCATGAATTTTATCCAGTTGATAGAATTCTATATCTGTTATCTGTGGATTTATCCTAAATATTTAAAAAAGAACAAATTACCCCAGCTAATTGGTGGTATTTTATTTACCATAGCCGTTTTTATATCACTTCGGTATTTAATAGAGGAGATTCTCTATCGAAAATGGTTTGGTTTTCATAATTATGGTGATGGCGTAACGGCATGGAATTATATATCTGATAATATTTATTGGAGTTTAGCTTTTATTGTGGTGCCAGCCGCAGTATATGGAATTGAACAGAGCTTTAAGTCGGAGCAGGTTAACCGGAAATTAAAGGAAGAAGTGGTTAAGGCGGAACTTTCCTTTTTGAAGTCGCAGATCAATCCGCATTTTCTGTACAATACTTTAAATTATGTTTATTCGCTGGCTATTCCTGTTTCAGATCAGCTGGCCAATGCAGTTTTGCGTTTGTCAGACCTGATGCGTTACACCTTGAACGACAGCCCGGATGGTAAAGTAGGTTTAGATAAAGAAGTTGAGTATTTGGAGAGTTATGTGGCGTTGTTCAGGATGCGTTTTGAACCTAATTTTTATGTCGATTTTATTGCAGATGGTATCGCTGATCAAAAAATAGCTTCGCTGATATTGATCCCGTTTGTTGAAAATGCTTTTAAGCATGGCGTGGTTAATGATGCGGCGCAGCCAGTACGCATCAGGCTGAAGGTGCAACAAAAAAGACTAAGTTTTGAAGTGAGCAATAAGATCAGCCATGCGCAGAAAGACCTCTCAAGCGGTGTAGGTATGGTAAATATCCACCGTAGGTTAGATCTGATTTATCCCGATAAGCATGAGTTGTTAATCTCAAACAACGGCAATACTTATAAAAGTACTTTGATCTTAAATCTCTGATGTATAATTTGTATCATTGAAAACTATTCTAATGTTAATTCATGCTAATCGCCAACCCCTAACCGCTAAACCCTAACCCATGATCCGTTGCCTTGCCGTTGATGATGAATCATATGCTTCAGATATTATTGCTGGCTTTATCAGCAAAACCCCATTTTTAGATTTGGTTGGAACCACTACCAATGCTTTTGAAGCACTTAATCTCGTTCAGGAGGGTAAGGTAGACCTTGTTTTCTTAGATATACAGATGCCAGAGTTAACAGGGATCCAGTTTTTGAAGATCTGTGGTGGTAAATGCAAAGTGATTTTAACCACGGCCTACCCCGAGTACGCTTTAGAGGGGTTTGATCTTGATGTGGTAGATTATCTGCTTAAGCCGATTTCCTATGAACGTTTTTATAAGGCTGCTACGAAAGCACAACAGATTTTAATGCCTGTAATGCCTGCTCAGCAGGAAGCTGCTTTAAAGCCGCTAACCCAGGGGAATGATTTTGTTTTTATCAAGGGGGATACTAAAAACAAGTTTATTAAGGTTAATTATGAAGATATTCTTTATATAGAGGGTTTAAAAAACTACGTTTCGGTTTATACCGCCACTCAAAGGGTTGTCACTTACCAGGCACTGCGCGAGCTGGAAACCGAACTGCCTCAGCCACCCTTTTACCGTATCCATAAATCATATATTATTTCTCTTGAAAAAATCAAAATGATAGACGGCAATACAGTTTATATCAACGATCAGGCTATCCCCATTGGTGAAACTTATAAAGAAGAATTTTTTAAAGTGGTGAGGGAAGGGAAGAAGTAGGGTAGTGTGGTTAATTGTATAAATCGGTTAACTGGTTAATTGAGGAATTTAAATATTGTTGAATTGTCAGATTGTTCAATTGCTAGGATTCATCTTTCAATTAACCAGTTTGAACAATTAACCGATTAACCATTCTGAACAGTTTTCAGTTGGCAATTTGCAGTTAATCACTTAGCAATGCAATAATTGAACAATCTTTTAGCAATTCATAATTGCAGTTGGCCAATTTAAACAGTTAGCCGGTTAGCCGACCTGTGTATAAATTCTCCCCAATATTTCTTTGGTTTTTTTTAAGTTTGCTGCATAAAGATCAAATCAATCACCATCATGCAAGAAACCAATTCGCTAAATCAGGTTGCAGAATTTCACACTACGTTTAAACATCCCATTTTGGAAAATCCGATAATTCCTTCAAAGCAGCGGGCAAATTTGCGTATTTCGCTTTTAGCAGAAGAACTGAAAGAATTGCAGGAAGCGGTAGAAAATGACGATCTGGTAGAGGTTGCCGATGCCCTTTGCGATTTGCAATATGTTTTGGCAGGTGCCATCCACGAATTTGGTTTGGGTGGAAAATTTAAAACTTTGTTTGACGAAGTTCACCGTTCTAACATGAGCAAAGCTTGTAAAACAGTAGAAGAGGCTGAGCAAACCATCCGGTTTTATTTAGAAAAAGATGGGACCGAATCTTATTATAAAGAAGTAGACGGACTGTTCCTGGTGTTCAGAAAATCTGATGACAAGACTTTGAAATCGATTAATTATTCGCCAGCTGATTTAAAATCACATTTGGTTTAACTATAGATTAGTTACCGTTGAAAAGGCTAAAACAAATCGTAAATGAGCTTAAACTAACACAGGCCGGGCCTGATGCTGCTTTAATGCGCGAGTTTATTTTTTACTCGCCTAAAATGCCTTTACGCCTGCATCAGGAACAACTTATTGCCGAATCAAAACAATTTAGCCTTCAGGTTTTTGATACCTATTTTACCAAAGCCAACCTAATCATTAAGTGTTTTAGCTGGGGAAATGGAAAACGCAAAGTGTTACTAACACATGGCTGGGCCTCCAAAGCCTTAGATTTTTATGAGCTGATTATTGAACTCCGAAAAATAGAAGACCTGGAAATTATTGCTTTTGATGCTCCTGGTAACGGGAGTTCAATTTCAGAGTTTTCCAACCTGATGTTATATGCAGATTCGGTAAAAGCGATTTCTTTAAACTATGCGAAGCCTGATGTTCTTATCGGGCATTCACTTGGTGGCATGGCTAATGTAATTGCTTTACAGGAATTAGAGATAACTCCTGAATTGCTCGTTAGCATTGCACCATTGATCAGGCTGAAGGAGAACTTTGAACAGAGCTTACATTCGGTAAACGTAGTTGCAAAAGATCAGGAGATTTTTTTTAGCAACTTTGCGAAAGAATTTCCAGTTCCGGCTGAACACTTTAACCTAACGGAACTTTATCAGCCAGGTGCTTATTTAACACACTTGCTGGCTTATGATCCAGCCGATCATATTTCAACCCATCAGTTTCTTAAAGAATTCTTAGATAAAAATCCTGCAATAAATGCTAAATCATTTGAAGAGATAGGACATTATAAAATCCTCAGATCGGTTGACGTGATTGAAGCTATTGTGGAGAGAATAAAAAATGAAAGTCATTTCGAAGCATAGCGGAATGGAGAAATCTTTTAATGCCAAAACAATCATCTGCGCTTATCTTCTTCAATTTGTTAATAACTATAACACCATTTCGGCCCGCAGATTTAAGTAATCAATGCAGACCAAAATCTTCATTTAATTGGAAAATGCAAAGGTTAATTTTTTGCTAACTATTGCTCCCAACCCCTGTCTTTGGACTTATCTAATTCCATCGTCCATCATCCATCCTCCATCTGCCATATTATTTCTCATCCATAACAGTGCATAACAGTTAAAGTTGGTGTATATCCTATTTTTAGAGCAACCAAATATACAATCAGCACATGCAGGCAATTTTAGGCGTAATTTTTCATTTTTTCGGTGGGTTTGCCTCCGGAAGTTTTTATATCCCGTACAAAAAAGTCAGAGGCTGGGCATGGGAGAGTTACTGGATTGTTGGCGGAATTTTCTCCTGGTTAATCGTTCCTCCATTGGCTGCTTTTTTAACCATCCCAAATTTTACAGCAATTATTGCCGGCACTAACGGAAGCATTTTATGGCTGACCTATTTTTTTGGTGTGCTTTGGGGCATTGGTGGCTTAACCTATGGTTTAGGCGTTCGTTATCTGGGCGTGTCGTTGGGCAGTAGCATCATTCTTGGACTATGTATGGTCCTGGGCTCTATTTTACCTTCCATCTATTTTGATTTTTTTCCACAGGCAGGTAAAGATACTTTTACGATGTTTTTGCGTACCGATTGGGGGCGGATGGTGCTGTTGGGGCTTTTAGTGTGCATAGTTGGAATCGTTATCTGCGGTAAAGCAGGTATGATGAAAGAGAAAGAGATAAAATCTGTTGTTGCTGATCCGCATGGTATGGAGGTGAAAACCGAATACAAATTCGGGCTGGGCTTAATTGTAGGGATTGTTTCGGGTATTTTAAGTGCGTGCTTCAACTTTGGTATCGAAGCGGGAAAACCAATGGCTGATGCAGCCAACTCGATTTGGAAAGCGGCAAATCCTGCTGAAAACGGTAATTTTTTATTTCAGAATAATGTTACTTATGTGGTTGTGCTTTGGGGCGGTTTAACCACCAATTTTATCTGGTGTATGGTACTAAACGCCAGGAATAAAACTTTTAGCGATTACACCAATGCAAAGAGTCCGCTGATTAAAAACTATGTTTTTTCCGCACTGGCAGGTACCACCTGGTTTTTGCAGTTTTTTTTCTATGGTATGGGAGAAAGCAAAATGGGTAATGGAGCCAGTTCATGGATATTGCATATGGCCTTTATTATTTTAATTGCAAATGTTTGGGGGCTGATATTAAAAGAGTGGAAAGGTGTATCTCGTAAAACACTGGTAACGATTTTGGCTGGTATTTTAACCATCATCATTTCGGTGTTTATTGTGGGTTATGGTAATTCAATAAAAAATTAAAATTTAAACAAAAATATAAGAATGTCAATCAATACGAAAAGTTATAAACACGTAAGTTATCTGTGGGATGAAGAGGAAGCGACGAAACTGGCTGGCGATGAAGTTGCCCTCTTGATATATCGCTCTAATTTATTGGGTGCAGATTTACGTCTAACCAACTATGGTGGCGGGAATACCTCATGTAAGCTATTGGAAAAGGATCCGCTTACCGGTTTAGAAACAGAAGTAATGTGGGTTAAAGGTTCGGGAGGAGATTTAGGTACCTTAAAGAAAAACGGGCTTGCAGCATTATATGTTGATCGTTTACGTAGCCTGAAAAATATTTACCGTGGTGTAGAACATGAAGATGAAATGGTTGAACTATTTAACCACTGCATTTTCGATTTAAGTTCTAAAGCACCATCAATAGATACACCTTTGCATGGTTTTCTGCCATTTGCGCACATCGATCACCTGCATCCAGATGCGGCTATTGCTATTGCGGCCGCTAAAGATGGTAAACGCATTACTCAGGAATTGTTTAATGGTACGATTGGCTGGGTAGAGTGGAAAAAACCTGGTTTCGAACTGGGCTTGCAGTTAAAGCAGTGTTTAGACGAAAATCCAGGTATCCGTGGTATTATGCTGGGATCGCATGGTTTGTTTACCTGGGGTGATACGGCTTACGAAAGTTACCTGAATACCCTGGAAGTAATCGAAATCTGTTCAGAGTACCTCCATCAGAATTATGGCAAAAAAGGGCCTGTTTTCGGTGGACAGAAAATAGAAAGCGCTGAAGCCGGTAAACGTAAAAAACAAGCGGCTGCAATAGCACCTGTACTAAGGGGGCTGTGTTCTTCAAAACAGCACATGGTTGGTCATTTTACTGATGATACCCGAGTTTTAGAATTCATCAATTCTAATGATTTGGAGCGATTGGCGCCAATGGGTACAAGCTGTCCTGATCACTTTTTACGTACTAAAATAAGCCCCCTGGTTTTAGATTTAGCCAGCGATGCCGATTTATCAGATATTAAGGCATTGAAAGTTAGCTTGATGCCTGCTTTTGAAGCTTACAGGGCGATGTATACTGATTATTATGAAACCTGTAAGCATCCAAACAGTCCGGCTATTCGCGATACCAACCCGGTGGTAATTTTATATCCGGGTATTGGGATGTTTACTTTCTCGAAGGATAAACAAACGGCGAGGGTTGCGGCAGAATTTTACATCAACGCCATAAACGTAATGAAAGGGGCTGAGGCCATTTCAGCATACACTTCTTTGCCCCACCAGGAAGCTTTTAATATCGAATACTGGTTACTGGAAGAGGCAAAATTACAGCGTATGCCCAAACCTAAACCGCTTACAGGTAAAATTGCACTAATTACAGGTAGCGCCGGAGGTATTGGTAAAGCGATTGCTAAAAAGTTTGTGGCAGAAGGTGGCGTAGTGGTTTTAAATGATATGAATGCCGAGCGTTTGGAAGAAGCAGGTAGGGAATTTGAGGGCCTATATGGTAAAGATTCGTACAGTACTGTTATTTTAAATGTAACCAGTGAAGCAGCTATTAAAAATGCATTTGATGCCGCTGCACTGGCATTTGGGGGAGTAGATGTTGTGGTAAATAATGCAGGATTATCCATTTCCAAAACCATTGCCGATCACACTGAAAAAGATTGGGATTTGTTATATGATGTTTTGGTAAAAGGCCAGTTTTTTGTAACCCAGGCTGCAACAAATACGATGCAAAAGCAGGATATTGGTGGCGATATCATTAATATTGTAAGTAAGAATGCTTTGGTAAGTGGACCAAATAATGCAGGTTATGGCAGTGCAAAAGCTGCACAATTACATTTAAGCAGATTAAACGCGGCTGAACTAGGTGCCGATAATATCCGCGTAAATGTGGTTAACCCTGATGCCGTGATTAGCGATAGCAATATATGGGCTGGTGGCTGGGCCGAAGGCCGTGCAAAAGCTTACGGCGTTACGGTTGAAGAACTGCCGGCCTATTATGCAAAACGTACCTTATTAAACCAGATCATATTACCAGATGATATTGCCAATGCCTGTTTCGCTTTTGTAGGTGGTTTGTTGCAAAAATCAACCGGAAATGTACTGAATGTTGATGGCGGTGTGGCCATGGCATTTGTAAGATAACTTAACCCTCGGTCTGTGTCCCCACAGATCGAAAAGAAGATAAGATTAAATGGTCTGTGATGACACAGACCATGGTACCATAGTTTTAAATTCAGTTTTAGTGAGTTATTTCCTAGGTCTGTGCCCCCACAGGCCGAAAAATAACTTTTAAACACATTAAAGAAATAATCATCATCGTTGGTCACAAACAGATTCCTTTGGAATAATGAAGATGAGGCAGAATGGCGATCGTATCACCAAAATAATTAACCTAACTAAACCAAATATTCTCATGAATATCGAGCAGAACCAAATAGAAAAACATAACGATTCTCTTTTAACGGCGCATCAACGCAAATTTGCTTTTTTACAAGAAGAATGGGAGCATGCTGATATCGAAAGCGTAATCAAAAAACTGGTCGATTTTCAGATTGCCATTCCAAGCTGGGCATTAGGTACAGGTGGAACACGCTTCGGGCGTTTTGCCATTGCCGGTGGTGAGCCGCGTAATATCGAAGAAAAAATTGAAGATGTGGGGCTGCTACATGCGCTAAATGGTTCAAGTGGCGCTATTTCACTTCATATTCCTTGGGATATTCCCCAAAATGCAGAACAATTAAGGCAACTGGCTTCGGGTTATGGCCTTAAGTTCGATGCCATGAATTCGAACACCTTTCAAGATCAGGCTGGTTCAGCACATAGTTACAAATTTGGTTCACTGCAAAATGTAAATAAAGATGTCCGTAAGCAGGCCATTGAACACAATATTGAAGTAATTAAGCACGGTATTGCGCTTGGTTCTGACGCATTAACCGTATGGCTTGCAGATGGATCTTGTTTCCCTGGTCAGCTTAATTTTCGCAGGGCTTTTGAGAATACATTAGAGAGCCTGCAAGAAATTTATTCAGCTTTGCCTGAGGATTGGAAAATGTTTGTAGAGTACAAGGCTTTTGAGCCTAACTTTTATTCAACAACAGTTGGTGATTGGGGCCAATCGTTATTATATGCCAGTAAGCTGGGTAAAAAAGCTTACACGCTGGTTGATTTGGGGCACCATCTGCCTAATGCCAACATTGAGCAGATTGTTGCTTTATTGTTGATGGAAGGAAAATTAGGTGGTTTCCATTTCAACGATTCTAAATATGGTGATGATGACCTGACTGCCGGAAGCATTAAACCTTACCAGTTGTTCTTGATTTTTAACGAACTGGTAGAGGGTATGGATGCAAAAGGCATGAACCATGCAAGAGATTTAGGATGGATGATCGATGCTTCACACAATGTGAAAGATCCATTAGAAGATTTATTACAATCAGTTGAAGCCATTATGATTGCCTATGCACAAGCGCTATTGGTTGATAGAAAAGCGTTAAGCGAAGCACAGCAGAATAACGACGTAACCAAAGCACAGGAAATTTTGCAAAATACTTTCCGTAGCGATTTAAGGGCATTAGTGGCCGAAGCCAGGTTAAGAGCAGGTGCAGCTTTATCGCCAATTGGGTTATACCGTGACTTGAATGTACGCAATAGTTTGGTGAATCACCGTGGTAAAACTACTGCTACCGGTTTATAAAAAGAGATAAAAATGCCTAAACCTGTTATTGCGATATTTGACGTTGGGAAAACGAATAAAAAACTCTTTCTGATCGATGAAAATTACCAGATCGTTTACGAGCGTTCTGCGCGTTTTGTAGAAATTGTTGATGAAGATGGAGAACCATGCGAGAATCTTGAGAGCCTGCGTTCTTCTGTTTATGATTCCTTGCATCAGGTTTTGCAGTTAAAAGAGTTTGATGTTAAGGCCGTTAATTTTTCTACCTATGGGGCCAGTTTTGTGTACCTTGATGAAGATGGTGAACCGTTGACTCCACTTTATAACTACTTAAAATCATACCCTGACGCACTTAAAGATTCTTTTTATGTAAAATATGGAGGTGAAGACAAGGTTTCGTTGGAAACCGCTTCGCCGGTTTTAGGTAGCTTAAATTCCGGTATGCAATTGTACCGATTGAAAAATGAAAAGCCCGAAATATTTAACAGAGTGAAGTGGGCTTTACACTTGCCTCAGTATTTAAGTTATTTGATTACAGGCAAGGCTGTAGCCGATATCACCAGCATCGGTTGCCATACCCAGCTTTGGGATTTTAATAAAAACCAATACCACGAGTGGGTTTCTGCAGAAGAGATTGATGGTAAGTTCGGGACCTTTGCGCCTGCCGATTCGAGTCTGAAAACTGATTTTGAAGGAAAAAGTCTTGAGGTTGGAGTAGGCCTGCACGACAGTTCTGCAGCATTGATCCCCTATCTGGCCAATTTTAACGCGCCATTTGTACTTATCTCAACCGGTACCTGGTGCATCAGCTTAAACCCTTTTAATCAGGAACCTTTGACTGCCGAAGAGCTTAAACAGGATTGCCTGTGTTACATGCACTTTAAAGGTAAGGCAATTAAGGCATCGCGAATTTTTGCTGGTTACGAGCATGAGGTTCAGCTTAAGCGCATTGCCGGGCATTTCGATCGTGCGGCTTATTTGTTCAAACATTTGAAGTTTAATCCTGCCGTTATTTTGAGGCTGGCCAATAAAATTCCCGAAAACTCAGTCGAACAGCAAGGGTTTTCGGCAAATTCCGCGTTTCCGGCTCGTGATCTCAGCCTCTTCCAAACTGCAGAGGAAGCCTATCACCAACTGATTTTCGACCTTATCAAACAGCAGGTTTATTCGTTAAAACTTGTTTTAAATACTGGGGTGAAAAGAGTTTTTGTAGATGGCGGCTTCGGTAAAAATGCCATATATATGCATCTTCTGGCTATCGCTATCCCCGAAATTGAGGTTTATGCCTCTTCCGTTTCGCAAGCTACGGCAATCGGTACAGCTTTAGCAATAAATGATGCATGGAACAAAAATCCTGCTCCAACGGATATGATCCAGTTAAAATACTATTCGGCGATACAGCGTGCGACACATGTTTAGGAATTTACTTATCTTAGAATTTGCAATATCCATACCGCCATTTTGAAGCCAGAAGATTTAATCCCCTACCTTAATGTTGACGAATATTCGTCAACCCCAAAATATAAGCAACTAACCAATGCCATTTTTGCCGCCATTGAAAGTGGTAAATTGCTTAAAAATAGTTTGTTGCCCTCTATAAATGAATTGAGTTTTAGCCTGGAAATATCAAGAGATACTGCTGAAAAAGGCTACCGTAACCTGAAGAAACTTGGCATAGTAGATTCTGTACCTGGCAAGGGTTATTTTATTGTCAATACCGATTTTTCCCGTAAATTAAAGGTTTGTCTGCTTTTTAATAAACTCAGCACACACAAAAAGATTATTTACGATTCTTTTACCAAAACCCTGGGTGAGCGCGCTGCCGTTGATTTTTATATCTACAACAATGATTTTGCGCTGTTTAAAAAAATGATTGTGGCCAAACGTGATGATTATTCACACTTCGTAATCATTCCGCATTTTTTGGAGGGAGGAGAAAATGCGCATGAAATTATCAATACTATACCAAAAGAAAAACTCATTATCCTTGATAAACTGTTACCTGGTGTAACGGGCGATTATGCTGCGGCCTATGAAAATTTCGCTCTGGATATTTATGCAGCTTTAGAACAGGCTTTAGACCGCCTTTCGCATTACCGCACCTTGAAAATTATTTTTCCAAAAAACAGTTATTTTCCGCACGAAATACTCACCGGTTTTTACCGGTTTTGCCAGCAGTATGCTTTTGATCATAAGGTAATTCATAACATCAAAGACGAGGAAATTAGTTTAGGTGATGTGTATATTAACTTAATGGAAGATGATCTGGTGACACTGATTGAACGCTTAATTGCACAGCAACTCAGAATCGGAAAAGATGTTGGGGTAATTTCCTATAATGAAACACCTTTAAAGAAGATCATACTGGATGGTATTACCACCATTTCGACTGATTTTAGCGAGCTCGGTGTTCAGGCTGCTGGGTTTGTATTAAGCGGTAAGACTGAAAGGGTAGAGGTTCCTTTCTATCTGAACCTGCGCAAATCGTTGTAACATAGCTAAAATTCTTTAACATAGTACATTAAACTGAAAAAGTTGAAAGTTGTTACCTAATTAGTTAACTTTGTTTTGGCATAATTTGGGTAATGAAAGAAGAATTTATCAGGGATATTCTCTATTTCGAAGCGTATTATTTGGATTTTTATGAAAAGCTAAAGCCGAATGTAAAGAAGAAATTTAACTGGACCTTGCAATTAATTGCTACGCTTGAAAAAATCCCCGAAAATATTTTAAGCATATTACTGGATCTACGGGGCTTTTTGAAATTAGGGTTGAAGTTGGTTCTGATATATACAAGGTGTTCAGTTTTTGTGATAAGGGGCAACTGATCATCCTGGTAAATGGATTTCAGAAGAAAAGTCCAAAAACGCCAAAAGGTGAGATCGAATTAGCAGAGAAACTTAAAAAGAAATATTTCGATGGAAAAGAAAAAGAATAAATTGACATCATTTGCTGATCATCTAGACAGCGAATATGGTAAGCGCGGTACTGAAAGTAGAGAAAATTATGAACAAGAATTCGAAAGTTTTAAACTTGGCGCAATGCTACAGGAGCTCCGAAAGGAAAAAGGTATGACACAGGAGCAACTCGCTGAAAAATGTGGTACTACAAAAACCTATATTTCAAGAATTGAGAATAACGCAAGCGACATTAGACTTTCCACTTTAATGAGAATTATCAAAGTTGGCTTAGGTGGACATTTGGATCTCAGCGTGAGTTTATAAAGTCAATTATCCTATTTTAGTTTAATGAGTGAACAGGTAACAGCACATCCGGTAGCAGAACAAAATCCTTATGACTATATTTTAAAGGATTTCAACCTGAAAGATCTGAGCCAGATTGTGATCCTTAAACATTTGAGTGGAATGGTCCATACCGATGTTAAAGGATTTTATCAGCTTCATCCGGAACAGATTGAGATTGATTTTGCCGCCTTTAGCGATGAAGCTTCTGGACTACCTTTTCCGATTGTCCAGGTTCAGCAAAATGAAAATACTGTAAAACTCTCCTGCAGATGTACTACACCTAAGCATAAACTCTGCGAGCACCAGGCGAGGGTTTTGTATAACATCCTTCAAAGGCAGGAGCTGCTCATTTTTTTCGACAGTAACCTGCGGCAACAAAAGCTTGCCAAAATCGCAATCGATTACGGACTGGAAAAAGAAGCGAATCTTGATCTCCTGTTCAATCTCCGTTATGAAAACGGTCAGGTTGCCATCCGGCCCAAAATGGACTCGCTTCAGCCTTTCAACAAAGAAGTTCAGCAAAATCTACAGGAGCTTTTATTGCCGGTAAGTAAAAACAAGGCAAAAGTCCCAATCAAAAGCGACTCCGATAAAATGATTCTGGTCTTTGGTCAGCATCGCTATTATAATAATTTAATTGTAGAATTATTCGAAGCCAACACCACCAAAAGTGGTAAGGTCAAAAATCCTCTTAGAGGAATTAATCCGGCCGATTTGCTGTTTAAAACCAGTGATCTTGACCAGTTAAAGTTTTATAGTGGCATAACCACTTTTCAACAGCATTATAATCAAGAACAAAGCGAGGTAGAAATTGAAGCGTTGAAATCGATTGTGAAAAATCCACTAAAGATTCCTTTTTATCTACAGAATAGTAAGCAGTCCGGGACGATTCAGGCCAATACCATCAGCGCAGTTGAGGCATATCTGCTGGAAGTGGACTTACATCTTTCGGTGAACCAACGTGATGATTATTATGACATTACGGGCAGGTTAATTATTGAGGGAAAATCATACGAGTTGGATAGCCTGGTATTGGTTCATCAGTATTTTGTAAAACTACACCATCAACTTTATTTAATTGGCAGACTAGATTTTTTGCGGGTAATCGGTTTTTTTAAAAAACAGAGTAACAGGCTTATCCTGCACAAAACAAAATATCTGGAGTTTCAAAAAATTATTCTGGTGCCTTTAGAAGGAAGTATTCGCGTGGATTATTCTTATTTAAAGCCCGCCACCAAAAACCAGATTGAAGAAAAAGGTTTTGATCTCGAAAACGAACAATTGATTTACCTTTCAGAATCTGAAGATTATATTCTCCTTACACCGGTAATGCGTTATGGAAACCTGGAGATTCCCGTACGCTCGAAAAAGCAGATTCAGGCACAGGATAAATTAGGCAATCTCTTTACCTTGCAACGTGATGAAGCGGCCGAGCTGCAGTTTATTGGGAACGTTTTGAAGCAGCATCCGTATTTCTACGAGCAGGAAACCAATGATTCTTTTTATCTGCACCGCAAACGTTTTATGGAAGAAACCTGGTTCCTTAACGCTTTTGAAGAATGGCGGAATAAAGGCATTCATATTTTAGGGTTCAATCAACTCAAAAACAATAAACTGAGTGAATTTAAGGCTGAAATTAATATTGAGGTATTAAGCGGAACTGATTGGTTCGAAACCAAGGTAAAAGTGAAGTTTGGCAAAAAACAGGTGGCACTTAAATACCTCCATAAATCGATTAGAAACAAAAGTAAGTTTGTAACACTTGATGACGGAACCCAAGGCATACTGCCACATGAATGGATAGAGAAATTTGCAGCTTATTTCAGCGCTGGTGAATTAACGGAAGATACCATTCTCACACCAAAAATTAAGTTTGCTTCAATAAATGAGCTTTACGAGGATGCCCTGTTGGATGGGGAAGTTAAGAATGAATTAATACTGTATAAGCAGAAATTTGAAGGAAGCAATTCCATCCAGGAGGTTGAGGTGCCGAAAGGTTTAACCGCAAGCTTACGTCATTACCAGAAAGATGGTTTAAACTGGCTCAACTTTTTAGATGACTTTAACTTTGGTGCCTGTTTGGCCGATGATATGGGATTGGGTAAAACCATTCAGGTTTTGGCCTTCATTTTATCACAGCGTGAAAAAGTTAAACACAATACCAATCTGGTGGTCGTACCCGCCTCTCTGATATTTAATTGGAAAGCAGAAGTAAAGAAGTTTGCACCATCCATAAAAGTGAAAACCATTTATGCTGGCGAAAGGACGAAAACCACGGACACTTTTGATGATTATGAAATTATTTTAACCTCATACGGAACTTTGCTTTCTGATATCCGTTTCCTAAAGGATTATCGCTTTAATTATATCTTTTTGGATGAATCGCAACTGATCAAGAACCCGGATTCGCAGCGTTATAAAGCGGTTAGGATGTTGCAATCCCGTAATAAAGTGGTAATGACGGGAACGCCGATCGAGAATAATACCTTTGATTTATACGGGCAATTGTCATTTGCCTGCCCGGGTTTGTTTGGAAGTAAACAACAGTTTGCCGATTTATATTCTACCCCGATCGATCAGTTTAAAGATAGTAAAAGAGCAGAGGAACTCCAGAAAAAAATAAGGCCGTTTATTCTACGCAGAACGAAAGAACAGGTTGCGAAAGAGCTTCCGGATAAAACTGAAATTGTGCTGTATTGCGAAATGGGTGAGGAGCAGCGCGAAGTATATGAAGCCAATAAAAAGGAAATCCAGGATTACATTTTGGGTAAACAGGAAGATGAACTGCCTAAAAGTTCGATGCATGTATTGAAAAGCATCACCACCTTAAGGCAGATCTGCAATTCGGCAGCTTTACTGGCCGATGGAAAATCTTATGTGCAGGCTTCGTCAAAAATTGATGTGCTGATGGAACAGATCGAAAGTAAGGCCGGAAGACATAAAATTCTTGTTTTTTCTCAGTTTGTAACCATGCTCGATCTGATTAAAAAGCAATTGGAAAATAAAGGGATCAGGTATGAATACCTTACCGGACAAACGCGAAAAAGAGCTGAAGCGGTTGCCTCTTTTCAGGAAAATGCAGATATTCCGGTTTTTCTGATCAGTTTAAAAGCCGGTGGTATCGGGCTGAATCTAACTGAAGCCGATTATGTTTATCTGGTTGACCCCTGGTGGAACCCCGCAGTAGAAAACCAGGCTATCGATAGAGCATACCGGATAGGCCAGCATAAAAATGTTATGGCCGTACGTTTAATCTGTCCTGATACTATTGAAGAAAAGATCATGACACTTCAGGCAACTAAAAAGGATTTGGTTAAGAATCTGATCCGAACAGAGGGTAGTTTCTTTAAAAATTTAACTAAGAAAGAGCTTTTGGGCTTGTTGAGTTAATTACGGGATTCGTCATTGCGAGATGGCCATTTCGGCCGACGAAGCAATCTTTACAGAGCATAGATAGCTAGCAGGACAGATTGCTTCGTCGTTCCTCCTCGCAATGACGTATAAATGTATTTTCAAATCCAAATTCATACCCCAAAAACTCGGGCACATTTATACTCTCCACAATCTTCCAATTTTTCTTTTCGGCAATAAATTCAGGGATAGCTAAGCCCGATGTTTTGGCCGCCTCCACATAGAAATCCATTTTTGCAGGATGGTTTGGAGAGCAGGCATTGTATGTTTGACCGAATGCCTGTTTTTCCAAAAGTTTTACCGCAATGCCTGCAGCATCTGCCTGATGAATCAGGTTTACCGGAGCCAAACCATTCGGAACGTTTGTTTTTCCGGCAAAAAATCTACCTGGGTTACGGTCTGGACCAATCAAACCCGCAAAGCGGATGATCGTGTGATTTTCCGGAAATCGTTCTTTAAATAACATTTCTGCAGCTAAAACAACCTTTCCTGAATCCGTATCCGGAATGGTTTCGCTGTTTTCATTTACTATTTTATCGTCATCAGCATAAACACTGGTCGAACTGATCAATACCACATGTTTTGATTTTTTTTCCGCTGCGGCTAGAATAGAATTGATCTTATTTGGATAGTCAATTAGTTCAGCAGAGTTACGCTTCGGCGGAATACAGATAAACAGCACATCAGCTTCAAAAAAAGTAGCATTGGCAACAACCGATTCTGCCGTAAAATTAACGATAAAGGGTTGTATCTGCTCCGCTTGAAGGATTGCTAATTTCTCCTGACTGGTGGTAGAACCTTTAACGGTATAATTTAATCCGATCAGTTTTTTGGCTAAAGCCAGGCCAAACCAACCGCAGCCCAAAATCGATACGGTTTTAATATTGCTATCCTTTATAATATCTTGAATCATTTGCGCTAAAGATAGGCAGTTAGCGTTATAATTAGCACCTACTTACATTAATTCTGTTTTTTATACATTGTTTTTGATAGTTTTAAAATCCCATCATGATAAGAAGTAGGCTTAAAGTTAAAGGCCTTTTCAAATTTGGTAGAATCGAAATGATAATGGTGATCATACTGGTAATACATTTCTACAGTACCCGCAACTACTTTTTTAAATAAACCGACCAGGCGTAGCATCAGTTTATTAATCCTAAGGTATTGAGGTTTGGTTTCATAAATCTTGGCGGCCATTTCTATAAAAGCTTTTCCTTTCATAGGAGCGGCAGTGGGCAGGTGCCAGATCTGGTTGCCCGAATCAGGAGTTTGTCCCAACAGGAATAAAGCTTTTGCTGCATCTTCAATATAGGTAAAACTGTGTAGGGTACCTGGGTTTCCGATCCATTGCGCTTTTTCTTTTTTGGCAAACTTATCAAGTACCATCATATCAAAAAAGCTGTTCATGGAATCTGCTCCATAAAAATCTGCAGCGCGGGCAATGGTGACGTTTATTTGTCCCATTCTAGCTTCGCTCATTAATTGTTCAGCTAACTTTGCCCTAACTTCTCCTTTTAAACTGCATGGACGGTAAGGCGTATCTTCTGTCATAGGGCCATTTACCAGGCCATACATATAAACATTATCAAAAAAAATTAACCTTGCTCCGGTGTGTTTAGTTAGGTTAATTACATTTTTAATAATAACCGGCCATTGTTGTTGCCATATTTTGATGTCATAAACGAGACCAGCGCAGAGGTAGATTACTTTCGAACCTTCGGCTGCTGCGAAAAGTTCAGTTTCATTTAATAAATCAGCCTTAACCCAGCTTACTTTTGGGTTGTTTGTGGCTACTGGTTTTCGGCTAACTAGTCTAACGGTTTCTTTAGCATGGATTAATTCTTTAGTAAGTGCGTTTGCGATTGGTCCGCCGGCGCCAAGTATCGTATGCATATCTTTGTTTTTTGATTGGTTCAAAGTTATGCGACGTGGAACGATGAAAACGTTAACAAAAGATAAGGATTCTGGATTATTCAGCATTGAGAACTTCTATAGCTCATTTGCTAAAAAGTTGTCCGCGCTTTTATTGCAAAAGTGTTCTTTTACGGATACGGGAAAGCGAGACAGGCGTGATGCCTAAAAAGTTGGCAATAAAATGTTGTGGGATGCGCTGGAAAATGTCTCTGGCTGTTTTTTCAAGGATAATGTAACGCTCTTCAGGTGTTTGCGTAATAAAGGCGGTTACGCGGTCTTCGTAACAGCAGATGTAATATTCAGCAATTAAACGACCAAAACGCTCCATTTTTAAAGCCAATAGCGGGTGATTTAACATTTGCTGAAGATTTTGATAGGAGATCATGACCAATGCTGTTTCTTCAAGTGCCTGAATGTAGTTGGTGTTGGGCGTGCGTTTCAGGAAACTTTTATAAGCACTCATCCACTCATTTTCAAAGCTAAAATATCCGGTAATTTCCTGCCCATCTTTAATATGGTAGTAACGAACGGCGCCACGGGTAATAAAGCACATGTAGTCGCATACTTTTCCTTCAACTGCAAAATGTTCTTTTTTGCCTAAGCCGGAAAAACTAAGGTACCGAGTAAAAGCTTCCCATTCTGTATCGTTAAACGTTACAAATTGGGCAATACCTTTTCTAAATGCTTCCAGTTGAGCTTGTTTGTCCATATCGGTAATTAACTGGCTTAAAGATACGAATTAATCAATTATGGCTAACCTTTGTCAAGATTATAACAGGCCCTGCAGCGTGGCTCGTAACTTTCCTTTTCGCCCAGTAAAACGGTAGCTTCATCAGCAACTGTACGGTAACTATATAGCGCAGGGTTACCACAGCAAACACAAACCGCATTTACTTTGGTTACATGTTCGGCAATGGCCATTAAAGCCGGCATAGGACCAAAAGGCTTGCCTGTAAAATCCATATCCAGGCCGGCAACAATAACGCGTATGCCTTTAAGGGCCAGTTTGTTGCACACCTCAGGCAATTCATTATCAAAAAACTGTGCTTCATCTATACCCACCACCTGGGTATTGGTACCCAATAGTAGAATAGCCGAAGCGCTATCTACGGGAGTAGAGTTGATCGAGTTTAAATCGTGCGAAACCACAGCTGTTTCATGATAGCGGGTATCGGTACGCGGTTTAAAAATTTCGACATTTAGTTTAGCAATCTGTGCCCGCTTTAGCCTCCGGATCAGTTCTTCCGTTTTACCAGAAAACATAGAGCCACATACTACTTCTATACTTCCTGAAAATTCGCCCCTTCTCCTAAAATTTTGTTCGCTAAATAACATGTTGCTTTTTATTTCCCTTAGTCCGTTCTATAATTTTAAACCGAACAAATATGAGAATTATGCATGATTTTTGGCTACTTAGTTACCAACATGATTGGTTAAAATTTTAATTGTTTCCGCAATAAAGATCTGAAATTCTTTTGGGTGAAGTTGGATCAAATTTTAATAATGCTTTTTAAAGAAAAAGGAAATAATGATAAATGCGATAAGGGGTGTAGTAAGTATCCCCAATAGTATGGAGCCTCCAAAACCAAACCAGGTATCTCTTCCATACCTACCCAACGCGTATAAGATAGCGACAGTTATTAAAATAAGTAATATTTCTATTATACCCATAAGCCAAATATAATTATTTATGATTATGGTTAATCATTGGCAAACAATGAAAGATATTATTGGGTTTGTGATATATAATGACCTATTTTAGCAAAAAAGATGTTTATTAAAGGTACTGAAACATCCCACGCAAGGATACCAGGGATAAAATAAATATGAAAATTATATCTTATTTTTGAACACATAGTTACCAACATAAATCGACTAAAAATTCGTTTTAATTTTATGATGAACCAACAAGATATTTTCAGAAAGATCGGTAGTATTTTAACAGAGTTGAATGAACAATACCAGTTTTTGGCTCAAAACCCTCAACAATTAAATGAATTGGAACTGGAACTTTTTTTGGCCAATGCCCATTTCCTTTCTGATCATGTGAACATCGTCAAAAAATTAAATGCCACAACCGAAAATAAGCCGACTGAAAATGTAAAGCATACCTTATTGGCCGAACAAAATACCATTGTATTGCCAGAACCTGAAAAAAGTTATGCAAAAGAAGATGAATCTTTCGATCCGCAGGAGTTGGAAGAAGTGGTAACGGCACAGGAAGAGGAGGAACGGATTGATGTAAAACCTGAGCAGGAAGTGCTTGATGATGAAATGATTGAAGAGGAAAAGGCTGCCTCACTTTTGAATAAGGATTTTTTTAAGCCTGACCAGGACGACCATACTTTCGAATTTGTACTAAATACACATCATAAAAATGATCAGTTTGATTATGAGGCAAATCCGGTTGCGCATGGATCTGTTGACGAAATTTTTGATCGCCCGCTAAGCAAGGAAGAAGCAGAAATTTTGGCACGTAAAAAGATTATTCATGATAAGGAGGCTACCTTAGGGGTTCAAGAGGAGCCATTGCAAACTGAGGAAGATGAAATTGGTCCTGAGCCTTTTTTAATTCCGCATGAAGAAGCAGCCGCTGAAACAATTGCTAAAGAGGGGCCCATCCTGACTGAAAAGGTGGAAGAGCCTGTTGTGGCCGTTAAAGCAGAAGAACCCATCACGGTAGCGACTACCCAGCCAATTGACGCACTAAAGGATGTAAAACTGGATGATCCCGTTATTTCGCCTCCGGTGGAAGAGGAGCGCCCCATATTCACACCTGAAGCTGTTCCTGTAAAACCTATTCCGCAACCTGAGGTGATTAAGCCAGCACTAAGTTTAAACGATTTGCTTGCCAAAACAAACGCAAAAAGCAATGAGCCTGTCAAAGCGCCAATTGCCGATTTAAAACAGGCTATTAATTTAAATGAGAAGTTACTTTTTATTAAAGATCTTTTTAACGGTTACAACTTGGCCTATTCGGAAGTCATTGATATCATTAACAAAATGAGCAGTTTCAAAGCCGCAGATAGTTACCTGCAACATAATTATGCAGCCAAAAATAACTGGGCCAATAAACAGGCAACGGTTGATCAGTTTTACGAACTGTTAAATAGGAGGTTTAGTAAGTAATAGGGAAGAGCGGTTAGCGGCTGGCGTTAAGCGGTTTGGTAAATGATATTAGCCGCTGTTGTCGTCATACTGAGGGATAATTTATTGTATAAAAATCAATATGATTGACGTTTTTTCCTTCGCACAATTCTTGCCTCGGCTCGCCGCCGCCGAAAGGCTCTTACTTTTTGACATCAAAAAGTAACAAAAAATGCCGGCTGAAAATTTTTCTTTTGAAGGCAGTAGTATGGCTGGAACAGTGCAGTCCGAAAAATTTATTAGGCCGGTTTTGAGTAGAACGATGATACGGTGCTATGGCCTAGCTATACGGAAATGAATGATGCCACATTCTACTCATTAATAGGTGATTATAAAGTAACTTCAATGGTAACTTAGTATCTATCATGCTTCGTTTTTTTGTAACATGATAGATAAAGTTTGCATTTGTTTGCCTCATCAGCGCTATTCTCTAGTGATGACATTACTGAAGGAAATCGTCCTCGTTTTTAACGAGGATGTATGAGGTTGGCATTTGTAATGCTGGTTATCTTTCATTATGGAGCATTTTTTCAGGTTCTGAACAAATTTTTGATGAAGGTATTTAACGAGGCACATTGTTCCAAAAAGGATTTCTGTTTTGTCGGGTTTATTTACTGCGGATAGTAGCATAGCATTGCCCCACCAAAACCCGATAAAAGCGAACACAAAGTAAAGCGGTTAGCGGGAGCATACCTTAATCTGATTGCAGGTTTTGCTTTCCAAAAAAAAATCGATATCTCCTGATGTACAATATTTAAATGTCTAAATATCGACTTCAGACTAAAGACTCCGGACGCCAGACTCTTTAAATAAATCCCATCCGGTTAGAATCCAGTTTCAAAAATATAAACAAGAGGATAGTAAAACTCCATAATGAGGAACCGCCATAGCTGATAAAAGGTAAGGGAATCCCGATTACGGGAATGATTCCGATGGTCATTCCGATGTTGATGAATACGTGGAAAAAAAGGATACAGGCCACACTGTAGCCGTAAACCCTTGAGAAAGTAGATCGCTGCCTTTCTGCCAGATTGATCAACCTGAGCAATAAAAACATATACAAGCCGATTACAACCGAACAACCCACAAAACCCCATTCCTCACCAATGGTAGAAAATATAAAGTCGGTACTCTGTGCAGGTACATAACCATATTTGGTCTGCGTACCCTGTAAAAAACCGCGTCCCGTTACCTGACCGGAGCCAATGGCAATCTGCGATTGGATGACGTTATAACCGGCACCCTTATTGTCGGCTTTAAGGCCTAACATAAGCTCAATCCGGCTACGCTGATGCGGTGCTAAAACCTTTTCATAAGCAATTTTAACTATAAATAAATAGGCGATGGCAATAACGGTGACCAATACGGTCGAAATAATAATCTTCTGTTTCCGCCTGTTGTTATAGATAAAAAGTCCGCCGATTGTGGTTAGGATAAGAATTAAGATGTAAGTTGGTACCAGGAAATCCGCTATAAATAGTACAATCATGCCTAGAAAAATCAGCAGGAAATAACCCGATAACCCCTCCCGGTATAATGGGAACATAAAGGCCAGGAAAACCAGCGCAGACCCTGTATCAGGCTGTAACATGATCAGTAAAAGCGGGGCTAACACGATTAAGCCGGCGATAAAGATTGATTTTATATCCCTGAATTTTGGATTAAATGTGCTCACATACCTGGCTAAAAGTAAGGCTGTACCAAACTTGGCGAATTCTGAAGGCTGCAGCCTGAAAGAGCCTATGGGGATCCAGGCCTGGTTTCCACCTACATTTCTCCCTACAAAAAGTACCACAACGAGTAAAAATAAAGTGGCTCCGTAAATAAATGGTGCAAATACATTAAACAACCTGCCGTCAAACAATAAGATTGATAGACCTAATATTAAGCTGGTAATAACAAAAATTAACTGTTTTCCATAACTGCTTCCAAAATCGAATCCCGTTGCTTTATCTGGATTGTAGATAGAAGCATAAACATTGATAAAACCAACTGCACACAAGGCAATATAGATTAAAACAGTAATCCAGTCTACATTAAAAAAGAAACGGTTTCCCTGTTGTTGCATCTTATTTAGGGGTTACAGGTTTATGGTTTATATCGGGTTGATTTACCTTTAGCCTATTAGCAACGGTTTGTTTAAGTAAGGCCGGTTTTACTTTGAGGCTGTCTTTAACTTTTTTTAGTGAATCGGCCCTTTTCAGTTTTAAACTATCCAATCTGGTCGGTTTAAACTTTTTTGTCTTATCAATCAAAGCCGGTAAAAGATTGGTTTCTGCGAATGCTTTTACCGTATAGCCATTGGCACGTGGTTTAATGCTATCGGTTAGATATTTTTCAACAATGAAACTTGATATCGGTGCCGCATAAGAACCTCCATAGCCGCCATTTTCTACAATTACGGCGATGGCAATTTTAGGATTGTTCATAGGCGCGAAACCAATAAAAACAGAATGGTTTTTGCCATGTGGATTTTGCACGGTTCCGGTTTTACCGCACATCAGAATGTTGGGTATCTGCGATTCTTTTGCTGTTCCCCAGGGGCTGTTCACCGCATCCCGCATGCCATCAATTACGATAGGAAAGTATTTTTCATCTACACCCACATAATTTTTAACCACATACTCTTTTTTTACTACATTTTTATCGCCAATACCTTTAATCAAGTGGGGCTTTAAATAATAACCACGGTTGGCGATAGCTGCCATTACATTGGCCATTTGTAATGGGGTAGAGGTAATCTCTCCCTGACCAATGGCCTGCGAAATTACAGTGGTATATCCCCAGCGTTTGCCATAAATCTTATCGTAATGATCAGCCTGATAAAATATACCCTTTTTTTCAAAAGGCATATCAATACCCAATTTCTGGCCAAAACCCCATTTAGAAATCTGCTCATGCCATTTTGCGTATGTCTGACGCTGGTTTTTCATGCCGTTTTTAGTAATGATGTTCTGAAAAACATGGCAGAAATAGGTGTTGCAGGAGCGGGCAATACCACGTTGCATGTTAATGGTACCATCAACGTGTTCGCATTTTACTTTGTGGTTTCCGGCCATGTAATAACCAGGGCAGAAAAAAGTCGTATTTGGATCGATGGCACCATCTTGCAGGGCAACCAGTGCGTCAACCGGTTTAAATGATGAGCCAGGAGAATACTGTCCGGCAATAGGCCTTACAATCTGCGGGCGGTAGGGGTTTGCAATCAGGCTCATGTAGTTTTTTCCCCAATCTTTACCCACTAACTGGTTAGGGTCATAACCCGGGCTGCTCACAAATGCCAGAATTTCTCCTGTTGAAGGCTCAATGGCCACAATAGCCCCTACCTTATTTTTCATTAATTCTTCGCCAAGGCGTTGGATCCTGATGTCTAATGAAGAAATTAATCGGTCACCTGAAACAGCATTTATATCATATTTACCATTGGCATAACTCCCTTGAGCAACATTTTTAGCATCGTACAGTGTATTGATTACGCCTTTCTCACCTCTCAAAAAATCTTCATATGAGCGTTCCAGTCCACTTTTTCCAATAAAATCGCCCGGTTTATAATAACCTTCTGATTTTTCAATATCATCCGGACTCACCTCCTTAACATAGCCAAAAAGCTGTCCGGCAATGCTATCAGGATAATGCCTGATCGTTCGATCCTGCGTTCTGAAGCCTGGAAAACGGTACATGATTTCCTGTAAGCGGGCATAACTCTGTACCGAAATCTGCCTTTCAAAAAATGTAGACTGGTAAGGGGATTGCGCTTTTGCTTTTTTTAACTTTTTACGAACATCCTCTATGGTAATTTCTAAAGCGTTGGCCAGTCCGAGGGTATCAAAAGGTTTAACCTCGTTTGGGATCACCATTAAATCGTAAACAGGTTCATTCTGCACAATCACTTTCATGTTCCGATCGAGGATCGCACCGCGGGCAGGGTATTTGTAAATTTTACGGAGTACGTTACTTTCGGCAGAGCTAAAGGCTTTATCGCTAATAATCTGGATATAGAATAGCTTTCCCAATAAAATCAGGGCTACTACAATAAATAATCCCTGAACGATATATTTTCGATTAAATAACTGATCCATTTAGCGTGGTGTTCTTTTATAGAATATAAACTCTACCAGAAAAATAATAAGCAGTGTAAAGATACAACTTAAGCCGCATCTCATTAAGGTATAACCAATTTCGGTGAGCCTAAATGTTTCCAGAAAAAACAATACCAGGTGGTGTGCTGCAACGCAAAGAAAAGCATAAAGAGAAAACCACTGGAAACCCATATAACTTAAGGACGGCTCAGGGTCGTCAATAGCATCGCGGTTTAAACTGATGGAAATAAAAGAAATCCTTACAAACGCCAAAACTACGCAAGCTGTGGCATGTACGCCCATGGTGTCGTAAAAGGCATCAAGTGCCAATCCGGTTGCAAAGGCCAGTACGTACAATAAAATATTAGGGATGCCAAATGGAAGTAGAAGTAAAAACAGTACGTAGATGAAAGGAGTGGAGAGATCGTAAAAACCCATATTCTTGAGCAGAAAAATCTGCACAAAAAGCAGTAAAAACCACCTGATCACATTTACAATTATGATTCTACTATTCATTCGGTTTAGCCATGCTCTCTAAAGCTTTTTGCTCATCAGCTCTTTTATCTTTAACCACATATACATATTGCAATGTGCTAAAGTCAGTAAACAAATTTAATTCTGCCGATAAAAAATTATCATTTGTAGCCACATTCGCTTTGCTGATTTTTCCAATCAGGACCCCTGCAGGAAAAGAGCCATAACCGGAAGTAATAACAGTATCGCCAACGTACATTTTAATATGGTTGGGTACCTCTTTTACAAATGCCTTTTTAATATCAAAATTCCCGTCGCCCCAAACCAATGAGCCAAGTGCATGGTTCTTTTTCAGGGTTACACTGATCTTGGTATCTTTATGCAGTAAAGACTGAATGGTGGCCAAATGTGCGGAAACATCACGGATAAATCCAACTACTCCACGTTGAGGTGCAATAACGGCCATACCACTTTTAATTCCATCATCCGTGCCTTTGTTAATCGTCATGATGTTATTGCGCAAAGTAACCGAGTTTTTTACCACTTTGGCTGCCAGATAAGTATATTGTTGATTGGTTACCGTATCCACCACTTTAACATCTTTGGCTGTATCTACGGTAGTTAATCCGAGTAACTGACTTTTAAGTTTAGCGTTTTCTGCGGCCAGACTATCGTTAACCATTCCCAGGTTTAAATACCGTTTAAAAACATTTAACCTTTCATACGCGGTACCCACGATCTCATTGCTAGAGTTTAGGGTTACGCTCCGCTGATAAGCATTGTTTTTAACCGTGAGGTAGATGCCAACGAAGAAAAAAATGATAAACAAGAAAAATGCGTTGTATCTGCTGATGAAAATCCAAAGGTTACGCATTTGAGTTTGGAGTTAAAAGTTCGGAGTTAGGAGTTAATCGTTTGGTGTATGAGTGGAAACTCCAAGCTCACAACCCCAAACTCCAAACTGAATGTTATTGCATTAAAAATTTATATCCGCCAATGTTTTTAAGGGCGATGCCGGTGCCGCGCACTACTGCACGAAGTGGATCTTCTGCAACGTGAACAGGTAATTTTGTTTTGGCTGCAACACGCTTATCCAAACCTCTAAGCAATGCACCACCACCGGTTAAATAAATACCTGTTTGGTAAATATCTGCTGAAAGTTCAGGAGGGGTAATTTCTAAAGCTTTTAAAATCGCTTCTTCAATTTTAGAGATTGATTTGTCTAAACAGTGTGCAATTTCAGTGTAAGAAACAGTAATCTGCTTTGGTACACCCGTCATTAAATCGCGGCCCTGAACGGCGAAATCAGCAGGGGCATCCTGTAATTCCGGTAAAGCTGCACCAACTTCAATTTTAATTTTTTCCGCGGTACGGTCTCCAATCATGATATTGTGCTGACGGCGGATATAATTTACGATATCAGAATCGAAGTTATCTCCCGCAACGCGGATAGACTGATCGCAAACAATACCTGATAAAGCAATAACTGCAATTTCGGTAGTACCGCCACCTATGTCAATAATCATGTTACCCATTGGCTCTTCCACATCAATCCCGATACCTACGGCAGCGGCCATTGGTTCGTGGATCAAATAAACTTCTTTTGCACCGGCAATTTCGGCAGAATCGCGCACGGCACGTTTTTCTACTTCAGTAATACCAGATGGAATACAGATTACCATACGTAAAGAAGGAAACATCCAGCCCTTACCGCCGTTAAGCATACGGATCATTCCCTTAATCATCGCTTCAGCAGCATTAAAATCGGCAATTACCCCATCTTTTAATGGACGGACAGTTTTAATATTATCGTGGGTTTTTCCCTCCATTTGCATGGCCTGGCGGCCAATTGCAATAACTTTATTTGTAGTACGATCGAAAGCAACAATAGATGGCTCATCTACCACTACTTTGTCGTTATGTATAATCAGGGTATTCGCGGTGCCTAAGTCAATGGCAACTTCTTGCGTAAACCAGTTAAATAATCCCATGTATAAGGTATGTTTTCTTTATTTGATCAAATCTATACTATTCCTAATGTAAAAATAGGATTTTTATTGTTTTAAGTTTTATTTTCTCCTGTTATTAAATTGTTTTTAAGGCAATTAAAATATTGGGAAAATAAAGCTCATCATTTTTAGTTTCGGATTCTTGTGAAGGTAAGGTATGGATATATAACCTTTCGCCTTCAAAGCCTCAACCTTCTACCTTTTTTAGTGTTTAAAGTGTCTTACCCCGGTGGTTACCATTGCAATACCTTTTTCGTTTGCTTTTGCAACAGAATCTGCATCTTTGATTGATCCACCTGGTTGCAGGACAGCAGTAATTCCGGCATCGGCAGCAATCTCCACACAGTCCGGGAAAGGGAAGAAAGCATCAGAAGCCATTGCGGCACCCTTAACGCTGAAACCGAAAGAAGCCGCTTTTTCAATCGCCTGTCTTAAGGCATCAACACGCGAAGTCTGGCCCACACCACTTGCAATTAACACATCATCCTTAACCAAAACAATGGTATTCGATTTGGTGTGTTTTACAATTTTGTTGGCAAAGAATAAGTCTTTCAGTTCTTGTTCGGTTGGCGCTTTATCGGTAACCGTTGTCATTTGCTCCGGACCTTCAATAATTAAATCTTTATCCTGCTCAATTACACCGTTTAATAAGGTTTTAAATTGTTTTTTGCTCAATTCAACCTCATTGCGCTGTAAAATAACACGGTTTTTCTTTTTGCTGAACAGCTCTACTGCTTCTGCCTGATAAGAAGGCGCAATCAATACCTCAAAAAACAGGTTATTGATTTCTTCTGCGGTTTCAAGGTCAACTTCAACGTTGGTAATCAGTACCCCACCGAAAGCCGAAACCGGGTCACAGGCTAAAGCATCAATCCATGCTTGTTTAACCGTTGGACGTGAGGCAATACCACAGGCATTGGTGTGTTTCAAAATGGCAAAAGTTGGGTCTTCAAATTCGTCGATTAAAGCAACAGCTGCATCTACATCAACCAGGTTGTTGTAAGAAAGTTCTTTACCATTAAGCTTGGTGAACATGGCATCTAAATCGCCATAAAATACCCCACCTTGATGGGGGTTTTCGCCATAACGTAAAGTTTTGGCTTCCGTAACACTCTGTTTAAAAACATCAAGTGGCTCTTCGGTATTAAAATAATTGAAAATGGCAGTATCGTAATGAGAAGAAGTATGGAATGCTTTTTTAGCATATGCCTTACGCTGTGCTAAAGTGGTTTCGCCATTCTGTTCAGCCAATTGAGCTTCTAAAGTAGGATAGTCATTTTTTGATGCGATAATCACCACATCATTGAAATTTTTTGCTGCGGCACGGATCAGTGAAATACCACCGATGTCTATTTTCTCGATAATTTCTTCAGGTGTTCCACCTGCTTTTACAGTTTCTTCAAATGGATATAAGTCAACAATAACCAGGTCAATTTCAGGAATTTCATATTCAGCAATCTGCTCCTGGTCGCCAGTTAACGCCCTACGGTTTAAGATTCCGCCAAATACTTTTGGGTGTAAGGTTTTAACACGTCCGCCTAAAATAGATGGATAACCGGTTAAATCTTCAACCGCCGTAACAGGAAGGTTTAAATCTTTGATGAATTGTTCTGTTCCGCCCGTAGAAAATAATTGTACCCCTTGTGCGGCCAACAATTTTACCAATGGCTCTAAACCATCTTTATAATATACTGAGATTAAAGCGTTTTTGATTTTAATGGATTGACTCATTCTACTGAAAATTTTGAGCCGCAAAGGTAGTAAAATCGGATGGTTTTTTTATTATGTTGGATAGGCAAAAAAACAATAAGGTTTGCCACGGCTGTTTTGGTTTTGTCTAAGGTCGAGTTGATACTAGCTACTTCAAAAACACAGAGAAAGGAACTGATAGATCAAATGTTTAAAGGGTTACGGTAAACCTTTGAGTTAGATCTTTTTTAATAATTGGGAATAGCGGGGCTGTATAGACTTTTTACTAAGAAAAATTAATAAATAGATTGTTGGGTTTTATTATTCTAAAATTAAGGTTTTCCATAGCCTTATTTTTAGTCGAAATGTTCCATTCTATTGATTAATGCTCATTTCTGCCAAATGATAAAATATGATAAACTAATCGATAGGTCATTGGACTTGTGGCGAAAGTATATTGAAAGTATGGCAGTTGTTTTCAAGCTAATGTATATTGCACAGTATTTACCTTTATAAAAATATTTCAGTATATTTTTATCATGCCAAAAAAAGATACTATATTTGTACTAATAGTACTCGCCAAGCTACCCGTCAGAACAGCGTCCCAGGGCGGGTCTTTTGCTTTTATAGCGTTTTCATTCTTTCAAAATGAACTCCCCAATTCGATTTTAAAAACGTTTTTCAGCGGGTTTCTATTTTTGTTGTAAAACTATCTCTCCATGATTTATAATAAAAAAACATTTACCATTGAGGAGCACATTGCACAACTTAAAGAAAGGGGATTGGCCATCGCAGACCATGCCCTAGCTATCCATTACCTGTCGCATGTAAGTTATTATCGTTTAGCAGGCTATTGGTGGCCCATGCAATTGGATAAAGAACAGCATATATTTAAACCAAATAGTAAATTTGAAGATGTTATTCACCTTTATAATTTTGATAGGGAACTACGGATTTTAATTTTTGACGCGATCGAAAAGATTGAGATTAGTTTACGTACAAAGTTAATTTACCACTTGTCTCATGAATTTGATCCCTGGTGGTTCCTAAACATAGCTATATTTAAAGATAGCGGCGCTCTTATAGAAACACTTGCCAGTTTGAAAGAGGAAATAGACCGATCGAAAGACATTTTCATCAAAGAACATAAAAAGAAATATAAAGAAGATTTAAGGTTTCCTCCAGCCTGGAAATCTTTAGAAATGACCAGTTTCGGTTCACTTTCTAAACTGTATGGCAATCTTAAAAATACTGTCGAATCAAAAGATGTTATTGCCGAAGAATTAGGAGCCGTAAACCATACTTACCTTCCCAGTTGGTTACAATCTATTGCACAAATAAGAAATTACTGTGCACATCACAGTAGATTATGGAATAAAAATCTTCCTGGAACTCCTAAAATATTGTCTAAGCCTCCTTTTCATTGGCTGATTGATGTGCCAACAGATACACAAAAGTTGTACCTTCATTTATGTATTATCAGGTACATGCTTAATATCATAGCGCCAGAAAATTCATTTGCGCTAAAAATGAAAGAATTGTTAATCAAATACCCATCGGTAGATCCAAATGCATTAGGCTTTAAGGCAGATTGGAAAAACGAAGCACTTTGGAATTAAATTGCTAAACAAAGCGAGCAAATGTTAGAAGAACAGTTAATTGCCAATCTGCAGAAGTTTGGTTGCGGTTATATTATCATCTTTTTATCTGATCAAAATTTCTACGCTAACTTTGGTATCCCAATAACTTTCTGATTTGGTATAAAAACCGTTCTATTAACCTTAAATCCTGGGTTACAATTTCTGCATTGCCCTTTAATTCTTTGTCAAAAGTAAGGGTTTTATTATACGAGGTGGTTAAACCTTTTGGTAAGTTCACGTCTACATAGTAGTTTCCTTTTTCATTTGGGGTGAAAGAAATGTTCTGCACGCTGCCTTCTAAAATCCCATATTCCTGAAAACGGTAATTGTCCAGTTTGATTAGCACTTTTTCGCCCCGTGTTATTTTACCTGAGTTGGTGGCTGGCACAAGTAGCCTGCCAATGAGCGCCTTTTTATTATCCGGAAGAATGGTTAATATGGCATCGCCTCGTTTTAAAAACTGATTTTCGCCCCAGAATTGCTGGAAACTTGCGATACCGTCTGTTGATGACGTGATTAAATAATTTTGCTGCCATTGCCTCAAAGATTTTTTTAATTGTTCAAATAACTGTAAGGTTTGTAAAGCAAAATTACTCTTGTCTTTCTCATGATTGATGTTTATTCCACTTCTGGTTTTATTAAGGTTTGCGATGGCCTCCTGGGTTTGCGACAGGGAAATTTCTATGTTTTGTATGCTTTGCTCGGCCTGTATAAATTTAATTTTTTCATTTTCGAATTCGGCGGTAGAGATTACTTTTTGATTAACAAGCTGCAACGTTCGCTGATAATTTTTTTTAATCAGTTCAAATTTGGCCAGTTCCAGTTTTTTTTGATTTTTTAGCGCAAGTTCCCTGCTTCTGTTGGCTGTGATATTTTGCTCGGTCGCTTTGTTTTCTGGTTCGTAGGGTTTAAGTGATGCAAATAACTTTTCGTCCTGGAATGCCTTTTCGAAACTGTTATAATCGCTCTGGAGCTCGCCCAATTTAAATGTTGATACCTTATTTACCGGAAAAGACGCCATCTGGGCCGGAGATGTTGAGTCGATTATTTTGCTGAGTTGTAAAATGTCGTCATAGTTTGCAGTCGATTGCAGCACCATTAAAACCTGATTTTTATGAACCCGTTCGTGATCTTTGATCAAAATTTTTTCCAGTTTAGAATCTATTCTCGCTTCAAGCTTTTCTGGCGGGTTTTGTGAGGTTATTACAATGGTAGCAGGTACAAATTCCGGGTATTTGATGAAGTAGCTCATCAGCAAAATCATGAACAGAATACCCAGTATGACGGCATTGCCCCAGCGGAACATCCAATGTGGAGGGTCTGATAATACATCCTGAACAGCTTCAGAACGAAGCTGTATCTCGTCTAGTTTATCTTTTTTAGTTTCCAAGTTCGAGCTGATTTTTGATTAATCGATAATATTCACCTTTTTTTGCCACCAGTTGATGGTGGTTGCCTTCCTCTACCACTATCCCTTTATCCAGCACAATAATCTTATCGGCATGTTTAACTGTTGATAGCCGGTGTGCAATAACTACCGCAGTTTTTCCCTTAAAGAACTGCGCTAAATTTTCAATAATGATTTTTTCATTGTTGGCATCCAATGCACTCGTCGCTTCATCAAAAAAGATATAATCCGGGCTTTTGTAAACTGCCCGGGCAATAAATAATCTTTGTTTTTGGCCACCGCTCATGCCAATACCTTCGTTGCCTATTTTAGTGTTGTAGCTTAAGGGTAAATCTTCAATAAACTCCTTGATATTGGCTATCTCGATCGCTTTTCTCAGTTTTTGCTTATCGATCATATCTTCGCCGATGGCTATATTATTGGCAATGGTATCATTGAACACATAACTTTCCTGCATCACTACGCCGCATTGCTTTCGCCAATGGCTAGGCGATATACTTTTGAGGTCTGCTCCGCCAATCTGAACATCACCTTTTTCCGGATCGTAAAATTTGGTAAGCAGTTTTAATAGCGTGGTTTTGCCGCTGCCGCTGGTGCCCACAATTGCTGTGGTTTTTTGATAAGGGATAATTAGGTTCAAATCCTGGAAAATGAATGTATCTGAGCCAACATATCTAAAGGATACCTTATTTAGTGTAATGTCTTTTTGTGGGATTTCTGTAATATATTGTTCATCAGTGTCTTCTTCGTCTTTTTTATCATGAATTTCACCAAGTCTTTCCAAAGATATTTTGGCATCCTGAGTTTGTTTGATAAAATCGATCAATTGTAACAATGGGCTATTCAACTGACCGATAATGTATTGCACAGAAAGCATCATACCTAGTGTGAGATTTCCATCCAGTACCAGTTTTGCTGAAAGAAAACTTACTAAAATATCTTTAATCTGGTTGATAAAACCACCGCCAACAGATTGCCACTGCTCTAAGGAAAGGGCCTTTATTCTAATTTTAAACAACTTTACCTGTAAAAATTCCCATCCCCATCTTTTTTGCTTCTCCGCATTATGCATTTTTATTTCCTGCATGCCGTTAATAAGCTCAATTACTGTGCTCTGCTCCTGCGAAACCTGTGAGAACATTTTGTAGTCCAGTTCTTTTCTTTTTTTGAGGAAAAAGGTAATCCACGCCACATATAGGATAGCGCCGATTAAATAAACTGCAAAGAGGCGATAATCATACATGAGCAATACAATGCTGAAAATGATCAGGTTAACCATAGAAAACAGTGTGCTTAGCGAAGAGCTTGTCAGCAATTGTTCTATCCTATGGTGGTCGTTGATGCGTTGCATAATGTCTCCCGTCATTCTGGTATCAAAGAAACTGATGGGAAGTTTCATTAACTTGATGAAGAAATCGGAAACGATAGAGATATTTATTCTGGTAGAAAGATGCAGTAAGATCCAGCTACGGATAATATCAATGCCCATTTTACCTATAAAAAGCATTACCTGTGCCAGCAAAACCAGGTAAATAAAATTGATATCCTGATTTTGTATTCCCACATCTACCACACTTTGGGTAAGAAAAGGAAAAATCAGCGATAGCAAACTTCCGGCAAGTAAGCCAAAGGCAAGCTGTATAACGAGCGATTTATACTTTAACAGATATCTGGATAGAAAAGCGAAACTTGTCTTCTTTTCTTCATCTTCAAAGTTATCCTGATAGAATGAGGGGCTGGTTTCCAGAACAAGTGCAATGCCTTCCTCGGTCTCGTCGTTTGCATTTTCACCAATCCAATGTTTAATAAATTCCTCTTTTTTATAAGTAATTAAGCCATAGCTAGGGTCTGAAATATAAACTTTTTCGGCTTTATCAATTTTATAAACCACCGCATAATGATTTTTGTTCCAGTGTACAATGCAAGGTAAAGGCGCATCTGCAACCAGGGTTTTAAAATCTATTTTAACCCCTAAAGTTCTAAAACCTAAATTTTCGGCTGCATTGCTAAGCCCCTGAAGGCCGCTACCTTCTCTGGTTGTTTCAGTAAGTGTTCTCAGATGCTGAAGCGGAATACTTTTATTATAGTGTTTAGCTATAATACGTAAACAAGTAGGGCCACAGTCTTTTGCATCGGGTTGTTTATAAAAAGGGAATTTTTTAGGCATCGTAGTTTAATTGCTGCATGCTGTAACTTTGTATTGCTTTTTGCTTAAGCGGATTTAAGCTCCATTCTTCCCACTGGCTGGTATAGGGGTTGTAACCACATTTTAAGGGTTTTGAAATGTCTAAGCCATCATTATTTTTATGGGTTTGCTCTGTAAAAGCTCTGCAATCTGTGCAGATGTTTCGAAATTCGCAGTCTTTGCAAATCTGAATTCCGGACTTGGTTAGGTTCCAGTATTTTTTAAAATCTTCATGGAGGATGGCTTCTTCTAAAGTGGTCGTGTTGATGTTTCCGAAGCTATTGCACATTGCAGGACAGTTTTTAATATTGCCATTTATATCAATACCTATTTTTTTATGAAGGCAAGAATTATGGTTAATGGCTTCTAAAACCTTCAGCATGTTTGTTTCAAAGTATTTTAGATCTACTTTTCCGCAAGAATTTATTTTTAAATATTGATCGGTAAAAACCAGGTTGAATTTAAAAGTATCTGTAACCTCGAAAGCAGCATTATCACACTTATGGAATATCAAGCTATAGATTCTTACACATTTTTCATCCAGTTTTTTTACGAAATCATCATTTACGTCCTCATGGTACAACGAAAAAATTTCTATGCTTTCTAAGCACGAGTCGTTAAATGTGTCTTCTAATGTCAAAAAATTCATCAATGAAAGTTTGCTTTCACAATAGATTACCAAATGTCTTATTCCTAAATTTTCAATAGATTGCACCAACTGTGGCGAAAACATTAAATCAGCAGTTTCGATAAATATATTAGAGATGGTGCTGCTATCGCTAAAGTCCGTTTGTAATGGTGGAAAGTTTTCGTCCCAACTGTTTTCAGTAATAAAACCGTACTCTTTTTCTACTAAAAAGTTCAGGTATTCCTGTAGCATTTCTTTTGATTCCTGATCATAAAGCGCAAATACATCTTCAATGGAATTCGATTTTAACTCTTCAATTATATTATTCAATTCTAAAGACTGCAACTCAGAATAGTTACGTTGTAAATCAGAAATTAAGATTCTGTTAACGCCTTTTGTGATCAGGATATCACTAAATAAGTTGAAGTACCTCATAATAATCTGCTAATGGGTTTATATGGTTTTACCAGCATAAGGAAGTTGGTTTGATATCGCTTGCACGGGGCATAAAGCACATCATTACCTTTTTGACTATTTTTTTTACCCCTATATTCATCTACAAATTTGAATGTTAGCGGCAGCTTATTTTTATCTTCGATTTTATATCTCATAAATATTCGGCTATAGCTTTCTCTGCACCATAATTACACATGGAGCTGACTCCTAAAAATTGACCAACGGTGTTGACCTCCAAAAAATAAAATTTCTCTTCACTTTTTATGAAATCTATTGAGCCACAGTTTATATCCAGTAACTCCATTAATTGACGGGTTTTCTTTTCAATTTCTATAGGAAGATTGTATCTCACATTTCGGTTGGGTTTTTCAAGATTGTACTTTCTGAAATCGGTTTTGGTTCGCTCATCATTTTGAGAGATTATTGCCGTGGAAAAAAACCTTCCGTTCAGGTAAAAGCTTCTGATTTCGAAATCCTTTTCAATTTTTTCCTGAAAAAAGGTAATAAAGAAGCTATCTTCTTCCTGGCGATCGATAACATGCGTATACATAATGCTTTCCCCATAATTCTGGTAAGCGTCAATCGTTATATTTCCGGTCAATGGCTTTATTATTGTTTTATCCAAAACCACATCACACGTATTCTCCGCAAGGTAATATTCGGGAACATCCAGCCCTGTTTTTTTTGCCTGCTCTAATACAAACAGTTTGTTTACAGCGCTATTGCTTTGTTTATTGATGTGCTTTTTGGATTCAAGTGTTTTGATTACATAATCATGCAGCCAATGTTGGTGCTCCTGCATGTGAATGTTTACCGAATGATTGCCGTAGTGGAAATTTTTAAATTTTAAACCTCCTCTTCTGTACCATACACTACTGATTTCATCGAGGTAAAAACAGTTCCTATCGCTTTCTATATAAATCCTTTTCTCTTTGGTTTTGATCTCAAAAACTTCGTCTTCCTGTACCCGGATAAATTTTTTACCCATTGCCAAAAGCCATTTGATCACTTCATTGGTGGTGGTCTCCTGTTTCTTGGATATAATTAAAATCATCTTTATTTAATTGGCCAGTGAATGATTTTGATAGGGCGCCCCTGTTAAGAAGGCAGCCCGTATCTTTTCATAGGATTTGATTAAATGTAACTTCTGCAGAAGTGATGGCAGAAATTACATTTAAACAATTTTAGTAGTTGTGAACAGGTTCACCGGGTGCAAGACGACGGATTTCCCTGTAAATATATCCACCTGTACCATTCGGTCCCTCATAGTGATCATACTCTATACATCCTTCACCCACAAATACATTGGATTGAATAGAGGTGTAGCCCCCCATTGCTCTTCCGCCGTTGGTTGAAGATAAATCAGTAAGTTTTTTGTTTTCAAGTGAAGAAAAGTCTTTCTTCATTCCTTTTAAGTTTTTCATTTTACTAGTTTTTATTGTGAGCAGAATCCAAAATCCTGTTCTGCAGACTTTGGTACATTTTCCTGTCAAACCTTAGTCGTTTATAAATGACACGAGTTGAGGCTCAACTTAAATTTGCTTAGTTAGCGCCGTTCCAGTTTCCTATGTCAGAACTTGGGGCTGAAACAGCAGATTGACATGTTCTTCCGATATACTTGCCGCCATTGCTTTCGTAAGCGTCATATTCCACAGTTTCACTTGGGTATTGGCCCGGACAGGCAACGTTTGATCTGATAAGGTACAAACCACCTTGTACTGTGCTTAAATCTTGGAGTCTTTTGTTCTCCAAAGAAGAAAGGCTCTTCTGCATTCCTTTTAAGTTTTTCATTTTATACAGTTTTATTGATTAGGTAAACCCGCCATCTCACCCTGGCGTTTGGGCTTTTGCTTACAGGCTTTATTGATATGATTTGTACGTCTACAAAAAATATATACTTAGCCTATTTCATTTTGTGATTTGGAAGCAAGCACGCGTTATTGCTTAACCACATTTAAACTTCTCTAAAAAGGAACACCGATACAAGGGGGAATTGATATATGGTAGAGTTGAACTTACATTCGTTAATGTTTTAAATAAAAGCGCTAAACATTAAAGAGGTGGTGTTTCCAATTTTTAATTGGATTAGTTGATCGGGGTAATTGAATCCATTATCGAAACCCCGCCGTGAAATTTTTCAGCTCTTAGCAAGATTTTTGATTGTTTAAATAGCAGATTGCATCGTTCATGCTTATCTACTCTTTTATAGAAGGTGCGGTAGGATTTGCCGGAAAGAAAGACTCGGTTTTAAATGCGATTGGTCATTAATCGTCTTTTAAGACGACAAACGAAAAGCAATTGTTGCCGGTTGCTGGCACTTACAAATTATAAATTTGAGTATAATTCGCTAAAAGGCGGATGATTAATAAGGCCGGGTAGTTTCCAGAATGTAGGAAACATCTTGCGGCCAATTAATGATGTATCACATTAAAAACAGTGTTAGTTCGGATCTTTTACCAGTACTGTGTTAATGCTTTAGCATCTTAACTATTTGCTGATTTTTTTGACAATGCTTTCCACCACGCGCGGATAATGCAGGTGCTCCAGTTGCTGTCCCTTAAATTTTATCATTTCCAGACTGTCGTTTTTGTCTATCCGGTAGCGGGCCTGGTGAATGTACTCGCCTTCATCGTAATTTTCGTTAACATAATGAATGGTTATTCCGCCTTCAGTTTCGCCAGCAGCCATTACCGCTTGGTGAACATGGTCGCCGTACATGCCCTTTCCCCCAAACTTAGGAAGGATTGCAGGGTGGATATTCACAATTCTGCCTGGATAAGCATGGATCAGGTTTTTAGGGATTAGCCAAAGGAAACCTGCCAGCACGATAAAATCAATTTCAAGATTTTTCAGCAGGTCTACTACCTCATCGGTTTGGTAGAACTCATTTCGATCGAAGATATGGGTGGGAATTTCAAAATTATCAGCTCTTTGCAATACATATGCATCGGCATTGTTCGTTAACACCAAAGATATTTCTATTTCATTGCTCCGCTTAAAATGCTCCATCAGCTTTTGGGCATTAGAGCCGGAACCTGATGCAAAGATGGCTATTCTCTTTTTCACTCAAAATCGTTTTGCCCAAAAATAGTATTTTTAAGACTGTTTTCTCTATGTAAAAGAATTTTTATTCAATCAGGTTAAAGTATTATTAATGAATAATTTTAACTTATTTTTGCTGTTCGAAAACAGCGTTTGGTTTTAATGAAAAAAAAGTTAAAAGTGTTTTGTGATTTAAAAACATTAATCCTATATTTGCAACCCGAATTATAGGAAACGAATAAGAAAAATAAAAGGCTAAATAGAAATGGCAAATCATAAATCTTCATTAAAAAGAATTAGAGCAAACGCAACAAAACGTTTACGTAACAGATATCAGGCAAAAACTACGCGTACTTTCATTAAAAGATTACGTGCTGCAGAAGATAAAAAATCTGCATCGGATTTATTGCCTAAAGTAATCTCTATGTTAGATCGTTTAGCTAAAAAGAACATCATCCACAAAAATAAAGCGGCAAATAACAAATCAAAATTAACGAAATTCGTTAACGGTTTAAAATAAGCCATTTTTTTACGATATTAGGAAGGCATCCCAACGATAAGTTAGGATGCCTTTTTTTATCTTCAAAAATGGAAAACTACGAACAGAAGCTAGGTATAAAGTTATGGGCTGAAGAAGATCGGCCCCGCGAAAAACTTTTGTTGCATGGCAGAAGACATTTAACGGATGCTGAACTCATCGCCATTTTAATTGGCTCAGGTAATAAAAACGAAACCGCTGTTGATTTAAGTAAAAGAATTTTATCTTTTTACGATAACAATTTAACCAAACTGGGTAAGGCTTCCATTCTGGAACTTTCGAGGTTTAAAGGAATCGGAGAAGCCAAAGCATTAACGATTATTGCTGCTTTAGAGCTTGGCTTACGACGGAAAGAAACCACGGAGGAAGTGATTACGCATGTAACGACCTCTAACGATGTATATAAATATTTGCATCAAACCTTTGCCAATCTCAATCATGAAGAATTCTGGATATTACTGTTAAATAGGTCCAACCGCGTGATCGGTAAATTCTTGATCAGCAAAGGCGGACAGGCTGGTACGGTAGCCGATCCGAAAATTATCTTTAAAACGGCTTTAGAAAACAATGCGGCTAATATTGTGTTGGCACATAATCACCCCTCCGGAAATTTAAAGCCCAGCGAGAGTGATGATAAATTGACCAGAGATATGGTCGCTTCAGGTAATTTGTTGAGTTTGTATGTGGTCGATCACCTGATTTTTGCCAATAACCGCTATTATAGTTACAGAGATGAAGATTTAATTTAAAAGATATTTGGATGTTAAGCTGCAATTAAAGTTAAAATAGTATAATAGCGGCTCAGAAATAGGTGGTGCAATTCACCTTATTAATTAAACAGTGAAATTACATTTTATGAATGCTTTAAAAATCATCCCTATTTTTCTTTTATTAACCATTGCGGCTTTTGCTCAGAAAAAAGGCGTTCCAATTAATCTCATTACCTATAATATCCGCTTAAATGTTGCATCAGATGGAATCAATGCCTGGCCAAACCGAAAAGATAATGTCAAAGCACTGGTTAAGTTTCACGATGCCGATATCCTTTGCGTACAGGAAGCCCTGCCTGAACAATTTGATGCCCTGCTGGAAAATTCCAATTTTGATGTAGTGGGTGTTGGACGCGATGACGGCAAAAGAAAAGGAGAATTTTCGGCAGTTTATTTTGATAAAGACCGTTTCACCAGAAAAGATGGTGGAACATTCTGGTTATCAGAAACGCCTGATGTGCCATCAAAAGGGTGGGATGCTGCACTCAACCGCGTGTGTAGCTGGGTGAAACTTTACGATAAGCTGAATAAAAAGGAATTTATCGTTTTCAATACCCATTACGATCATATTGGGGTGAAAGCGAGAATTGAATCAGCTAAATTGTTGAAACAAAAGATACAGCAGATTGCGCCAAATTTACCGGTTGTTTTTACGGGTGATTTGAACGTGACGCCAGAAACAGAGGCCATTGCAACCATCAAATCTTTTCTTATTGATGCAAAAGACGTTTCTGTAGAGCCTCCATATGGGCCAACTGGTACCTTCAATGGTTTTCATTTCGATAGCGACCTTAAAGACAGGATCGATTATATTTTCGTAAACAAAGGTTTTAAAGTGCAAAAGTTTGCCGTGTTAACAGATAGTAAGGATAAAAGGTATTATTCAGATCATTTACCCGTTTTTTGCCGGTTATTCTTTTAATAGATGCTGTTAAAATCTGTATCACCATTTCCTTTTCAATTCGGGCTTTTTGGTCATCAATACCATTATCATTACATTTTTGAAACCCTCGCTTTTATCATCGGCGTGAGGTTATATTACCATTATAAAAAAGGAATTGCAGATCCGATATCTGACGAAAACAGATTATGGATTATGTTAGGGGCCATGCTTGGTGCCCTGGTTGGCTCGCGGGTAGTGGCCGTACTGGAAACGCCGGAAGTAGTCTATCATCTTACGTTTTCGGTTCTTTATCAAAGTAAAACCATTGTTGGTGGTTTACTTGGTGGCTTATTTGGTGTTGAGCTGATTAAAAAGATCATTGGAGTAAATATCGCCTCGGGAGATGTATATGTGGTCCCGATTTTAGTTGCATTGATTATAGGACGGATCGGTTGCTTTTCAATGGGAATCGATGAACCCACTTATGGTATTCCTACCCGCTTTTTTATGGGTATGGATCTTGGTGACGGTATACCCAGACATCCGATCATGCTCTATGAAATGATTTATCTGGTACTTTTGATTTTTCTTTTTAATGGTTTGAAACATAGAGAATTGATTAACGGCGACCGTTTTAAATTATTTATGGTGCTTTATTTCTTATTTAGGTTTTTGATAGAGTTTATAAAGCCTTACCATTCGTTATTTTTAAATTTAAGCAGCATTCATTGGTCTGCATTGTTTATTTTTATTTATTATTATAAATTCATTTTTCGAATTTCTAAAAGAATCTTACCTAACCTGTAACATGATGGCCAATACCAGAGATTACATATATTACGATTATACCAAAAGCCTTTGTCCTGAATGTTTACAGCTTTGCGATGCGAAAATTGTTTTTCAAGATGGTAAGGTGTTTATGCTGAAAAATTGCAGGACACATGGTGATAGTAAAGTGATGATTGCTGATGATGTTGAATATTATAAACAGATCAGGAATTACAATAAACAGTCTGAAATGCCACTTAAGTTTAATACCAAAGTGCATTACGGTTGCCCTTACGATTGTGGTTTGTGTACCGATCATGAACAGCATTCGTGTTTAACGGTAATAGAGGTTACTGATCGGTGCAACCTGGCCTGTCCAACCTGTTATGCCATGTCGTCACCAAATTATGGCAGACACAGAACTTTGGCAGAAATAGAGCGGATGATGGATGTGGTAGTGGCCAACGAAGGCGAACCTGATGTGGTTCAGCTCTCAGGCGGAGAACCAACCGTGCACCCTGAGTTTTTTAAGATTTTAGATCTCGCCAAAACCAAACCTATAAAACATTTAATGGTGAACACCAACGGTATCAGGATTGCCAAGGATATCAATTTTGTGGAAAAGCTGGCCACTTATATGCCCGATTTCGAAATTTACCTGCAGTTTGATAGTTTTAATGCAGATGTATTGACGAGGCTAAGAGGCGAAGACCTTACTGAGGTAAGGAAAAAAGCCATTGATCATTTAAATCAGTTTAATGTATCGACCACCTTGGTTGTTACTTTGCAAAAAGGGCTAAACGATCATGAAATTGGCGATATTTTAGATTATGCGCTCAAACAGAAATGTGTACGTGGGGTTACTTTCCAACCGACCCAGGTTGCCGGAAGAAACGATGATTATAATGATCAGCAGGGAAGGATTACCTTAACCGAGGTGCGCAGAAAGATTTATGAGCAATATCCAACCTTCACCCCGCAGGATTTGATTCCCGTACCCTGCAATCCTGATGCATTATGTATGGCTTATGCTTTAAAAATCGGCGATGAAGTCATCCCGATGACACACCTGATCAACCCTGAAGATTTGCTCAATAATTCGAAAAATACCATCGTGTTCGAACATGATGAAAAGCTGAAAGAACATATGCTCAACTTGTTTAGCACAGGTGTTTCGGTCGATTGTGCCGAAGATACTTTCGGCGAATTGATGTGCTGCCTGCCAAGAGTAAAATCAGATAGTTTGAGTTACGATAATCTATTTCGGATCATTATCATGAATTTTATGGATCCGCTTGATTTTGATGTGCGGGCGGTTAAAAAATCTTGTGTGCACATTGTAAGCGATAAATATAAAATAGTGCCTTTCGAGACCATGAATATTTTTTACCGCGATAATAAAATAGATCTGATCAGGGAAAAATTAAATATGAATTAATATGGATGGTTTATTCGGCCTATTTGTGATTTACATTCTTACTGCAATTGTACTTTTTGTAGTGGGGATCATTCAGATTATCATTAAATCTTCCAGGAACGAACCGGTGAAACCCGGATTGAAACTGCTTATTATTTCGGTAATAATGGCTGTAATCGGTTTTGGTGCTTGTGCCGTATTGCTTTTTAACAGTTAATATCAAAATAAGCATATGGGAATTTTTATTATATATTGGGTAATTGCGGTGTTGTTGTTTGTAATTGGCATCGTGCAGATTATCATAAAAGCTGTAAGAAATCAGCCCGTTAAACCTGGACTTCAGTTAGTTATCGCTTCGGTTATTATGCTGGTAATAGGAGCAGGGGCATGTGCGGTCATTCTATCCAATCTGAAAATCGGCCATTAGTTACTTTTTGGTGTGTTTGCACCATTTTTAGGTTTTGTTATCTCTCACGTCTCACATCTCCTGTCTCAAATCTCAATAATTAACTTCCTCCTTTGACCTTTAAATAATATCTTTGCGTTTTAATAAAATTGATCATCATCCGGGCTTGTCCCGATACTTGATACTCATTACTTGATTCTCTAAAATGAAAATATCATATAACTGGTTAAAGCAATTCGTACAAATTGAAAAAACACCTCAGGAGCTTTCTTTAATTCTTACCAATGTAGGTTTGGAGGTAGAAAGTGTAGAAAAAGTGCAGCCTGTTGTGGGCGGTTTAGAGGGCTTGGTTATTGGCGAAGTATTAACCTGTATTCAGCATCCCAATGCCGATCGGTTACGTATTACCACTGTAAATGTTGGTGGTAAAGAAAATCTTCAGATTGTTTGCGGTGCGCCAAATGTAGGCGCCGGCCAAAAAGTGGTGGTAGCTACCGTGGGTACTACGGTATATCCCTTAGCGGGAGAACCTTTTAAGATAAAAGAATCAAAAATCAGAGGAGAACTTTCGCAGGGAATGATCTGTGCCGAAGATGAAATCGGTTTGGGTAAATCACATGATGGGATTATGATCCTGGCTGAAGATACCGAAGTTGGAATCCGTGCAAAAGATCATTTTAAAATGGATGACGATTTTGTTTTCGAAATCGGATTAACACCTAACCGTGCTGATGCGGCTTCGCATTTGGGCGTGGCGAGAGATGTTGCTGCTTATTTCAGGAGTGAGTATGAAATGCCCGATATTTCCGCATTCAAAACGGACAACGAAAATCTGGTTATTCCGGTTGAAGTAGAAGATTTGGCCGCTTGTCCGCGTTACAGTAGCGTTACCATTTCGGGCGTTACCGTGGCAGAATCGCCTGACTGGTTAAAAGATAAACTAAAGGTAATTGGTGTACGTCCGATTAATAATGTGGTAGACATCACCAATTATGTGCTTCATGGTTTGGGTCAGCCTTTACATGCTTTCGATGCTGATAAAATTACCGGTGGAAAAGTAATCGTTAAAAAAGCGGAAGAAGGAACTCCTTTTGTAACGCTTGATGATGTGGAGCGCAAGTTGAGTGCAGATGATCTGATGATCTGCAATGCTGAAGCACCAATGTGTATTGCAGGGGTGTTTGGTGGCAAATCTTCTGGTGTAGATACGAATACTAAAAATATTTTCCTCGAAAGTGCTTACTTCAATTCTGTTTCTGTGCGTAAAACGTCTAAAAGACATGGTTTAAAAACCGATGCCTCTTTCCGGTACGAGCGTGGTACTGATCCTGAGATTACAGTTACCGCATTAAAATATGCAGCCATGTTGATTAAAGAACTGGCTGGCGGCGAAATTTCCTCACCGGTTGCTGATATTTATCCAAACCACATCAAGCCCTTTGAGTTTGAGGTAAGTTATACCAATATCAATAAATTGATCGGTGCAAATATCCCATCTGCCGAAATCAAACAAATCATAACCGCGTTAGGTATTTCCGCTACCAATACCGCTGACGATACTTTGGCTTTAAGGGTACCATCATTTAAAGTAGACGTAACCCGCGAATGCGACATTACAGAAGAAGTACTGCGTATTTACGGTTATAACAATATTGAAATCCCTTCAAAGGTAAATGCATCACTTTCTTACAGTGTCAAACCTGAAAAGGAAAATACACATAACGTAATTGCAGATATGCTTACCGCGAATGGTTATGCCGAGATTATGTGCAACTCGTTAACCAAATCGGCCTATTCAAAAAAATTAGACGAAGCCGTATTTATTTTAAATCCGTTAAGCAGTGATCTAAATGTAATGCGCCAGAATTTACTGATGCCTGCGCTGGAAAGTGTAGCATACAATCAAAACCGGAAGAACTCGGATGTGAAGTTTTATGAATTTGGTAAAACCTATCATTTGATTAACGAAAAGTATGTTGAGCGGCCAAGGTTGTTATTGTTGATTGCTGGTGCCAGGCAAAGTGAGCAATGGAACCACCAGGCTAAACCGGCAACTTTTTATAATTTAAAATCAGCTGTTGATGCAGTTATATCACGTTTGGGGATTGCCAGTTATCAGTCGGATGTTTTAAACGATGAAAACTTTGCTTATGGAATTAAATATTTCCGTGGAGATAAAACTTTGGTAAGTTTCGGTGCTGTTTCAAAAGCTGATCGTAAAGTAGCTGATGTGAATACTGAAGTATTTTATGCGGATTTTGATTGGGCTGTTTTGTTGGATATTGTAAGGAAAAATAAAATCGTGCACAAAGATGTTGCTAAATATCCGCAGGTACGTCGTGATCTTTCCTTATTAATTGACCAAAATGTAACTTTCGATACCTTAAAAGGGATTGCCTTTAAAACGGATAAAAAGCTGATTAAAGAAGTGGGGGTATTTGATGTGTATGTTGGTGATAAATTGCCGGGAGGGAAAAAATCTTATGCGCTGAATTTCATCCTGCAGGATGAGGAACAAACCCTGACCGATAAGCAGATTGAGCATACCATGCAGAAGCTTATCACGAATTTAACGGCACAAGCTGGTGCAGAAATTAGGAAATAAAATATAAATTCGTATTTTTAGAAATAAATTCATGGCTTCTGTTGCAGATCAATTAGATAAAGTATTACAAAAAACGGCTCGGGTAATTGAGTTATGTAATGCGCTACAGGAAGAAAATGATTTATTAAAGCTTGAAAACCAATCGTTAAAGGTAGCACTTGATACAGCGAAAGAAAAAAATGTAGAACTTGATGAAAAATTGAGGGTTACAAAATTGGCTAAAAGTATCGAGGGGACAAGTGAAAAATCGCTTGACATTAAACAAAAAATTAACGATTTTGTGCGGGAGATTGATAAAAGTATTGCATTATTAAAAAAATAGTGATGCAAGGAAATCAGAAACTAAGCTAACAAATGGGAGAAATCTCGATTAAAATAACCATTTCCGACCGTATTTACCCATTAAAGGTGAACATGGAAGAGGAAGAAATTGTGAGACGGGCAGCGAAAATGATCAATGAGCGCATAAAAGATTACCAGGATAATTATGCGGTTAGAGATAAGCAAGACCTTCTTTCTATGGCCGTATTGCATTATGCAACAGCCGTGTTAAGAACAGAAAACAAAGTACAGAGCCAGGATACTGCTGTTGCCGATAAAGTTGAAGAATTGGATGTTTTACTCAGTAATTTCTTTGCAAAATAAGGTTCGTTCTTTCGGCATTTCATTACGCTGACCTGTTCAGCGCTTAAATAATGCCAATATTTAGCATAAAAACATAGCCGCGGCTGGTTTTTGAGTTTCAAATTTTATAAAACTTAACACTTCAATATCTATAGGGTTAAGAGGGCGTATTTCATTTGCTATTGCACCTGAAAATGGCTTAAACCCTAATTATGCTTAGTTGAGGTTTAAAATGTATGAGACTTTAAAAATTAGTTGCGGTTTTTTTTTACATAAAAAACAAAATGGAAATAGTTGAAATATTAGGATACGTATTTGCCGTGATAGCGGGTATAGCTATCGGAGTAGTAATAGGAAGATTTCTCCTGCGTAACTTGCTTAAACAGCAGGAAATTGCCGCACAGAACAAAGTGAAAAAGATTTTAAAAGATGCAGAAAACAATGCAGAAATTTTAAAAAAGAATAAACTTTTAGAAGCAAAAGAGAAATTTTTACAGTTAAAAGCCGAGCACGAACAAGAAGTTAGTGCCAGAAACAATACCATTAACCAGCGCGAAAATACCATTAAGCAAAAAGAGCAATCGGTAAATCAGCGCATGGAAAATTTTAATAGAAAAGAGCAGGAACTCGAAAAGCATAAAATTAACCTCGAAAAACAGACTGAACTTGCGGTTAAAAAGCAGGAAGAAGTAGAGGTGCTTAAAAACCAGCATTTAAAGCAATTGGAAACCATTGCCGGCCTTTCTGCCGAAGAAGCCAAAGAACAATTGGTAGAAAATCTGAAACAAGAAGCCCGCACCCAGGCCATGATGCAGGTGAAGGATATTGTGGATGAAGCCAAATTAACGGCGAGTAAAGAAGCTAAAAAAGTAGTTATCCAAACCATCCAGCGTACTGCTACAGAGGCGGCAATTGAAAATTCTGTCTCTATTTTCCACATCGAAAGTGACGAGATCAAAGGTCGCGTTATTGGTAGAGAAGGTAGAAATATCCGGGCTTTGGAAGCAGCAACCGGTATCGAAATTATTGTAGACGATACGCCGGAAGCCATCATTTTATCAGGTTTTGACCCGGTAAGAAGAGAGATAGCCCGTTTGGCTTTACATCGTTTGGTAACAGATGGTCGTATCCACCCGGCACGTATTGAAGAAATTGTAGCCAAAACCAAAAAACAGATTGAAGATGAGATTGTAGAGATCGGCGAGCGTACCGTAATCGATTTGGGTATTCACGGCTTGCATCCTGAATTGATCCGTATGGTTGGCCGTATGCGTTACCGTTCATCTTATGGACAAAACTTATTACATCACTCACGTGAAGTAGCTAATTTCTGTGCTACCATGGCCGCAGAATTAGGTCTGAACGCTAAAATGGCTAAACGTGCAGGTTTATTACATGATATTGGTAAAGTGCCTGATGACAATCCTGAATTGCCACACGCCATTTTAGGTATGCAGCTGGCTGAAAAGTATAAAGAACACCCTGAAATTTGTAATGCCATTGGTGCTCACCACGATGAAATTGAGATGACTTCAATGATCTCACCAATTGTACAGGCTTGTGATGCCATTTCTGGCGCCCGTCCGGGTGCACGCCGTGAGGTAGTGGAAAGTTATATTAAACGCCTTAAGGATTTAGAAGAGTTGGCTCTTTCTTATCCAGGTGTTGAGAAAACTTTCGCCATTCAGGCCGGTAGAGAACTACGTGTAATTGTAGAAAGCGAGCGCATTACCGATGCGCAGGCTGAATTGTTAGCAGCTGATATTTCTACCCGTATCCAAACAGAAATGACCTATCCGGGACAGATTAAGGTTACCGTAATCAGGGAAACCCGTTCTGTAGCCTTTGCGAAGTAATATTTTAAGACCTTATAGGTTTCCAAAACCTATAAGGTCTATGAATTAAACAAAATATAAAGCGATGGATATTCCATCGCTTTTTTTATTTTTACATAATGAGCAAGCAAACCATTAAAATTGAACCTAAGAGACCTGTTGATGTACTTTTTGACAAGTACGCCGAAAGTCATCAAAATCCGACTAACAAACTGGTACACTGGATCTGTGTTCCATTAATTGTATTTAGCTTATTGGGTTTGGTATGGCAGATTCCTTTTCCGCATTTGGGCTTTCTAGGCAGTTATAATGGCTTCTTTAACTGGGCTTCCTTTTTATTGGCCTTTAGTCTGTATTATTATTTTACATTGTCTCCGGTATTGTTTTTCATGATGATCTGGGTGGTGGGAATAATGAGTTACGTTATCGTCAAAATTGAACAGGCTGTAGGTTTAGGGAGCGGGACCGCTTATGTCATTTATGCTGCAATATTTGTAGCGGCCTGGGTTGGTCAGTTTATCGGCCATAAAATAGAGGGAAAAAAACCATCTTTCTTAGATGATGTTAAATTCCTGTTAATTGGTCCGATTTGGTTACTGCACTTTATTTGCAAAAAAACAGGCATCCGTTACTGATCAAAAATACTTGTTAATATTTAATTAACTTTAAAGTAAAGTAATCTTAATTAACATCTAACTTACAGTTAACACTGTGGTAATAATTTTGCCCTTATCAAATAAAGGCAAATTGGACTTACTAAACTCTTTTAAAAGGGCGGCACTTACTGTGTTCGCGCTAACGATCAGCATACTTTCGTATGCACAGACCGGAAAAATTTCTGGTAAAATAACGGATAAATCTACGGGGCAAACGTTGGTGGGCCTATCTGTATTGATAGAAGGAACATCAATTGGTACTACCAGTGATGCTGATGGTAATTATATTTTAAATACTGTAAAACCAGGAACTTACCGTGTAAGTTTTTCTTTTATTTCCTTTAAAAAACAGGTAATTCCTAATGTAAAAGTTACTCCAGGAAAAACAACTGTGATAGATGTTGTGATGGAAGATGATCAATCTACCCTTAACGATGTTGTAATTACAGGCGCCAGGAAATCAGGTACTGAAGTATCTCTTTTGGCAGAGCTGAAAAAATCTCAGTCAATCGCAAACGGAGTTTCCGCTCAAACCATTCAGCGATCCGGTGATACAGATGCTGCGCAAGTAGTAAAACGTGTTCCCGGTATTACGATTGTAGACAATCGTTTTATTAATATCCGTGGTCTGGCAGAACGTTATAATAATGTTCAGTTAAACAATGTAACCGCACCCAGCTTAGAAACGGATGTTCGGTCTTTTTCATTTGATTTAATACCAAGCAATCAAATTGATCGTGTATTGGTTTATAAAAGTCCTTCGGCTGATATTCCCGCAGATTTTGCAGGAGGTGTTGTTAAGGTTTTTCTTAAAAGCATACCTGATGATGATCGATTAACAATCGATTATGGAACTAGTTACCGTCAAAATGCTACTTTTAAAGATTTCAAAAGAACTAATACTGGAAGCTTATATTTTACTGGCTTTAATACAGGTGAAAATGATTTACCTGTTAATTTCCCTTCAAATTTAAACCAGGTTAGTGCCAGTAAATTGAACGCGGCCGGGCATGCACTTAGGAATAACTGGTTACCAGAAGTTAATACGGCTAATTTGGATCAAAAGTTAAATATTTACGGTAGCAAACGATTTAACATCAACAATAAATTATTGGGAAATATTACGGCGATTACCTACAGCAACAGCAAAACAAATAATGCCGTGTTTAGAGGAAATTACGAGGTTTATGAGCCAATTTCGAAAATCGCTGAAGAAAATTACAGATATAATGACGATCAGTATACCTACAATGTTCGTTTAGGGCTTGTACATAACTGGGCCTTTAAATTGAATAATAACAATACTTTCGAGTTTAAAAACCTGTATAATCAATTAAGTACATCACAATATGTTAGTCGCCTTGGTTCTGAAAAACAGCAGGAGTACGCCAATTATGCATCGAATGTTTTATATCGTGGCATTTATTCAGGGCAATTATCTGGTGTTCATAAATTTAATGAAGAGCATACCAAGTTTGACTGGGTATTAGGTTATAGTAAATCATTCAGAGATCAGCCAGATTACTCGCGTTACAGAACACTTGCTAATGGAGATGGTACTTATAATATCTTCGTGCCAACTGGTGGTGCCCAGCCAGAGTTCTTGGGTCGGTTTTATTCCAAAATGAATGAAGACATTAAAACCGGTGCATTTAATGTTGAACAGGCACTTGCTCCAAAATCTGAGGGTTTTAAGCCTTCAATAAAAGTTGGTGGTTATTATGAAGATAAGCAAAGAACATTTTCTTCGAGAAACATCGGTTACGTGCGGGCAAATTCATTACAATTTGATCAGTCGTTGTTAAAGGGAACTATAGAAGAACTTTTCGACTGGAAAAATATTAATACAACAACGGGAATCAGATTGGACGAAAAATCTAATCCATATGACAACTATGATGCTTCAAATAAACTATTAGCTGGATTCGCCAATTTTGTTCTGCCATATAAAGATAAATTAACCGTATTTGCAGGTGCAAGAGTAGAAAATAACGTTCAGAAACTGAATAGTTTTGATACTGGAGGCCCTGTTAACGTTAATAATGATATTACTAGGGTACTTCCTTCGGCAAACATCCAGTTTAATATAAACGAAAAATCTTTATTCAGACTGGCTTATGGTAAAACATTAAACAGACCAGAATTTAGAGAGATTGCACCCTTTTCATTTTATGATTTTGATCAGAATTTCAATGTTGCCGGAAATCCAAATTTAAAAACAGCAAAGATTGATAATTACGATTTAAAATATGAATTCTATCCGTCAACAAGCGAACTGATCAGTATTTCAGGTTTCTACAAAAAATTTAAAGACGCCATCGAGATGACTGCTATACCAGGTTCTAATGCGCAGTCTTTTAATTTCAATAACGCTCAGAACGTTAGAAATATAGGAGTAGAACTAGAAATGCGTAAATCGCTTGCAGGGTTAAGTGAAAGTAAGTTTTTAAACGATATCACCATTTTGCTAAATGCCTCATACATTAATAGTAAAGTGATGTTTGATGGTGCCAGCGCAATTGGACAATCTAATAATCGCCCTATGCAAGGACAATCACCATATATTTTAAACGCAGCGATATTCTATAATAACATTAAATCTAAATTCCAGGTTAACCTGCTTTATAATGTTGCTGGAAAACGTATTGCATTTGTTGGCACAGATCTGATCAGGGATATTTATGAGATGCCGAGAAACGTGGTTGATTTAGTTGTGACGAAAAATTTCACCAATAAACTATCCCTAAAAGCCAACTTCAACGATTTGCTCAACCAAAACTTTACATTGATGCAAGACGGAAATCAAGATGGAAAATTCGATCAATCAGAAGATCAGGTTACGGCCCAATTTAGGAGTGGCCGTCAGTTCGGATTAACGCTTTCTTACAAAATATTTTAAATAAAAATAAAGACTTAAATAGGAAAAATGAATATGAAAAAGCTTTACAAGCCAAAATTTGGTACTAACGGATTCAAAACAATGGTATTTGTTTTGGCAGGAACATTAATTTTTAGTTCATGTAAAAGAACAACTATTATCGAATACAATGAAGCTGGATATAATTCTGGTAACGGATCTGGTACAGGTACAAATCCAGCTACCGGGTTTACTAAACCAATAGTAGAAGTTGCAAATGGAAGTATTACCACCAATACCAAGTGGACTAAAGACAAAATTTACAGACTTAATGGTTTTGTTAGAGTGGGTAGAGATGCAAAAAATAAAGCAGGTTTAGCAGCAATTGAAGGAGTTACCTTAGAGATTGAAGCGGGTACGGTGATTATCGGAGACAGAGAGACAAAAGGTACTTTGGTTGTACAAAGAGGAAATAAAATAATTGCCGAAGGTACTGCATCTCAACCAATTATTTTTACTTCAGAACGTGCTCCGGGATTACGTGAGCCAGGAGATTGGGGTGGTGTTGTATTATGTGGAAAAGCAACTAACAATCAATCAGGTGGTGAAGCCGAATTAGAAGGCGCTTACGAAGGCTGGCACGGTGGCACGGTTGATACAGATAATTCTGGTATTTTAAAATATGTAAGAATTGATTATGCTGGTACGCCGATTAACCCTAACCAGGAGGTTAACTCATTAACAATGGGTTCAGTAGGTTCTGGAACTGTAATTGATTACGTGCAATGTTCTTATGGTCTAGATGATGCTTTTGAATGGTTTGGTGGAACTGTAAATGCGAAACACTTGATCGCTTACCGTGGGCTTGATGATGATTTTGACGTTGATTTTGGTTTCCGAGGTACCGTACAGTTTGCTATTGGCATCCGTGATGCAAATTCTGCCGACCAATCTGGTTCTAATGGTTTTGAAGTTGATAATGATGGAACTGGATCAAGTGTTACACCTTACACATCACCTCAGTTTTCGAATGTAACTATTATTGGCCCAAAGAAAGACAGAACAAAAACCATTTCAACTCAATTTCAAAATGCGATGCATTTGAGAAGAAATAATAAAATAAAAATCTACAATTCTGTATTTACAGCATACCCTAATGGATTGTTTATTGATGGGGCAACCACTTTGGCCAATGCTGCAAATGGCGAATTAGTATTAAAAAATATTGTTTTGGCAGGCGTCGATGGCTGGGGAGCAAACGGTTATGGTACAGGAGGTACAACGACATTCCCTAACCCAGTGGGTGTTGAAACGAAATCAACTGGCAATGTAGGTACTCAGGCAATTGATGTTTGGTTTAAAACAGCATCATTTGGAAATGAAACATATGGGAAATGGCAGGATTTAGGAATCGATGAAACTATTTTTGATTTAGGTGCTACTCCTAAATTCACATTAAATACGGGGTCAATTTTATTAGCAGGCGCTAGTTTTACAGGCTTAACTGGCTTTGATGTCGTAACTTATCGTGGTGCATTCGGCACTTCAGACTGGACATCAGGTTGGGCTAACTTTACGCCTCAAACTAATGTCTATTAAGATTTTTAGAATATAATTTAAAAGAGGCTGTCTCATTTATTTTGAGACAGCCTTTTTTTTTAAATCTATTTTAATTCTGCCTCTTCTTTTTCCGTCACTTTGGCTTTTTTGGTAACGGTTTTTACTGCTGAGGATTTTGTTGGCTTTTCTTTAACGGGTGGTGCAGCTTGTTCTTCTTCCTTAATAAACGGCACAATAGAATCATCTACAGCAGGAATAGTTACCTTTTTAGCAAGTTGTTTGGCAAACTTCTCAATTACTTTGTCGGTTTTTTTTGCTTTGCCATATTGATTAACTAATTCATTAAATGCAAAGGTTAATTTCGATTCTAATTCTTTACGTAGCTTTTTATTGGTCGAATGATTTTTCGACTTGGATTTATTCTTTTTCATCTACTTATGGGTTTTTACAAAAGTAGAAAAACAGAAAGTTAAGTTAATATTATGATTATGTTAACACTCGGATGGCTGCTTAACATACAAAATATTTGTCATAACTTAGGTTAAATTGCATAGACTGGTATTTAATCGAACAAATATGAATTATCCGATAGTAATAGGCGTTGCAGTTCTGGTCATTATTTTAATTGTTTATCTGATCGTCAGAAACCAAAAAGACAAAAAGGAGTTTGAGGAGGAGTTAATCCAATCAGAACTTCCCGCGGAGAAAGACGATAAAGAAAATAATTAAAAAGCATTTCCTGGTGCTACTTCACCACCTAAATCCAATGTATTTTGAAAGGCCTCCAGGTAGCCCAACAAATGGCGTTCTGCATTGGTATAAGAGGTAAATGTGGAAGCCGGTACATTGGCTTCCTGTCCGCTGGTATTTTTAAAGTGCGAACTGACCTGAAATGTAAAGGTTTTATCGTCATTAATTGGGGATAGAATCCTGGCCTTTACCGGATAGCCGTGAATTTCGACAAAGAATTCCTTGATAACAGTATAGATGATGGCGGCCATGTGTTTTTTCAGATTAACCCTTAAAAATACGGTAAATAAAGTGTTAATATACTTCTTATTGATAAGATAACATCATCTTAACTTATGGTTAACCTTAGCTTAACCTGTCTGGTCTTTTATTTGTTGCCAGGCTCATAAGCATATACCACCTCATACTTCAGGTTTTTCAGGTTGGTGGCAATTTGCCCTATTTTTAAGTTTTGTGCCTGAGGGGTAGGTTCACAGTAAGAATATTTTTTGCCCTTATAAGTAACTGCTTCACCCACTGGTTTGTCAAACTGTACCGCAATGGTTAAATGTTTGGGGTATAGTAATGCAATCATTGGCAGGTTATATATTTCCTTTACCAGGTAAAAGAATAATGCGGCCCGGTCGTCGCAGTCGCTATATGTACTCAATAAGGTTTGTTCTGGAGAAAAGCGTTTTTCCTTACCATAGTTTTCATTGTCATCTTCATATAGAAAGCCATAACGTGTAAATCTCATCAGGTAATCCACACCTTTTTTCTGATCCATGTTTTTCAGATTTTCTTTCAGTGTGGGAATAAGAGAACTGTATGTTTCTCTGCTCAGCGGGATATTGAAATAACTCTCAAAATCAACTACCGGATAATTTTTAAAAATGATCTGTACATCCTGATTAACTTTAAGTTTAAAATGATGTATTTTCTGTCGGTAGCTAAATTCAATGTCTTTTTCCTCGTAATTTTCAGGCTTAAAATCGGGCATTCTGGTTACCTTATAGGAAAATGGATTCTTGGCTTCTGGAATCGATATCTTCACGGGCTTGTAAGCATCCGCCTGTTTAAATAGTTTGCCGTAATCATGGTAGTTCAGGCATATAAACTTTTGCCCGTCAATCATAAAAAACGGAATATCGCTGATGTCTTCTTCGTTTCTTACATAGAAAATGACCTGCTCGTTGCCTACCGCCAACCTTGCATCGTAGCCGCATTTACTTAGTAAAAACCATTTATATAATGTATATCCAAAATAGTTGTTGGCTTTGGGACTAATCTGTTCTGCTGTTTTGCGGATCAGTTGATAATAGATCCAGTCGTTTAAATTAAATTTTTTCTGGTAGGTTTCTAAAGATGAGATAAGGGAAGCGTATCGTCCGGAAGAGATTTGATGATAAAAGTTCGAAACTGCTGAAGCTGTTGCCGTTTGAGGTATGGGAAAAACTATTGTGGAATCGACATTGAAATTAAAAGTCCCTTCATAAAAATCGAAAGCATATTGTTGTCCTTTTGAGCTGATGGCATTTGTCATCAGGCCAGCGAACAAAATAGACCTCAAAATGTAAATGTAAATTCCTCTTTTCAAACCGTGCCATATTTGGTTACATTAAATTTACTTATTATTAATATAAAATCAACAATTTCTTTATGTGAACCATTTAGACGGTACTTAATATTGTGTTAACATAATTGGCCGGCCTGCTGAAGCCGAAGTTTTTTTCTTATCAATCACTGGTGTAAGCAAATTTAGTCAGTCATTAATAAATTTCTATAAATAACATTTCATTAATACCAATTTAACATGGTCAGCCTACTTTTGTGGCATAAATATTTGGTTAGTATTTATAAAGTTTAGGTTAGTTGATAATAAAAAACCCAGATGGATGTCTGGGTTTTTTATTGCCTTAAATTATAGGTTTTTGCCGAGTTTTTCCAAAATTTCTGCTGGAATACTGTGGGTATCTACCACTAAGAAACCATCTAAACAATCAGAAAACTTAGGGTCGATATTGAATGAGATGATCTTTGCATTCAGGTTCATGTACTGCCTCAACAATACCGGGATTTTAATGTGCGTGTTTTCGATGTCTCCGATGATGCTGTCCAGATCTTTAAAAGATTCGCTGCTGTCAACCAGGGTATCGGTAGAAATAGGCAATAAATCGGCTTTAAATTTGTTTCGCGGTTTAACGTATTTGGCCATTTCGTAATCGAAATGGTTCTTGGTGATGTAATCTACAATTAAAGCCTTGCTGAATTTCGAGAAATTATTACTGATACTTACAGGACCGAACATATAGCGGTACTGTGGATTATCGATCAGGTATTTTAAAATTCCTTTCCATAACAGGAATAGCGGAAGTGGTTTGCCCTGGTATTCTTTTCTGATCCATGATCTGCCCAATTCAATACCCTGTCTCAACATCGGGTAGAATTGATCTTTCATTTTAAAGAGTTCAGAAAGGTAAAAACCACGGCGTCCCATGCTTTCTAAAATCTCATCACCTTTTCCAATCCGGTAAGCACCTACAATATTTTCTAAATCTTTATCCCATATAAATAAATGGTTATAGTAAATATCGTAATTATCCAGATCGATTTTTTTATTGGTCCCCTCGCCAACCTCACGGAAAGTGATTTCGCGTAAACGGCCGATTTCCCTTAAAATATTCGGTATTTTTAAAGTTGGGACAATGTATACCTCATAATTTTTCTCCGTCCAGACCCTGAAATCTTCCAGAGCTGCTACCTCATTTTTAATTAGGAGCCTTGAGGTTTCTTCAATTACCTCCGCAGGTTTCTTTTTAATTTTAAACAGGTTTAACGGATTAAACAGTTTTTTCTCTGTATCTAAACCAATACCAAGCGCATAGGTACGGGCCCTTAAAAAGTCCATCAGCTTATTGCTGCTGTTCATGTGCGAAATTTCAGAAACGGCTATTGGCTTACCAATCCGGACCTTGATGGTTCGTCCATGTTTGTTTAAAAATTCTGAAGGTAGTTTTGCCGTGCGCAGGGTAGGGTGTATAAAGCTTAAAATATTAAAGAAAACGCCATTATTACCATGGAAATAAATCGGTACAACGGGCACTTTAGCTTTAGCAATCAGTTTTCCAACAACAGGGTGCCACATCCTGTCGGTTACCTGCTGAGCATCTAACTTAAAGGTAGATACTTCTCCGGCAGGGAAAATGCCAATCGGTGTGCCGTTTCTGAGCAGGTCAAAAGTAGTTTTTAATCCGCTGATGCTGGAAGAATGCTGCACATTTTCGAAAGGATTAACCGCCACAAAAAACTCATCAAGGTTTGGTATTTTTTTCAGAATAAAATTGACCATTACCTTGGCATCTGGCCTAACGGTACACAATAGTTTAACCAGGGCCAAACCTTCTACACCGCCATAAGGGTGATTTGCAATAGCGATAAAAGGTCCTGTTTTTGGGATACTATTTAAGTCATCATCGTCGAATTCTATAGAAACACCAATGGTTTCCAATATCTTGTCTACAAATTCTAAGCCTTTAAAGTGTTGATTTTGAGCAAATACATCATTAATGTCGTTCAGTTTCATGATCTCCATCATCAAACCTGCTAAACCTGGTACACCTAGCTTATCTATCTTTGTTGCTTTCGCAAACTCAGATGTAGTTATGATTTTCATATAATTCTTAGATTGTTGATAGGCAAAACCTATGCAGTTTTGCAATTCCAAAAATAAGATTTATATTTATAATCCACATGTCATATCGCATCAATGAGAATTTGGTTCAACAAAAATTTTGGTGTTAGCAAAAGTGAATTCAACGGGCTGTTGTTCCTGGTCTTTATTATTATTGTGATTAAGGCTATCCCGATTTTGTATACCCGTTTCCAGCCGGTTTCGAAGGATGATCCTGATCTTTTGGCGCAGATTCAACAGATTAGTATAACAGACAAAGCGTATGATCATGTTGTTCGAGATAGGATTGAAGCTTCCAGCTATAAAAAAACAGGCAGACTTTTTAAATTTAACCCCAACACTTTAAATAAGGAAGGTTGGGAAACTTTAGGCTTATCGGCAAAACAGGCCCAATCGGTTGTAAACTATACGGCTAAGGGTGGCAGATTTTACAAACCCGAAGATCTTCAGAAGATGTATACCATTTCGCCGGAAATGTATAAAAAGATATTGCCTTATGCCCATATACCCGAGTCAACTAAGGTGTACAAAAATGATCCGCCTTCCGAAAGAAAAAAATATGTTAAAAAAGCTTTTGTAATTGTTGATATTAATACGGCAGATTCTACTCAATTGGATGAGATTAAAGGTATCGGCGAAACTTTTGCACGTAGAATTATAAAATATAGGGAACGTTTGGGTGGTTTTTACAAAAAAGAGCAGCTTCTTGAGGTTTATGGCTTAGACTCCGTTAAGTATGCGGAGATTAAAGACCAGATTAAAATTGGCGATACACCGCTAAAAACAATCAATATCAATAAGGCAGGTTTTAACGATTTAAAGCGTAGTCCATATCTGAGTTTCAAACAGATCAATGCCATTATTCAATATCGTAGGCAGCATGGCCATTATACAGGTGTAGCTGATTTAAAAAAGATTATTTTATTAAATCAGGAAGTGATCGATAAAATTACGCCTTATATTTCTTTCCAGAAAGAATATTAATTTTTGGTTTTGGAAAGCAAAACCTGTATTCCATAGTCAGGTTTCTTCCTGCTCTTCGCTTTACACCGTTGCACTCCGTGTTCGCTGTGATCAGGTTTAGTTACGGAGGACAGTGCAGCAAGCCTTTGCGCATAACTAAAGGCAGGTTGTTTCTGCACCCTGCAACCCCCAATCTGATTACCGGCCGTGCCACCTAAACCCAATGGAAGCGGGCACGCAGTAAAGCGGACAGTGGGACTGCGTGATCCTGAATGCTCCCAACTTGCTTTCCTAAAAAAAGCGTATTTAAGAGTTCCTTTGTTTTGGAAAGTAAAACCTGTATTCCATAGTCAGGTTTCTTCCTGCTCTTCGCTTTACTCCGTTGCACTCCGTGTTCGCTGCGATCAGGTTTAGATACGCAGGACAGTGCTGCGAGCCTTTGCGCATAATTAAAACAGCTTATTTCTGCACCCTGTAACCCCCAATCTGATTACCGGCCGTGCCACCTAAACCCAATGGAAGCGTGCACGCAGTAAAGCGGACAGTGGGACTGCGTGATCCTAGTGCTTCCGATTTGCTTTCCAAAAAAAAAGCGTATTTAAGAGTTCCGTTGTTTTGGAAAGCAAAACCTGTATTCCATCGTCAGGTTTCTTCCTGCTCTTCGCTTTACTCCGTTGCACTCCGTGTTCGCTGCGATCAGGTTTAGATACGCAGGACAGTGCTTCAAGCCTTTGCGCATAACTAAAGGCAGGTTGTTTCTGCACCCTGCAACCCCCAATCTGATTACCGGCAGTGCCACCTAAACCCAATGGAAGCGGGCACGCAGTAAAGCGGACAGTGGGACTGCGTGATCCTAGTGCTTCCGATTTGCTTTCCTAAAAAAAGCGTATTTAAGAGTTCCGTTGTTTTGGAAAGCAAAACCTGTATTCCATCGTCAGGTTTCTTCCTGCTCTTCGCTTTACTCCGTTGCACTCCGTGTTCGCTGCGATCAGGTTTAGTTACCCTGGACAATGCTGCAAGCCTTTGTGCATAACTAAAGGCAGGTTGTTTCTGCACCCTGCAACCCCCAATCTGATTACCGGCCGTGCCACCTAAACCCAATGGAAGCGGGCACGCAGTAAAGCGGACAGTGGGACTGCGTGATCCTGAATGCTTCCAACTTGCTTTCATAAAAAAACACGTTTAAGTATTTTAAGCTGTTAATCTTTTATCCGTATTCAAATGAATCTATTTTCCAAAATATTCGGTTACCTTTTTAAAAAATCATAAAAAACTTTACTCCTTAATTTTCGATGTTTAAAATTAACCGGGAAACTTATTGAACCGAATACCATTTCATTCTGTACTGGCACAAATATTTAATGATAACTAACTATCAAATAATTGTTTATAATTGCCTCAACTAACTATAAAAATATATATTTAATGAGCGTAAGCTTCGATTTTTCAGAAACAGAAACTCAGCAAAGTGTAAAGGCCATGGTCCGCGATTTTGCAGAGAAAAACATCCGTCCGCATATCATGGAATGGGATGAAGCACAGCATTTTCCTATAGATTTGTTTAAGCAGCTCGGGGCATTAGGGTTGATGGGTGTTTTGGTTCCCGAAGAATATGGCGGCTCTGGATTAGGCTATCAGGAATATGTTGACATCATTGTAGAAGTAGCCCGGGTTTGTGGTTCAATCGGTTTGTCGTTAGCAGCACATAACTCTTTATGTACGGGGCATATCCTCGCATTTGCCAGTGAAGAACAGAAACAGAAATGGCTTCCTAAACTGGCTACAGCCGAATGGATTGGTGCCTGGGGATTAACAGAGGCCAATACTGGTTCAGATGCCTTAAGAATGATGACTACGGCCGTTGAAGATGGTGATGATTACATTATAAACGGTGCCAAAAATTGGATTACCCATGGTAAAAGCGGCGATATTGCGGTGGTGATGGTAAGAACAGGTGAGCAGGGAAGTTCAAAAGGAATTTCGGCCATTGTAGTAGAGCGTGGTACGCCGGGTTTCTCCGCTGGAAAAAAAGAAAACAAACTCGGCATGCGGGCATCAGAAACTACGGAAATGATTTTTGATAATTGCCGTGTACCCAAAACCAACCTGTTAGGCAATGTTGGCGAAGGTTTTAAACAGGCCATGAAAGTGTTGGACGGCGGAAGGATTTCTATTGCCGCCTTGGCTTTAGGCATTGCAAAGGGTGCTTTTGATGCAGCGGTAGCTTATTCTAAACAACGGCAACAGTTTGGTCAACCTATTTCCAGTTTCCAGGCCATTAGTTTCAAGCTTGCTGATATGGCTACAGAGATTGAAGCTGCAGCGCTATTGATCCGCCAGGCAGCTGATTTAAAGAACAGGCACTTACCTATGACAAAAGAATCGGCTATGGCAAAATATTTTGCCTCGGAGGTTTCAGTGAAAGTTGCTACAGATGCCGTTCAGATTTTTGGCGGATATGGTTATACAAAAGATTTTCCGGTAGAGAAATTTTATCGTGATAGTAAATTATGTACAATAGGAGAGGGCACCTCAGAAATACAAAAGATTGTGATTGCCCGCGAAGTATTATCGAGGTAGTGGTAAAAGTATAGGGTTTAAGGCTAATATCAATCACGCTAAACCCTATGCCCTAAACCTTACACCTTATTAAAAACCAAATATATTATGAGTAATCCGGACGGTTTAACCACCTCCGGATTTTTTATTTAAAATTTTAAAACCGCTGATCTTGATATGCTGTTTTGAATAAAGACTTTAACAGTTTTCAGTTGGCGATTACCAATGAATAAATGATCACTGAATTAATGAACGATAAAAATGGCAAAGTATTCAGAAAAAGCTGGTGAGAAAGTAGAAAAAACCATGCACGAAATGAAAGAAGGTAAGCTTAAGAGCGGGACCGGTAAAAAAGTAACTTCCAAAAAGCAGGCAATTGCTATCGGGTTATCGGAAGCCAGAAAAGCAGGAGCCAAGGTGCCTAAAAAAGGTTAGGAGGTGGAAGGTTTATGGTATAAGGTTAAAACTAAACGTCAAAATAATAATTTCCCCTAAACCCTAAACCCTAAACCCTAAACCCTAAACCCTAAACCCTAAACCCTAAACCCTAAACCCTAAACCCTAAACCGCTTATTGCGGTATATCCTTGGAAGTTAAAATGCTATCAACTACGTAAACACTAAATCCGCGCCATGGCAGAGAGTGTTTATATTCTTTGTAGTGTAATTCGAAAAACCTGCCACTATTGGCCATCATTTTTTCAGCAATTTCCTTGTTGGCAATAGAAAATTCGAATTCGTTGTTTTGTAGTGTTCCTGTTTGTCGCGATTTTATGCCACTCTGGATTAATTTGCCTTCATAGGTTTTAAAAACGTAGCCTTTTTTCACCACATAGTTTAATTCGCCTGCTTTAACACCTTCACCAAAGACAAAGAAATACCGATAGTAACAAGTTGCTATTAATATAATAACCACGATAACGGCGATAATCGAGCCTACTTTTTTACCTGTTGTCATAAAGTATAATGTATATATAAATGTAGGTAAACAATAGTTTAGTTTAATCGATGATTTAAATAATATTTCTTTTTATAAAATCTTTCTCATTTTCAATATTTTGCTTACATTTGCAGCCCCGATAATACGGGAAAATTTAAAAACCACGAGAGGAGGTATTTCAGCGTTATGATCATTATCAACATTAAAGACGGCGAATCATTAGATAAAGCCCTTAAACGTTTCAAGAAAAAGTTTGAAAAAACTGGTGTATTGAGAGAATTACGTAGCCGCCAGGCATACGAGAAAAAATCCGTTGCACGCCGTACTGAAATTAAACATGCTGTTTACATTCAGAATATGAATCAAGATACAACTGCATAGTTGTTTAAGATATAATATATTAAAGTCTTCCGATTAACATCGGGAGACTTTTTTGTTTTTGGGGTCACTCAAAACTTTACAATAAACAATTAATGATTTCTTTATATCAAAACAATTTGTAACTTCATATCAATGCCCCATAAAAGATATTGAATGTTGCTAAAAAGTTTTATTACCTATTTAACTCACGAGAAGCGCTATTCTCAGCACACTGTCACATCTTATCAAACCGATTTAGATCAGTTTGAAGAATTTGTTAAAGCATTGGAACTTGATTTTTCTGAAGTAAAACATAGTCACCTGCGCAGTTACCTGGTGGAGCTGATGGAAAAGGAAAATTCAGAAAATACCATCAACAGAAAAATTTCTGCTTTAAGAAGTTTTTACAAGTTTTTGCACCGCTCAGGAAAAATCGATCAAAATCCCAGCCTTTTAATTAAAGCACCTAAAATACCGAAAAGACTACCTGTGTTTGTGGACGCCCGGAAAATGGACCAACTGTTGGATTCTGAGCGTTATTTCGATGAAAGTTTCCCTTCTGTCCGCGATCATTTGGTTATCGAACTGCTTTTCGGAACGGGTATACGTTTAACCGAACTATTGCAGTTAAAAGATACTGATATTGATCTATATTCAGGAACGATAAAGGTATTGGGTAAAAGAAACAAGGAAAGAATAGTGCCTATAAATAAACAGCTTATCAATCAGGTAAATACCTATATTGACTTAAAAAAGTTGCAAAACTTTAATAACAATTCACTAATATTAATCGTTACCAATACAGGTGCAGCGGCATATCCGAAATTAATATACCGCATTGTTACCTCATACCTAAACCATGTATCAACCAATGAAAAGAAAAGCCCCCACGTGTTGCGGCACAGCTATGCAACCAGCCTGTTAAATGCAGGTGCAGATTTAAATGCTATTAAGGAACTCCTGGGCCATTCCAGTTTAGCGGCTACCCAGGTTTACACCCACAATTCGATCGAAAGATTAAAAACAATTTATAAACAAGCCCATCCAAAGGCATAAAAAAAGGAGGAAAAATGAAAATCGGAGTTCAATCAATCCACTTCAATGCAGATAGTAAGTTGTTAGATTTTATACAGAAAAAAGCAAATAAGCTTGATCAGTTTTTTGACCAGATCATTAGCGGAGAAGTGTATTTAAAGTTAGAGAACGTAGAGGACGAGGCGAATAAGATCAGTGAGATAAAACTCATTGTACCCGGAGGCACCCTCTTCGCGAAGGAACAATGTAAATCATTTGAAGAAGCCACCGATCTGGCCATCGAGTCGTTAAGAAAGCAGATTACTAAACATAAAGATAAAACACGTGCAAAATTAAGTGAGCATAAGGCAATTTTAAGTGAGATTGAAGCTACTGATTATTAAGTAAATATTGCTTAAAAAATAAATTTCAAAATAGCGAACCTAAAAAATTCGCTATTTTTTTTCAAAATACTTTTGAAGTAATAATTAAATTTTTTTACTTTTAAAAATATCTAAATTTTCATTCTCACCACTTCGAAATATCATGTTTTGTTTTTTTTGATAGATTATGAAAATAAAAAATGCTTAATTAATCAAAATTATATGAAACGATTCAAAAACAATTCAAAAACAATTCAAAAACAATTCAAAAACAATTCAAAAACTCTTAGCAGTTTTGTTAACCACAATTTTATTTTTTACAAGCTGTAAAAAGACACAGCCTGATTCTGATGCTGTAATTTGGAACGCAAGAAAAATAGCTATTCAAAATAAAGTAAAAACTGATATTGCTAATCTTAAAGTGCTGCTACCCTATACAATTTCCAGAGCAGTTAACGGCAATATTTCTTTGGATAATCAAAAAATTAATGAATATTTTAGCATTAATAGTTCGTCATTAAATAAGGTTTCTACAGTTATAAAGCCAAAAAATACTAATGATATTATTGCTAACATAAAAGCAAAACAGTTAAGTTCTACAACTCCTATTGTTGGCGAGCCAGGAGATCCGGTAGATGAAGAAGATCCTTATGAGGTATTAACCAGCGTCGGTTATAGGAATAATTATAGGATTGCTACTGAAAACTATACAGATCTTAACTCGTATATTTTTACTTTGAATGCAATTAGCCAAGATATAATTAATACTGCATTATTAACTGTTGATGAAAAAGTGATGATGTATACTGAAATTGAATTTTTAAAACAATTTGCAACAGATTTGGAAACCAATCCTGATTATTGGATAACTATGTATGCACCCATTGAGTATAGAAATCAAACAAGTTTTATAAAAAATAGTTCATTAATGTCGATCGGAAATATAGATTTAACAGGGAAAACTATTATGGCCGGTGCTAAACCAAATCAAGGATGTAAGATTGATACTCGTAGTGTTTTAATTGGAGGTGTAGTCAGTGGTTTTTGGGCTGCTGTAGGAGCTGCTAAAGTTGGCGCTTTGGCTGGAACGGTAACTGTCCCAGGCATAGGTACTGTGACTGGTGCAGTTAGTGGTTTTATGGCTGGATTTGCTAGTGGATTTACTGTTGGGGTAGTAACAGGTGTAGTAGGGAGCTTATTATATACTTGTGGTAGATAAATAAACCATATTAATGAAAAAATTTGAGACAAAAAAGCTAAATAGAAGGCAATATATTTGGTCATTTATCGATGGTTACTTATCAATGTTTTTTTTAATATTTATTGGAGAGATAGTTTTTGCGCCATACGGAACGGCAGACTATACCAATGGTTGGTTTTACATCTGTTTGATTACTGCTTTAATAATTACATTTTGGTTTAATTATTATAGTATTCGTTGGCTTGTTAAATTTATTAGAAATAAAGAACCTATGCCAGAATAGCCAGTGTAATGAAAAAACACGTGCAAAGTTAATTGAGGTTGTAATGAAAGATTATTAGTAAAATCTCTCCAATATTACAATGTAGCGGAGCGGTACAATTTAATGTGCCGCTCTTTTTATTTTCCTTTGCTATCGTCATCTCGAGCGGAGTGTAACGTAGCCGAGAGATCTATCTTGAGAATACTTTTTATTTAGATCTCTCTCCCGAACGATCGTGACTGCGCTTCAGTCGAGATCACGACTTTCCTTATATTAGTTTCTTCAAATAATTTAAGGAAACAGGAAGCTATTCATACAATTTCTATGGACCTAATTTAATTTTCCAATTTCCCTCGCCGTCGAAAAACAGTCTTCGACGCATAAATTTTAACCTTTATTTGGCTTAATTTTATTTTTTATTCACCGTTAATAATTGTGATTACAGTTTATAACCTTGTCAAGGTTGAAAATGACCATAAAAAAAATGAAAAAAATATTCAATTTTAAGAGATTGATTATGAAGCTTCTTCAGGTAGATGACGGGCTTTGATCTGAATAACTTCATTATTTTTTTTCAAAATTATTTTGAAGTGAAATATAAGTGTGTATATTTGCATTCCCTTTCGGAAACGGTGTTAGGCTAGGAAGAAAAGGATAGTTCTGTGAAAAGATAAAAGTTTTAAAAAAACACGTTAATAGTATGAAAAATGAAGATTTTTCGTATCATTGCAGAAAATTTAAAGCCTCCTTAGCTCAGCTGGTAGAGCAACTGACTTGTAATCAGTAGGTCATTGGTTCGATTCCGATAGGAGGCTCTTTTTATGTTAAAGTGTTAGCATTTTAAAGTAAAAAACGGGGAGATACCAGAGCGGCCAAATGGGACAGACTGTAACTCTGTTGTCGTAAGACTTCGAAGGTTCGAATCCTTCTCTCCCCACACTTTAAATGAATGACCAAATGTTTTAATGGCAGAATAAATCTCTCATTCTTTCATTCAATCAATCACTAGTTTTAAAAGCGGAAGTAGCTCAGTTGGTAGAGCGATAGCCTTCCAAGCTATAGGTCGCGAGTTCGAACCTCGTCTTCCGCTCTAAAAATAAAGTGAGCAGTTAATGGTTGTCAGTTTGGTGGTTTTGCTAAAACTGAATGCTGAAACTAGAAACTAAAAAGCCGAAGTAGCTCAGCGGTAGAGCACTTCCTTGGTAAGGAAGAGGTCGTGGGTTCAAGTCCCATCTTTGGCTCAAGGATAATAAAGCTTTGTTAAATCTGTTTAATATGCAGGGTAGACAAGGTTTTTTGTGTTGCATTGCATCAAAACAATTAATAAAAATAATAAAAAGTTAACCTACTAATTAGTTATAAATAAAATGGCAAAAGAAAAATTTGACCGCAGTAAACCGCACTTAAACATCGGTACAATCGGTCACGTGGATCACGGTAAAACAACTTTAACAGCGGCTATTACAAAAGTTTTAGCTGATGCTGGTTTAACTGAGGCACGTTCATTCGATTCAATTGACTCTGCTCCAGAGGAAAAAGAAAGAGGTATTACAATCAATACAGCTCACGTTGAGTATTCAACAGCTAACCGTCACTATGCACACGTTGACTGTCCAGGTCACGCGGATTACGTGAAAAACATGGTTACTGGTGCTGCTCAGATGGACGGTGCAATTATCGTTGTTGCTGCTACTGATGGTCCAATGCCACAAACTCGCGAGCACATCCTATTAGCTCGTCAGGTTGGTGTTCCTTCATTGGTTGTATTCATGAATAAAGTGGATATGGTTGATGATCCTGAATTATTAGAATTAGTAGAAATGGAAGTTCGTGAATTATTATCATTCTACGAATTCCCAGGTGATGATATTCCTGTAATCCAAGGTTCTGCACTAGGTGGATTAAACGGAGATGCTAAATGGGTTGGTAAAATCATGGAATTAATGGATGCTGTAGATAGCTACATTCCAATTCCTCCACGTTTAACTGATCTTCCTTTCTTAATGCCTGTTGAAGACGTATTCTCAATCACTGGTCGTGGTACTGTTGCTACTGGTCGTATTGAGCGTGGTGTAATCAACTCTGGAGATCCGGTTGAGATCTTAGGTATGGGTGCTGAGAACTTAAAATCTACAGTAACTGGTGTTGAGATGTTCCGTAAAATCTTAGATTACGGTGAAGCTGGTGATAACGTAGGTTTATTGTTACGTGGTATTGAGAAAACTGATATCCGTCGTGGTATGGTAATCTGTAAACCAGGTTCAGTAACTCCTCACACTGATTTCAAAGCTGAGATCTATGTATTATCAAAAGCTGAAGGTGGTCGTCATACTCCATTCTTCAACAAATATCGTCCTCAATTCTATTTCCGTACTACAGACGTAACTGGTGAGATCTCACTAGCTGAAGGAACTGAAATGGTTATGCCAGGTGATAACGTTACAATCACTGTTAAATTAATTAACGCGATTGCAATGGAAAAAGGTCTACGTTTCGCTATCCGTGAAGGTGGTAGAACAGTAGGTGCTGGTCAGGTAACTGAAATCTTAGCTTAATTTTAAGCTACAACAATACAAAAGAGAGCTGGTTTAGGCTAGCTCTCTTTTAAATACACGGGAATAGTTCAACGGTAGAATAGAGGTCTCCAAAACCTTTGATCAGGGTTCGAATCCTTGTTCCCGTGCTTAATATTGATTGAGTACAAGAATGAGTGAATGATTGAATTTGAGGCTTCGTTTCAAGTAATATCATCCACTCATTTACTCATTCATTCATTCAATAATTTGATATGGCTAAAGTAGTTGAGTTTATAAAAGAATCGTACGATGAAATGACCCAAAAGGTTACCTGGCCTACCTGGGGCGAACTGCAAAGTTCTGCAATTCTCGTATTAGTGGCTTCTTTAATTATTGCATTGGTTATTTTTGCAATGGATAAAGGATCGACATTTGTGTTAGATACTTTTTATAAATCACTTTCTAATTAATATTTACTAATGAGCGATCTAAAGTGGTACGTTGTAAGGGCGGTTAGCGGTAAGGAAAAGAAAGTAAAACAGTACATTGATGCTGAGATCAGCCGTTTAGGTTTCTCTCATTTGGTTCCCCAGGTTTTAATACCGATGGAAAAATATTACCAGATGAAAGATGGTAAAAAAATTGCCAAAGAACGTAACTTTTATCCGGGTTATGTTTTAATCGAAGCAACATTGGATGGAGAATTAGAACATATCATTAAAGGTATAAACAGTGTAATTGGTTTCTTAGGCGATAAAGCTGGTAATCCAATCCCAATGCGCCAGGCAGAAGTTAACCGTATTTTAGGTGTGGTTGATGAGATGAGCGAGCAGGGCGAAACGATGAATGTCCCTTACTACGTTGGCGAAGGCATCAAAGTAATGGACGGACCTTTCAATGGTTTCTCCGGTATTATTGAAGAGGTAAACGAAGAGAAGAAAAAACTAAAAGTAATGGTTAAAATCTTCGGTCGTAAAACACCACTGGAACTTAACTACATGCAGGTAGAAAAAGAATAATAAAAATATTAAACATTAAAAGCTCCGGATTACCGGGGCTTTTTTTATGATCATGAATTTGCTGAGGTTATGTTGTAATAAGTAATAAATTTTAGTATTTGCTCGTTAAATATATAATAATCGAATTCAGATCCTGGTTCTGCGTAAAAACTACAATAAATTAATTTATTAATACTATTGTTTTACTGTAAGTTAATCCATATCTTTGCAGTCCTTTAAGTTTTATAGGAACTCTAAGGAATTAAATGTTACATGCTTCCAATATTTAACATTGAGTTTTAAATAAACAAAAAACACAAAATGGCAAAAGAAGTCAGTGCAATGATCAAATTACAGATCAAAGGCGGAGCGGCAAATCCATCGCCACCAGTAGGACCTGCATTAGGTGCTAAAGGGGTGAACATTATGGAGTTTTGCAAACAGTACAACGCTCGTACCCAAGATAAAGCAGGTAAAGTATTGCCAGTTGTAATTACTGTTTATGCTGATAAGTCATTCGATTTCATCATCAAAACCCCTCCGGTAGCTATTCAGTTAAAAGATGCTACTAAATTACAGAGTGGTTCTGCTGAGCCTAACCGTAAAAAAGTTGGGTCGGTGACCTGGGACCAGATTAAAGTTATTGCTGAGGATAAAATGCCTGATTTAAATGCATTTACAATCGAATCAGCAATGAGTATGGTTGCTGGAACAGCACGCAGTATGGGAATCACCGTTTCTGGTGACGCACCCTGGAACAATTAATTAAAAAACAGTTTACAACAGTGGCGAAATTAACTAAAAATCAAAAAAAGGCACATGCTAAAATAGAAGCTGGTAAAGCTTATACTTTGAAGGATGCTGCTGCTTTGGTAAAAGAAATCACTACTACTAAATTCGATGCTTCAGTTGATATTGATGTATCTTTAGGTGTAGATCCGCGTAAAGCCAATCAAATGGTACGTGGTATTGCTACTTTACCACACGGAACAGGTAAAACTGTACGTGTTTTAGCTTTGGTAACTCCTGATAAGGAAGAAGAAGCAAAAGCAGCTGGCGCAGACTTCGTAGGTTTAGACGAGTATGTAGCTAAAATTGAAGGTGGTTGGACCGATGTAGACATTATTATCACTACACCAGCTTGTATGGCTAAGGTAGGTAAATTGGGCCGTGTTTTAGGTCCAAGGAACTTAATGCCTAACCCAAAATCAGGAACAGTAACTAACGAAGTTGGTAAAGCTGTAACAGAGGTTAAAGCAGGTAAAATTGATTTTAAAGTAGACAAAACGGGTATCATACACGCCTCGATAGGAAAAGTATCATTCCCAGCAGACAAAATTTATGAGAACGCACTTGAGATTATTCAAGTAATTTCTAAATTAAAACCATCTGCTGCAAAAGGAACTTATTTTAAGAGCATTCACGTGTCTTCAACAATGAGTCCTGGGATTGCAATTGAAACAAAATCAGTAGCGGGGATCTAATCATGAACAGAGAAGAAAAAAACGAAGTAGTTTTAGAACTACAAGGACAAATGCAGGAATTTGGCAATTTTTATATTGCTGATACTTCCAGTCTTTCTGTTGAGCAGATCAATAACATCCGTCGCAAATGTTTTGAAGGCGATATCGTGATGAAGGTTGCTAAAAATTCTTTAATCCGTAAAGCGATTGAAGGTTTAGATGGCGATGCTTCTGAGATATACGAAGCGCTTAAAGGTTCATCATCATTATTATTCTCAAAAACAGCTAATGCTCCGGCTAAGTTGATTAAAGCTTTGAGAAAAACATCTGATAAACCAGTGCTTAAAGCAGCGTTCATAGATTCATCAGTATATGTTGGCGATGACCAATTGAATAACTTAGTAAGCTTGAAATCAAGAGAAGAGCTTATCGGAGATATCGTTGGATTATTACAATCACCAGCTAAAAATGTTCTATCTGCGCTTCAATCAGGCGGTAGCAAAATTGCAGGAATTGTTAAAACTCTTCAGGAAAGAGAAGGTTAACGGACACCTTAAGTTCGCAAATTAAACACAATTATTTTTACGTAAATTTTTAAAATCTTAATAAAATGGCAGATTTAAAAGCGTTTGCTGAGCAATTGGTAAACTTAACAGTTAAAGAAGTTAATGAATTAGCTCAAATCTTAAAAGATGAGTACGGTATTGAGCCTGCAGCTGCTGCTGTAGTTGCTGGTCCTGCTGCTGGTGGTGATGCACCTGCTGCTGCTGCAGAAAAAACATCTTTTGATGTAATCTTAAAAGAAGCTGGTGGTCAGAAATTAGCAGTTGTAAAACTTGTTAAAGACTTAACTGGTTTAGGTTTGAAAGAAGCTAAAGACTTAGTAGACGGTGCACCAAAAGAATTAAAAGCTGGTGTTGCTAAAGACGAAGCAGAAGCTCTTAAAAAACAATTAGAAGAAGCTGGAGCAGTAGTTGAGATTAAGTAATCACTTAACTTAGCTAAGCTAAAAATGTATTAGACACCGACTGAAAATGTCGGTGTCTTTACCTGTTTATAAACACCTCATTTTGTTTGGTTAATGAGCCTGTTTGAAATTCGAACCAAACAAATAGTTTATTCTTAAACTAAAATCTTTTAGTCCATTGGCAAAGACAGTCGAACAAAGAGTAAATTTTGCAACAAGTAAGCACATTATAGACTATCCGGATTTTCTGGATGTGCAATTGCAATCATTCAGAGAATTTTTCCAGATAGATACCACATCAGACGATCGCTCTAGCGAAGGTTTGTTCAAAGTGTTTGCTGAAAACTTTCCAATAACAGATTCAAGAAATATCTTCGTATTAGAGTTTCTTGATTATTTTGTTGATCCGCCACGTTATGATATACATGAGTGTATTGAGCGTGGATTAACCTACAATGTTCCATTAAAAGCAAAGCTTAAGCTTTCTTGTAATGATGTAGAACATGAAGATTTTGAAACCATTATCCAGGATGTGTACTTAGGTACAATCCCGTATATGACACCAAAAGGTACATTTGTAATCAACGGTGCAGAACGTGTTATCGTTTCGCAATTACACCGTTCTCCGGGCGTGTTCTTCGGCCAAAGCCGTCACACTAACGGAACCAAATTGTACTCTGCACGTGTAATCCCTTTCAAAGGTTCATGGATCGAGTTCGCAACAGACGTTAATAACGTAATGTATGCTTATATCGATCGGAAGAAAAAATTTCCGGTTACCACTTTATTACGTGCTATCGGTTACGATTCTGATAAAGATATCTTGGAACTTTTTGATCTTGCTGACGAAGTAAAAGTTAGTAAATCAGGTTTAAAGAAATACATCGGTCGTAAACTGGCGGCAAGGGTATTGAAAAAATGGGTAGAAGATTTTGTTGATGAAGATACTGGTGAGGTAGTTTCTATCGACCGTAATGAAGTGATTCTCGAAAGAGAAACCGTTTTAGAAGACGAACACATTGATATGGTTATCGAAGCTGGCGTAAAAAGCATCATCTTATCAAAAGAAGATGGCGCAAGTCAGGCTGATTATACCATTATATATAATACCTTACAAAAGGATACCTCAAACTCAGAAAAAGAGGCTGTAGAAAACATCTATCGTGCTTTGCGTAACGCAGAACCACCTGATGAGGAAACAGCCCGTGGTATCATTGATCGTTTATTCTTTTCAGATAAACGTTACGATTTAGGAGATGTTGGTCGTTACCGCATTAACCGTAAATTGAAAATGAATACCCCTGATGAGGTTAAGGTATTAACAAAAGCAGATATCATTGCGATTGTAAAATACCTGATCAAGTTGATCAACTCTAAAGAAGAGGTGGATGATATCGATCACTTATCTAACCGTCGTGTACGTACGGTAGGTGAGCAGTTGTACGCACAATTTGGTGTGGGTTTAGCCCGTATGGCCAGAACCATCCGTGAGCGTATGAACATCCGCGATAACGAGGTTTTTACCCCAACTGATTTGATTAACGCACGTACGTTATCATCAGTAATCAACTCTTTCTTTGGTACCAATCAGTTATCTCAGTTCATGGATCAAACCAATCCATTGGCAGAGATTACGCACAAACGCCGTTTATCGGCTTTAGGTCCAGGTGGTTTATCACGTGAGCGTGCCGGTTTCGAGGTACGTGACGTTCACTATACGCACTATGGCCGTTTATGTACGATTGAAACACCAGAGGGACCGAATATTGGTTTGATTTCATCACTTTGTGTGCATGCAAAAATCAATAATCTAGGTTTTATTGAAACACCATACAAACGTGTTGAAGATGGTAAAGTAGTTGTAGATTCAGAGGTTATTTATTTGTCTGCAGAAGATGAAGATGGTAAAACCATTGCACAGGCCAATGCAGAGTATGATGATAATGGTAACTTTACTACACCACGTGTTAAAGCGCGTTACGAGGGCGACTTCCCGATTATTGAGCCTGAGAAATTAGACTTAATGGACGTTGCGCCTAACCAGATTACTTCAATTGCTGCTTCGTTAATTCCGTTCCTGGAACATGATGATGCGAACAGGGCTTTGATGGGATCAAACATGCAACGTCAGGCCGTACCATTGTTACGTCCTGAAGCACCGATTGTGGGTACAGGTTTGGAAGGTCGCGTTGCACGTGACTCAAGAACTTTGATCAATGCAGAAGGTGATGGTGTTGTAGAGTACGTTGATGCCAACGAAATTACCATTAAATATGAGCGTAACGAAGATGATCGTTTAGTTTCATTTGAAGGTGATAGCAAAACTTACCGTTTAATTAAATTCAAAAAAACCAACCAAAATACTTGTATCAACTTAAAACCAATCGTTAAGAAGGGTCAGAAAGTAACTAAAGGACAAGTGCTTTGTGAAGGTTATGCTACTGAAAATGGTGAGTTGGCCTTAGGGAGAAACTTAAAAGTGGCGTTCATGCCATGGCAGGGTTTCAACTTTGAGGATGCGATTGTAATCAACGAGCGTATTGTTCGTGATGACGTTTTCACTTCATTGCATATTGAAGAGTTTGAATTAGAAGTACGTGATACTAAACGTGGAGAAGAGGAATTGACACCTGATATCCCGAACGTTTCTGAAGAGGCTACTAAAGACCTTGATGAAAATGGTATTATCCGTATTGGTGCTGATGTAAAAGAAGGTGATATTTTAATTGGTAAAATTACACCTAAAGGAGAGTCTGATCCTTCACCGGAAGAGAAATTACTACGCGCAATTTTTGGAGATAAAGCAGGTGATGTTAAAGATGCATCTTTAAAAACTCCTCCTTCTATCCAGGGTGTGGTAATTGATACCAAATTATTCAGCCGTGCTAAGAAAACTACAAAAGCTGAGGAAAAATCAGCAATTGAGAAATTAGACAAGGCATATAATAATATCACTGAGAAATTAAAGGCAGAATTAGTAGACAAATTATTCGCTATCGTAAATGGAAAAACATCACAAGGTGTATACAATATTTACAAGGAATTATTAGTTGCTAAAGGTGCTAAGTTTACGCAGAAAATTTTAGCCGAGCTTAATTACGAGCACATTAGCCCTAACAAGTGGACTACTGATGATGATAAAAATGAGCTGATTAAAATGTTGCTTCACAACTACGGTATCCGTGTTAACGAAGAGCTGGGTGCTTACAAACGCGATAAATTCGCGATCAGTGTAGGTGATGAGCTTCCTTCAGGAATCGTACAGATGGCAAAAGTTTATGTGGCTAAAAAACGTAAATTGAAAGTAGGTGATAAAATGGCAGGTCGCCACGGTAACAAAGGTATTGTTGCACGTATTGTACGTGATGAAGATATGCCTTTCTTAGCTGATGGTAGCCCGGTTGATATCGTGTTGAACCCGCTGGGTGTACCTTCACGTATGAACCTTGGCCAGATCTATGAAACCGTATTGGCATGGGCCGGTAAAGAATTGGGTGTTAAATTTGCCACGCCGATTTTTGATGGTGCTACGCACGATGAGGTGGAAGAGTGGATTGCTAAAGCGGGTGTTCCTGCTTCAGGAAAAACCTACTTGTACAATGGTTTAACAGGTGAGCGTTTCGATCAGACTACAACTGTAGGTATTATCTACATGTTGAAATTAGGTCACATGGTTGATGATAAGATGCACGCCCGTTCAATCGGACCATACTCATTGATTACACAACAGCCATTGGGTGGTAAAGCCCAGTTCGGTGGTCAGCGTTTTGGTGAGATGGAGGTTTGGGCATTAGAGGCATTCGGTGCAGCTAACATTCTTCAGGAGATCTTAACCGTTAAATCGGATGATGTAATCGGAAGAGCCAAAACTTACGAAGCCATTGTTAAAGGTGAAAACCTACCAACGCCGGGTGTACCAGAATCGTTTAACGTATTGGTACATGAGTTACGCGGATTAGGTTTAGATATTACATTAGATTAATTAAGGTAGAGGGTTAAAAGGTAGAAGGTTGAGGGTTCAAACGCCCTCCGCCTTCCGCCTTCCGCCTTCCGCCTTTAACCTTACATAAGTATGTCTTACAAAAAGGATAATAAATTAAAAAGCAATTTCACATCCATCACAATTAGCTTATCGTCTCCGGAAATTATTTTGGAACGTTCAAGCGGTGAGGTGTTGAAACCAGAAACCATTAACTACCGTACTTACAAACCTGAGCGTGATGGTTTGTTCTGTGAGCGTATTTTTGGTCCGGTAAAAGATTACGAATGTCATTGCGGTAAATACAAACGGATCCGTTACAAAGGGATAGTTTGTGATCGTTGTGGTGTTGAAGTAACAGAAAAGAAAGTACGTCGTGAGCGTATGGGACACATCGCTTTGGTGGTTCCTGTTGCACACATCTGGTATTTCCGTTCTTTACCAAATAAAATCGGTTATTTATTAGGTTTACCTACTAAAAAATTAGATTTAATTATCTATTACGAGCGTTACGTAGTTATCCAATCAGGCTTAATGGCTGAAGAAGGTATCAACTATATGGACTTCTTAACTGAAGAAGAATATTTAGATATCTTAGATAAATTACCTAAAGAAAACCAATATTTAGATGATAAAGATCCTAATAAATTCATCGCCAAAATGGGTGCTGAAGCATTAGAAGATTTATTAAAACGTATTGATTTAGATACTTTATCTTATGACTTACGTCACCAGGCTGCTAACGAAACTTCTCAACAACGTAAAAATGAGGCTTTAAAACGTCTTCAGGTTGTTGAAGCTTTCCGTGGTGCCAATACACGTATCGAGAATCGCCCTGAATGGATGATTGTTAAAATCGTTCCGGTTATTCCACCAGAATTACGTCCTTTGGTTCCATTAGAAGGTGGCCGTTTCGCTACTTCAGATTTAAATGATTTATACCGTCGTGTAATTATCCGTAACAACCGTTTAAAACGTTTAATCGAGATTAAAGCACCAGAGGTAATTTTACGTAACGAAAAACGGATGTTACAGGAAGCTGTAGATTCGTTATTCGATAACTCACGTAAAGTTAACGCGGTAAAAACTGAAGGTAACCGTGCTTTGAAATCACTTTCTGATATTTTGAAAGGTAAACAAGGTCGTTTCCGTCAGAACTTATTAGGTAAACGTGTGGATTATTCAGCTCGTTCGGTAATTGTTGTAGGGCCTAGCCTTAAATTACACGAGTGCGGTATTCCTAAAGATATGGCTGCTGAGCTTTACAAACCGTTCATTATCCGTAAGATGATTGAGCGTGGTGTGGTAAAAACAGTTAAATCTGCTAAGAAAATCGTTGATAGAAAAGATCCATTGGTTTGGGATATCTTGGAAAATGTATTAAAAGGTCACCCGGTATTATTAAACCGTGCACCTACGCTACACAGACTAGGTATTCAGGCTTTCCAGCCAAAATTAATCGAAGGAAAAGCGATCCAGTTACACCCATTAGTTTGTACCGCATTCAACGCCGATTTTGACGGTGACCAGATGGCTGTGCACTTGCCATTAGGTAACGCAGCAATTTTGGAAGCCCAGGTGTTAATGTTGGCTGCTCACAACATCTTAAACCCTGCAAACGGTACGCCGATTACAGTACCATCACAGGATATGGTTTTAGGTCTTTATTATATTACTAAAGGCCGTAGAACAGATGAAACCAGAGTGGTTAAAGGACAGGATTCTGCTTTCTATTCTCCAGAAGAGGTTATTATTGCTTATAACGAGAAAGAATTAGACTTGCATGCATTTATCAAAGTAAGGGTAAATGTTAAACAAGCCGATGGTTCTATCGTTAATAAATTAACTGAAACTACTGTAGGTAGGGTATTGTTCAACCAGATGGTTCCTGAAGAGGTTGGTTATATCAATGAATTATTAACCAAAAAATCTTTAAGAGATATTATTGGTGAAGTAGTGAAAATGACTGGTATGGCCCGTGCTTCACAATTCCTGGATGATATCAAAGAATTAGGTTTCAAAATGGCATTCCAGGGAGGTTTATCGTTCAACTTACAAGACGTAAACATTCCGGTTGAAAAACATACATTATTAGAACAGGCAGCAGCTGAAGTTGAAGAGGTAAGAAACAACTATAACATGGGTTTCATTACCAACAACGAGCGTTACAACCAGATTATCGATATCTGGACCCGTATCAACAACAGGTTAACTACTTTCGTTATGACTCAGTTATCTTCAGATAACCAAGGTTTTAACTCTGTTTACATGATGCTTGATTCAGGTGCACGTGGATCTAAAGAGCAGATTCGTCAGCTTTGCGGAATGCGTGGTTTGATGGCTAAACCTCAAAAATCAGGTTCAGGTGGCGATATCATCGAAAACCCGATCTTATCAAACTTTAAAGAAGGTTTATCGGTATTAGAGTACTTTATCTCTACTCACGGTGCACGTAAAGGTTTGGCGGATACGGCGTTAAAAACGGCGGATGCGGGTTACTTAACCCGTCGTTTACATGATGTGGCACAGGATATGATTGTTAACGATGATGATTGTGGTACTTTAAGAGGTATGTACACAACCGCATTAAAAGATAACGAAGATATTGTTGAGCCATTGTATGAACGTATTTTAGGTCGTACATCATTACATGATGTGTACAATCCTTTAAATGGCGAGTTATTGGTCGCTGCTGGTCAGGATATTGATGAGGATGTAGCTAAAGCGATTGAAGAGTCGCCGCTTGAAGGCATCGAAATCCGTTCGGTGTTAACCTGCGAGTCTAAACGTGGTGTTTGTGCATTATGTTATGGACGTAACTTAGCATCTGGTAAACGCGTTCAAAGAGGTGAGGCAGTTGGTGTAATTGCAGCACAATCAATCGGTGAGCCGGGTACACAGTTAACACTTCGTACTTTCCACGTGGGTGGTACTGCATCAAACATTGCTGCAGAATCAAATATCGTAGCCAAGTTTGATGGTGTAATCGAATTCGAAAACATCCGTACTGTGGATACACAAACAGAAGATGGTACGGTACAGGTAGTATTGGGTCGTTCAGGTGAGTTTAGAATTGTTGAGCCGGGAAGCGGTCGTGTGATCGTAACCAATAACATCCCTTACGGAGCTTTCTTATTTGTTAAAGAAGGTGATAAAGTAACCAAAGGCGACAAAATTTGTTCATGGGATCCGTACAACGCGGTTATCCTTTCAGAATTTGCCGGTAAAGCACAATTCGATGCCATTATCGATGGTGTAACTTACCGTGAGGAATCTGATGAACAAACTGGTCACAGAGAAAAAGTAATTATTGATACCCGTGATAAAACGAAAAACCCTTCTATTCAAATCGTTGACAAGAAAGGTGAGTTTATCAAAGGTTATAACATTCCGGTAGGTGCGCACGTTTCAGTTGATGAAGGTGAAGCGATCCAAACCGGTCAGATTATTGCTAAAATCCCACGTGCAACTGGTAAAACCCGGGATATTACAGGTGGTTTACCTCGTGTAACAGAATTATTTGAAGCCCGTAACCCATCTAACCCAGCTGTAGTAACTGAGATTGATGGTGTGGTAACTTTAGGTGGTGTTAAACGTGGTAACCGTGAGATTACCATCGAATCTAAAGATGGTGAAGTTAAAAAATACCTTGTTCCATTGTCTAAACACATCCTTGTACAGGATAACGACTTTGTGAAAGCAGGTATGCCATTATCTGATGGTTCAATTTCTCCTGCTGATATCCTTGCCATTAAAGGACCTGCTGCAGTTCAGGAATACTTAGTAAATGGTATCCAGGAGGTTTACCGTTTACAAGGTGTGAAAATTAACGATAAACACTTCGAGGTGATTGTTCACCAGATGATGCAGAAAGTTCACATCGAAGATCCTGGAGATACTATTTTCTTGGAAAACAATGCAGTAGACCGTTGGGACTTCTCAGAAGAAAACGATGCCATGTACGACAAGAAAGTTGTTGAAGATGCAGGTGATTCAACCGAATTCAAACCAGGTCAGATTGTATCGTTACGTAAATTAAGAGACGAAAACTCTCAATTGAAACGTAAAGATTTGAGACAGATCACAGTTAGAGATGCAAGACCAGCAACTGCAAGTTCTATCTTACAAGGTATTACCCGTGCATCATTAGGTACTAAATCGTTCATTTCTGCGGCTTCGTTCCAGGAAACTACGAAAGTATTAAATGAGGCAGCTATTGCGGGTAAACGCGATAATATGTTAGGCTTGAAAGAAAACGTGATCGTTGGTCACCTAATCCCTTCAGGTACTGGTGTACGTGGTTACGAAAGAATCATCGTTGGTTCACAAGAAGAATACGATAAATTATTAGCTTCGAAACAAGAAGAAGTAGAAGCTTAATATTTTTTGATATTTTGTTTTAAAACTCCCTCCATATTGAGGGAGTTTTTTGTTTGGAATAGATTTTGTAACTTTAGTTGTATTAGTGATAATTATGATGTCAGGTTTTTAGCACCAATACCTAATTCGATCGTCATGCTGAACTTGTTTCACTGTTGTCCGGTTAAAATTTACAAAGAAGAAAATACTTTGTTTTTAGGCTAATTGGGTTAGGTTATGTTTTAAAATCAATTTCCAAGGCGCCTCTTTTTAGACCGCTGTTATCTCTCCGTCC
>NZ_JBHNZK010000012.1:0-169859 GCF_042464845.1 Pedobacter sp. BG31
TTGTTTGGCAACATCACCCAGACTAGATCCGCCTCATATACAGTTTCTGTTCGTAAGCCCCCATATTTGCCGCCGACTTCCTTCAGATTCGCAGTCACCCACGACACCCTTGTCTTTAGCTAACACTGCTATGTCTATCTCATATATATTATGTTTTAAATGTGAAGTATTGAGGATAATCACATATCAATTTCGCCTTTAAATTTTCAAAGGCTCTAATCATAGGATTGTTGAAAAGGTCATATTTAAAATTTTGTCTATAAAGTATCTGGTACTTTATTCCTGTTTTTGATCCAGCGAACTAGAATCCGGATTAAACTGAACAAACCAAGTATAACAACACTAGCAAAGATTGAACTACTTATTTGATATTGTTCAATTTTGTTTGGCTTCAAAGCACCAATGATAATTGCTGCCAGTACCCATACCACAATAAACACCTTGTACCATTTTACATTTGCACCAAAAACACCTTTCAGGAAAAAGTATATTGATGAACCGATGACTAAAGCTAACGCTAATGCTTCGGCTAACAGTAGAATTATTGGTTTGTATGAATCCATTCTAATAAAATTTTAAGAGATGATCTGTTAGCTAGTAGTGAAAATTATCATGTTTTCTGGGAATAAGTTCAGATCTCTATTTTAAGATTGCTTGCGAGTGTATACAATGCAAATTTTCCTTCAGTCAAATCTGTTGGAATCTGTAACTTGAGATGCGATGTCGGTACCCCAGTTTTTTGAGATATATTCTCTAAAAGTCTATCTACTCTAACCGTATTAAAGTCATGATCATAAGCTTCGATTACTGATTTTTTTTTGCTGATTTCTTTTCCATCGACCACAATCCGTTCTGAAAAGATATTATATACGTTAAGAATAAGCAAAATCAAATTTCAGGAAACCGAGATCGAGATCGACAAAGCCATCAGTAAGTCTATACTTAAAAACCACTTGGACGAAATTCTTTACTTTTTTGGGGCTACACCCTATTCTGTTGTTATTATCGAAGATCTTGACCGATTCATACAGGCAGAGATTTTTACCAAGCTTAGAGTGTATTTGGCCATATAAAGACTTTTGCTGAGTCATCCATCATAATTTTATATCGATCTAAAACCTGAAATATAATAATTGAAGTAATAGTAGCAGAATGTCATATTGGAAGGGATTGGCACCTACCTTGAAGGCAGGTGCCGAGGAAATCAATATCAATCCAGGACGATTTATTTAATCAATATCCTGGGTTCTGTACCATAGAAGGCATTTTCGATATCTCTACCTGAGGAATAGGCATCAAATAATTCTGTGGTTTAAAAACATGTAATCGAATGGTATTATCAACCTTATAAGTGAAATTATTACCTATTTTGGTGATAACCATCGCGGTATTATAACCATTATTTACAGCCTCAGCTATTTTCCATCTCCTGATATCATTCCAGCGATGATCTTCGTTCATTAGTTCTATTCTTCTTTCATTTTGGATAAAAGCCCTCATCTCATCAACGCTCATATTGGCTTTCATACCATACATACCATCTGCACCTGCATCAATCCCGGCTCGTTTTCGAATTGCAATGAGTTTAGGATAGGCCAAAGCAGTTTGTCCGGTTTCATTGATGGCCTCTGCATAGTTGAGTAAGATTTCAGCGTATCTCATCAATGGCCAGGCCCTTTCGGTTACGAACGAACTGTTGGCTGAAATATTTTCATCGCACATTTTGCGGCTATAATATCCGGTAGTGGTAGGACCTGTCTTGGTAGATGAAACGTATCCATCAGAAGCGGCACCATCGAAGGTATTTACAGCGATCTTTGTACCTGTTGTTGTGCTGTAATACAGTGAGCCGTTATAGATAATGGAATATCCAAAACGCGGATCACGGTTAACATAAGGATTACTGGCAACAAAGCCTGATGTTGGATCGTAAGTTGATTTTCCATTTTTCATTGGAAAGGACCTGGCCAGTTGCTCTGTCGGTTGTGAATTTTTAGCACCCCCTCTTGATGGCGGATTATAGTACCCTTCAAAATCTCTGTTGGTTGGCCTTTGCATGGCAAAAATCTGTTCGGTATTGGGATACCTTTTCAAAAATGTATTGTAGAATCCATATCCGGGTGCCGTTACATTATCTTCCATCAGGGAATAATAATTGGTATTAATTACAGCTTCTGCTGCTGCAGCAGCTTTTTGCCAGTAGGAAACATTATATGAAGGGTAACTTACTGTGGCAGCCAGGGCTCCCGTAGCGATAGATCCTCCATTAAATAACGGGCTTGCAGCGTATAATAATATCCTTGATTTTAAAGCCAGGCAGGCACCGCGGGTTGCCCTGCCAAAATCCTGTTCTGCATATTCAGTTGGTGCAGGAAGTATGGCCGCAACAGCGTCAAGTTCCCCTACAACATAATCTACCGATGCCTGAAAACTTGATCTAGGAAGATCAATCACATCATTAATGCCATAAACATTGTTTCCAATCAATGGTACACCACCAAAATTAATCAGCAGAAAATGGTAGTACCATGCCCTTAGGTAGCGGGCTTCAGCAGCCATCCTTGTTTTTAAGGGAGCACTTAACGGCGTACCCGGAAGCTTGGCTAAAAACAGGTTCACTTTCCGTATATTGGCATATGGCGTAGACCAGAAATCAGGAACAGCCCCCTGGCTGAAAAAATTATTGGGTGAAATTGTACCATTGTACATAATTACTGCCGACTGACCAACGCCTGAATAGGCATATTCCGCATCATCGGTAGCCATTTCCGTATTCCCGTGCGAGCTGAACCTGCCTTTGTTAAAACTGTATCCTATTCCGCTATAGATGTTCGTTAAAAAGCCTATTGTTTTTACGCTATCGGTAAAAATTGATTCTTCAGTTTCGCCTGTACTTGCCTGACCATCTAAAAAATCGGTTGATTTTTTACAAGATGTGTATACGATTACAAATACCAGTATTATAAAAATCTTTTTCATATCTGTTTTCACTAAAATGTAACACTTAAACCAAAATTTAGCATACGCTGAGGCGGATATTTAATCCTGTCCTGACCGGAATTTGATTCTGGGTCAAACTGATATCTTTTTCCCAGGTTGGAAAAAGTTAACAGGTTATAACCATTTACGTATGTACGTATCGATTGAACCTTGATCTTATCCAGAAAACTTTGTGGCAACGTGTAACTAAATTCTGCATTTTTTAAGCGAAGGTAATTACCTGAAACGGCCCAGAAAGTAGATGGAAAGGTAGAAGGGCTGCTGATCCCTGGATTTAAACTTAGCAACGGATATTGTGCATTATCACCGATTTCCGGTGTCCAGCTGTTTTGGTGTACAGACGTTAGCTTAGAAGAGAAAGCCTGTATTGCCTCGGCAACGCCCCTTACCTGGAAATTCGTCGCCGCCTGGAAAAGCAGGGTTAACCCAAAGTTTTTATAATTAAAACTTAGATCTAATCCATAGTTGGTATTTGGAAGATTTGGCTGGCCAATATAAGCCTGATCATAAGAATCTATCTTGCCGTCACCATTCAAATCTGCATATTTTAAATCTCCCACCCTTGGTGTAACAATTGGTACCGGGCTGGCAGCAATATCTGCGGCAGAAGTATAAAATCCTATCCACTGATAAAGGAAACCAGCTCCAATACTATTTCCGGTAGCCTGCTGGTAAGCAAATGCCTGTTTGGGCTCATCTCTGAATAAAATTTTATTTTTAGCATAAGAATAGTTTGCTCTTACAGAATAACCAAATTCTCCGATGTTATCACGGTAAGATAACTCAATTTCACCACCCTGGTTCTGAACCCTGCCTAGGTTTACAGGCGGCAGCCCTACACCAAAGATGGAGGAAACGGTTCCCCTGCTGGTTAAAATATCATATCGCTCGTTTTTGAAAAACTCTACGGAGCCTGCTAACTTGCTTTTAAATAAAGAGAATTCCAAAGCCAGGTTGAGTTTTTTTTCTTTTTCCCAGGTCACATCATTATTACCAAGGGTACCTTCATAATAGCCCGGATAATTGTTGCTTCCCGTTCCGAAGTTAGCATCCCCGCCACGATAATAATTTTGCTGATAGTAATAAGCAAAGTTGTCACCTATCCGGTCGTTACCAACCAGACCATACGAACCTTTAAGCTTTAAGAAGTTGATAAATTTAATATTGTCTTTAAAGAAGTTTTCTGACGAGATATTCCATCCTACTGATGCTGCCGGGAAAAAACCATATTTTTTAGATCCCACAAAAAGGTCAGATCCGTTATACGCATTGTTGAACTGGAACAAATATTTATCATCATAATCATAACCCACCCGGCCTGAATAGCCTTTAAAATTGTTGGGAACAAAGTTATAAACCGGATTTGGATTATATTTGATAACTGAGTTGGTGTTCATCAATGCCAAAGCATAAACATGGTGTTTGCCAAAACTGCGATCATAATTCAGATGAATCTGAGTAGTTAAATTTCTAACCGTACTCCCCGGACTGTAACCAAGAAAGTATCTTCTAACCCTGTAAATATTAGGATCTCTTGGTGCATAAGTATTATTTACAGGGTCATAAATAAAGGAAGGAAACTGATCCCTGGTCATACTACGGGTATAATTATGTGTACTCGCATAAGAAAGCACACCCTTAATGGTTAGGCCTTTGGTGATAAAATCTAGTCTTTGCACCGCATTAGCTACCAGGTTCATATTATTTTCAAAACTCCTGCTATAGCCATAATGCGCAATCCGGCCTACAATATTGTTCTGGTTATAATTTGGATTTTCATCTCTTTGCCAGGTGCTGTAGCCATAACTGCCATCCGGATTGTATATAGGATAGGCCCAGGGCGCCAGTGAGGCGAAACTTACATAATCATAAAATAAATCGTTATAACCAAACGCACTGGCAATGTTGTTGTTATTGGTGATGGAAATGTTGCCATAAAGATCCAACCTGAGATCGAGCGTTTTGGTTGCTTTAATATCAAGGTTTGACCTATAATTATACCGGTTGTAATAAAAATTTGAATTTACACCATTATCAGCACTGTAATTCTTCAACAAACCATCCTGAACCAGGTAACCACCCGAAACAAAATATTTTACTTTTTCAGTCCCGCCATTAATATCAAAGTTCCCTTTTGCTTGCGTGCTGAAGTCTTTAAAAAGTATCTTTTTCCAATCGTTATCGGGATGGCCATACGGGTCAGATCCATCCTTAAATTTTTGAAGGTCATCTGCTGTCCATCTGGGTGTCAAACCGTCGTTTGCTCTAGCCTGGTTATACAACAGGGCAGTTTCGTAAGAACCTAAGAAATCAGGCATTATGGTTGGCTGCATGACGCTGAACTCATTTCTCAATGAAATTTTTGGCTTACCCATTTTTCCTCTTCTTGTCGTTACCACCACAACGCCATTGGCTCCTTTCACCCCATATATAGCTGTTGTAGCCGCATCTTTTAAAATACTTACATCTTCGATCTCATTTGGATCAAGCAATGAAAACTGGGCAGCTGAATATTCAATATCATCTACCATAATCAATGCCTGGTTTGAGCCTGAATTATAAGAGCTGACCCCCCTGATAAAAAATTCTGCTCCGTCTGCACCCGGTCTGCCCGAACGTTGCTGAGAGAAATAGCCAGGCAAACGACCAACCAGCGTATTCTGTAAACTTGCTGATGGGTTTTGCCTGATTGTTTCACCAGAAATTGTGCTGATTGAACCTGTAGTGGTAATTTTTTTTTGCTTTCCATACCCCAGTACAACTACGTCTTCAAGATTATTATTATCAATTTCCAACCGTACATTTAACGTTCTGCGCTGATCAACATTAACAGTTTGTGTAACGAAACCAATATAGCTGAACTGTAAAACACCACTTTTTCCTTTAAGTGTTATTTTATATTTTCCATCACTATTAGTGAGAACAGCATTGGCAACATCTTTCTCTTTAACAGATACACCGACTAAAACGCCCACATTATCTCTTACCGTACCTTCTACGGTTATTGTTTGTGCTTTAGCGAAATTTATACTTGCTGTTAAAAACAAAAACAGCAATAATTTATGTATGTAAATCTTCATATTTTGTTGTTTTTTACCAGCCTTCATTTTGAATCAGTTTACTATTTTTAACAATCTCTGAATACGGTAGCGGCATATGATAAAGTTTATTGGTAAACAGCAGGTTAGCTGCCGGCTGCGTCTGATAAGTGAAAGTGTTATCGGCATTTTTTGTAATTTTAACGCCGTTAACATTTGTGTTTAAAACTGCAGGAGCAATTTTCCATCTTCTCACATCCCAAAAACGATGTTCTTCAAATGCAAGTTCAATTCGCCGTTCATTAAATATGAGCGTGCGCAGATCACTTTGAGTAACGCCTGTAGGAATACCGTATCTGGCATTTGCACCTGCTGTTATACCTGCTCTGGCCCTGATTAATTTTAATTGGGTAACTGCATCTTCAGTTCTTCCCATTTCATTTAAGGCCTCGGCATAATTTAAAAGGATCTCCGCATACCTGAAAAGTATAAAATTATGCGATTGATTGGTGTATGCTGTATTATTGGAAAAATCAGCCATAAACTTACGGACATAAAAACCAGTTTTTGTTTGAATGGTTGTACCACCAGGCTTATCTAATCCACCTTCGAAAGTCTGCACCCCTCTTCTTAGCCAGGTTGCACCATTATAAAATATGGTTGAGTAAAACCTGGGATCTCTATTAAGATAAGGATTAGCCGGATTATATCCTGAAGTGGGCGAAGTACTGTTTATTGCCAGGCCATTATTCATAGGAAATGCATCCACCAATTCTGAAGTGGCACTTGTTCTTCCTAAACTTAAAGCAGGTGTCGCGTATCCTGATGGTGCATTGATGGACTCTATGTTAGAATTAGTTGCACCCTGCTTATTCAATATCACTTCAGTATTCCTGTTCACCACAAACACATTATTAAAGGAAGGTTGAAGTGCATAATATCCCATACCAATCAGTTCTTCTGAAGCATCAATTACCTTTTGCCATCTGGATGCATCATAAGTAGGATAGCCTGTCAATGCTTTTATGTTCGCATTAGTTTCAAAACCACCTCCATTAAAAAGCGGACTCGCAGCATAAAGGTAAGTACGGCATTTCAATGCAATGGCTGCGCCCCTGGCTATTCTTCCCCAATCGGATGTACCATAGTTTGCTCCCTTTTCCAATCTTAAGCTATCTTTAATTGCATCACATTCAGAAACAATATAATTCACACACTCAGCATAGTTATTCCTGGGAATTTCAAGGTCATCTTCTACCGTAAAAATTTTATTTCCAACAAGTGGTACACCTCCGTACCTTTTCACGAGTTCAAAATACATCAGGGCCCTGATAAATCTGGCTTCCGCTTTCCAGTATTGTTTGGTGATTGCCGCCATAGGTACTTTATCAATATTGCTGAGAAAGATATTAGCCGCTCTGATACCTGCGTAACTGTTTCCCCAGTACGGATCAGGATTGTTGACTACACTGATTCTCCCATTTGTATAAAATTCTACCTGGGTATTGTTCCTTGATGGAATGGCATCACCTGAAGCAGCATCAAGATAATCACCGTCAATGCGGTTAAATCCTGTAGGAATGTAAGTGTAAACGCTATTAAGGAAAAAACCAGCCACCGTAGCATTTTTATCCTGATCATCCCATACCAAGTCTTCTCTGATCCAATCACGTGGTTCAGTTTCAACTTTCTTGCAGGCACCCAGAACAAGCAGCCCGAATAAAGAAAACAAAAGGATAAATCTGTTATAATAAGTTACTTTCATATTTTTAAAGCTTAATGTTAATACCCAGGTTTATTAATCGCTGAATTGGATAGGCGCCGTTATACACCTCCGGATCAACACGATCATAAGCGGATAAGGTTAATAAATTAGTGGCACTTGCAAATATTCTTGTAGATTGCAAACCAATTCTTTGAATCAACTTATTGGGAAAAGTGTATCCTAACTCAATATTTTTCAACCGAATATAATTTCCTGATCGCATCCAATAGCTTGAAAATGCCTGGTTATTGATATTGGCTCCAATACTTAAGCGCGGATACGTGGCATTCGGGTTTGAAGGTGTCCATCTGTCGAGATTATTGTCCCAGGCCTGCCCCAGTCCGTTATTCTGGAATGCCCATTCACTGTTTCCTGAAACGTAGATCGTTCTGTTTAATGCCCCCTGAACCAAAGCACTGAAGTCAAATGATCTAAACTGAAAGCCAAGGGTTGTACCAAAAAACAAAAGGGGTTTTAACTGGCCAATAGGTGTTTGATCAAACTGATTGATAAGGCCATCTCCGTTCAGGTCCCTGTATCTGATATCTCCGGGTTGTGCAACGTACCCTTCCAATCTTGCACTTGCGTTAATTTCTGCCTGAGACTGAAATAAACCGTCGGCAATATAACCAAAGCTCTGACCAACCCTTTGCCCTGTTCTTCTCATCCATGAAAAAGGTTGATTTACTTCATCCATATCCACCACTTTCGAGTCCTGTATATTAAAGTTACCGGAAAGAAAATAGCTAAAATCTTTACCTACCTGCTGTTGCCAGTTCAGGTTAAAGTCCCAGCCATTGTATTGGTATCTGCCAATATTCTCATTGGGAAATGTTTGTCCTAAAATTGCTGAATTCTTTCCTCTTTGCATCAACAAATCGGAATATCTGTTATCATAATATTCGGCTTTGAAACCAAGTTTATTACTTAACAGGGTACCTTGAATACCGAGGTTTAATTTCTTTGCCTGTTCAAAAGTGATAAAAGGATTAGCCAAGGGCTGTTCGAAAATACTGGTTTGTGAACCAGGGCTGGATCCGAAATAAGCTGCGGGTCCGTCAAAATATCGTTGTATGTAGCTGAAGTAACCTGGGTTATCATTACCGTTCTTACCATAAGATGCATATAATTTCAAACCATTAAGCCATTTTTTATTGGCAAGAAATTCTTCACTGGTAATATTCCATGACACCCCTACGGCCGGAAAAAAGCCATATTTAAAATTACCTGCAGGAGGGTAATAATTAGAACCATTGTAAGCAAAGGCCATTTCAAAGGTATACCTGCTGTCATAAGTGTAAGCTGCCCTGCCTGCAATACCTTTTATCGTGTAAGGCAGATCGGAATCAGTAACAGAATTATCACGATTTGCAAAAGCTACAGCGCTGATATCATTTTTTCCGAATGTGCGGTCATATCCAATCTTAAACTCCATGTAATCTGCCCTGGCCTGGTAACTAAGGGAGTTACCGTTAGCCTGTGTTCCATTGTTTCCGTATTGGGTGTAAACATTGGTGCTTGGATTGTATGCAAACGAAGCAAATGATTTGCCACGAAGGATATCTTCGGACAGTGTTGAGTATAAGGAAACTGAAGCCCTGATCCATAAACCCTTGGTGATCTCATCAAGTGTTCTTTTGATAAAAAAATCGGCAAGAACATCACGCTTATAGTTTGCGGTGTAACCAGAATTTACGGTTTGTCCATAAATATTAGTTTGGAAATTGGCTGATGTGCCATAGGTGCCGTTAGGATTGTAAACCGGATAAGCATTATTTGGGGTAACCAACAGGCTGTTTAAAATGGCCTGTGTACTGCTACCAAGGTTAGATAAACTAAAACCCGGACCATTTCCGTTTAGTATCCGCCCTAATAGATTTACGCCGGCTGACAGTTTTGAATTGATCTGCAGATCGATATTAGAACGGATAACATAACTTAAAAATTTATTATTCGTATCATATTTGTTATCGGCAGAGGTTTGAAAAAAACCGCTCTGGTTTATATGTTCCAAAGCAACAAAATATCTACCCCAATTATTGCCCCCTGAAATATCCAGTGAATACTGATCGAAGCGTGTATTTTTTTTAAGTATCTGGCTTCTCCAGTCTACATCAGGATGACCAAAAGGATCTGATCCTGTAGCATAAGCAGTTAAATCACTTTGTGTATAAGGCTGCGTTAGGCCATCATTTTTGGCTGCCTCGTTGTAAAGTGTGGCATAATTAAAGGAATTCAATGCTACAGGCTGTTTCAATGGATTTTGAAACGCAGTCTGTGCTTTGAATGAAATGGTCTGTTTCCCTTTAGAACCTCTCTTGGTGGTGATCAGTAAAGCGCCATTAAATCCCTTAACACCCAACATTGCAGTAGAAAGGGCATCTTTTAAAACGGTTACAGATTCTATTTCATCTAAGTTGATAATTGAAAAACCTCTTGGAATTCCATCAATAATCAAAAGAGGTCCTCGACCTCTTAACGATAGCGATGACCCGTCTGCACCAGGTTGACCAGAGCTCTGCAACGCATATAAACCTGATAACCTACCCGTTAGTGCAGTACTGAGTGAGGTAACAGGCATTTTATTTAGATCAGAAGTATATACAGCATCTGTTGATGTTGCTGTATGAAGTGGATTGGCAACCACACCAAAAAGCAATCTGGTTTCTCTTTCCTGTTTTAAAGCTACATTTTTTGAATTAATGATAATTGCGTTCTCTGCCAAGTTTAAAATTTTATACTGGTAAAATTCTTTAGCGTTCAGGCTAAGCAATAATAAGTCGTCTTTCTGGGCAGAAATGGAAAAAATGCCATCTTTATCAGAAACTGAAGTTGATCCGGTACGTTGGACTTTTACAGTTACCCCCCTCAAAGGCACCTGATTTTCGTCAAAAAGTGTGGCGGTGAATTTGGTCGTATCCTGTTGAAACGCGAATTTGGTTTTCACAGCGCTCGCCTTATAAAAAAGTCCAAGACTAAAAATACAGACCCACAAAAGTATTCGTAAAATTTCTTTCATCGTTATTCGGTTAGTTTTTGTTGTTGTTTTGAATTTTTAACAGTTGTAATCAGACATTATCTGATTGGCTAGAAAGATTTATCTTTCCAAAAGACGGTAATTAGTTCGCTCATAATTAAGTTTGGTTTTAACGGGTCAACATTTTCTGAAGATTGGATTCCTGTTGCCAGTTTGGATCGGCAGCGGAATCTCATCCATAGAGAACATCCCCTGGTTAGTTGCAGCAAATAAACGTTAATACCACGATTAAAATGATGGGCAATACAGTATTTTATGGGGGTTAAAACGTGATTTTAAGCATTTTTAGAAGCCTTAAGCGAATTTGAGCAATTTCAATGTGGTAAAGCCCATGCACTGTTATGAATCCATAAAAGTTGTCGGTTATGCATGTGCAGAATGGAAATAGCTTTTGGGATGGAATTGTTCATATACAAACACATCTGTCTGACCGAAAGTTTCTTATAACTATTCAATTGGAATAGCTATAAGAAAAGAGCCCTTTCACTTTCATGAAAAATATTAACCTGGGCAATCAATTATTTTCGTTTAATAAGTAAAGAATAATAAGGTTAAATATCTATCAATCAGACATTATTTCCATGAAGGCTAATTATCAATTCTATAGCTCTTGTAAAAATTCTTTTGATGCTTTTTTCTGAAAGCACTTGGGGTGAGTTTGAATAGGTTATAAAAATGCTCCCTAAAGTATTTGGTATCACTTATCCCTACTCTTAAAGCAGTTTGATTTATATGATGATTTGAGTTGATCAGCAACTCGGCTGCCTTACGAAGCCTGACAGACCGAATAAAAGCGTTCGCAGACTGACCAGATATCGATTTTATTTTTTTATAAAGCTTAGAATGACTCATAGACATATACTCAGATAACACTTTCACATTGAAACTGTCTTCAAGCAAGTTATCTTCAATTATTGAAATACAGGCCTGTATAAAATGTTTATCTTCCTCATTAACCTTTTTAGGATCAGACTTTAACGTAATCTCGTTAAAAAAGTAAGATTGTAGATTTGATCTGTTCTTTATAATACCATTGATTTTAGCGATAAAAATCTCTTTATCAAAAGGTTTGCTGATAAAATCATAAGCACCGGTTTCGATACCTTCAAGTTTGAGTTCAGGGCTTGGGTCTCCTGTGAGCAGGATTACCGGTATATGGCTGGTCAGAGGGTCTTTTTTAATTGCGCTACAAAGTTCCAGGCCATTCAAGCCTGGCATGTATACATCTGAAACCACAATATCAGGTAAATACTCTTTACACAACTTGAGGCCATTTGCTCCATCTGATGATACATATATCTTAAACCGTTCTTTAAGAATCTGGTTGATGTATTCTGTAATTTCAGGGTTATCGTCAATAACTAGTATAGAATTCAGATCAGAAATAAGCAATTCGAGATTACCAGAACCCTCACTATCTTCAAATGCAGCTTCAGGCTCCTGTACCATCAGTTCATTAATGAACATTAACTCATTTTTATCACCGGGATCTTGCTGTTCATTATGGGTCATGTTTGTAGGCAAAATAACCGAAAAGACTGTACCCTGTCCCGGAACAGAGTTAAATTCTAGTGTTCCCTGATGTAACTCGACAAAGTTTTTTGCCAAATAGAGTCCTATTCCAAACCCCATTTTCAAAGACTCCCTACTCGCAGCATTAAAAAATTTATCGAATATTTTGTCTCCAACCTCCACAGGTATTCCAGGGCCACTGTCACTGATTAGAATTACAACATTATGTGGTTTTGAGCTGATTGTCAATTTCACAGATCCGCCAAACGGAGTAAATTTCAACGCATTCGAAATTAAATTAAAAAGAATAATTTCAATCTTGCCAGGATCAGCATAAATGAACAAGGCCTCTTCTTCACATTCAAAACGATAGTCAATTTCATTTTGGCTGGCCAGATAGTTGAAACATAAGAAAACTTCTTTAGAGAAAGTATTTAGATCAATTTTTTTAATAATTAACGGGTCATTTTCACTTTCCATTTTCCTAAATAGTAAAAGCTGATCAACCAGGCTGAGCAACCTTTTGGCATTCCGGTACACCATATTTAAATCATTCTGTTCATTGGCCACATTCTTTTTGCTAATAATATCCTTGATAGGATTTACAATCATCGTTAAAGGAGTACGCAATTCGTGAGAAATATTTGTAAAAAAATTAAGTTTCTTTTCATTTAAATCTTTTTCCCGCTCCATCTTAAGATTGGCAATTTCGATCTCATGTTTTAGCTGGCGCTGTTTGTTACGATAGTTTTGAAGAAAATATATTAAACAGAATCCAAAAAGCAGATAAAATCCATAAGCCCACCATGTTCTGTACCAGGGCGGTAGTATAGTTATGTAAATTATTTTCTCATTATTGGCTATCCTCCCCTGGGTATCGGTTGACCGTATTCTGAGCTTGTAACTACCGTAATCTAATTTGGTATAAGTTGCAGATCTATGCTTTGAAGGTTTATTCCATGATTTATCCCAGCCTTCCATATAGTAGGAATATAAAATTTTTCCCGGTAAACTATATTCAAGAGCAGCAAAATCAATCTCAATTGATGCGTCAGTATAAGGAACTTCCAGTTTGGTAATTTGATCGAAATTTGTCTGAACAACACATGGATTGCCGACAGATACGGAAACATTGTTTATTCTTATATCATTCACAATAAGCGGAGGAGCAACTCCAACTACAGAAACGCTGTCAGGATGAAAGATACTAAACCCCTTCACCCCACCAAATACAAATTCACCCGACCGTAGGATCAATGATGAATTATCTAAAAATTGATTACTTTGCAGTCCATCATCAGCATAAAAGTTATAAAATATCCCCTTTTTAACATCAAATTTAGATAAACCGTTAGGGGTAGAAATCCACAAATCCCCGTTTCTTTTGTTTTCCCTGATGCTTAGTATTGAATTGCTTGGGAGTCCGTTATCAGTTGAAAAGCGCTTAACAATTTTATTCTTCTTCCTGTCGAACAAGATCAGTCCTCCCCCTTCAGTCCCGAGCCAGAAATTACCGTCTGTATCTTCATAAATTACCCGTACAGGTTTACCAATTTCAGTATAAAGATATTTTAAGTTTTTTCTATCGATTTTAATCAAATAATTAGCATTTCCAGCCCACATCACCCCATTCCAGTCTTCCGAAATCGCAAATAAATTCTCATGGAATTTTCGATCGAAAATTTCAAACTTGTCTTTTTTCCGGTCTAAGAAGTAAAGTGATCCTTGAGAAAATGTGGTTACCCATAAGGTTTTATCTTTAGTCTCTAAAATTTGCCAAACATTATCGCTTTCATCATTATTATAATTAATAAGTTTGTAATGATCAAAGTTCCAGGAGCCGGCCCTCAGTTTATTTAATCCCCCACCGAAAGTACCTACCCATACATCTCCCCTAGAATCTTCTTTGATATCGGTTACAGAATTACCACTTAAAGAAGCAGGATCTGAAACATTGGATTTTATATTGAAGAAGCTGTTGCTCTTCCTGTCCCAAACACTAATTCCGCCATCATCTGTACCAATCATTAATTTCCCCTGTGGCATTTCTAAAAATGTTGACACATAATTATTGCTTAAGGTAGATTTTGCAGCCGGTTCCTGGGAAACAGTAAGAAATATTGATGATTTAGGTTCTATGATGTAGATTCCATTTCTGGATGTCGCAACCCATTTTCTTCCCACCTCATCCTCAAAGATATCATATACGGTTTGACCTTTCGCAAGAATGCTAAGCACGGTACCATTGAAGCCGTCAATAACCTGGATTCCGTCTGCTTTGGTACCTGTCCATAACTGCGTGTTTTGGTTACTATAAAACATGTCCAATATATACGGGGAATTTGATGGCCGGCGGGTATTAATCGCCTTAAGTATTTTTTTATCCAGTTGATAAAGGTATAAGCCGGTTTGATTGCTCAACCATACATTGTTTACTTTGTCGGTTTCCATGCAATAGGCATTATCAAGCTGTGAATTCAGCATTTCAAATTTTCGAGTTTTAACATCATATAAACAAAGCCCGATAGGCTCAACAAACAGCAGAACCTGTGAATTATTTAAATTCTTTATAGCCGTAACCGTAAAATTGCTGACCTTTTTATTTTTATAATATAAATTGATCTGCCTGGCAAAATTTTCGTTGGCACCTTTAACCATTAATCCGAAGGAGTTAGTTCCAATAAGTATGTCACCGTTGCCAACCTTTCGGATAACGGTTATTTGTGCTTTAATTTTTTGTTTTTTTTTCGTTTTCGCATTAAATAAATAAACTGGAAGAAACTTAGAAGACAAAGTATTAAACACACCTATGCCCTGTCCGGTGCCCACCCATATATTATGTTTTCCATCTTCTTCCAAAGCATATATAAAATTATGGGGAAGGGAAAAAGAATCCAGAAGGTTGTTTCGGTATACTTTGAATTCGTAACCATCATACCTGTTTAACCCATCCCTTGTACCAAACCACATCAAGCCTTTAGAATCTTTTATAATTGTTCTTACAGAATTATTAGAGAGTCCATTTTCTATGCCTAAAGTTCGAAATCTAGGTGGAATTGGTGCGGCAGTTGATTTGTTTTGGCAGAGACAACAGATCAAAACAAAGAACAAGAAATTTTCAAATTTTAAATACATTAAGTATAGCTATCTGGTTTATGACTAAAAGGTATATCTCGAGAGAATTATGCTTCTAAAATGCAAATTAAATGTGTTAATTTTAGAGATCAATGGATAGTCCATAATATACTCTCCATTGATCAATCACGATGATCTATAACTGGGTTTTCAAATCTTAAAATTAATTTATTGCGATATAAATTGCTTTAAAATGTTGTTAAGTGATTCTCCTCTAAGATTCTTTGCAACTATTTTACCGCTAGGATCTATCAAAAAATTCTGGGGTATAGCCTCTATATGGTAAAGCTTTGCCGCTATGCTTTCAAAGCCATTTAAACTGGACACATTTGTCCAACTGATATCATCGTCTTTAATTGCCTTAAGCCAGGCAGCCCGGGAATTCGAAGCATCAAGCGACACACCCAAAATCTCAAAGTTCTTTTCTTTATACTTTTTATATTGAACAATAATATTTGGATTTTCAGCCCGGCAAGGAGCGCACCAGCTTGCCCAAAAATCCAGCAATACATACTTCCCCCTAAAATCTGAGAGACTTACCTGTTTACCAAAACTGCTATCAGGCAAGGTAAAATCTGGTGCTTGCTGGCCTACGGAAGTGGCAGTCAACACTTCGATTGCCTTTGCAAATTCCAGGCCTTCATCGGTATTCTGTACCCGAGCTGAGAGACCCTTGTACAGCGGCCCGACATCAGCTACATCAATTAAAGGTCCGGCGTAAGACCTAAGTATATAAATACTGGCTACTAAATCAGGGTTAGAGAGGATAAAAGCCCGCTCAAGACTTTTTTGTTTGATGATAAAATCCTGATTTTTTTGCTTAACCTTCCTGATAAATACAGAATCCTTGCGGTTATCTGGTGTGAGTGAGTTCAACAATGCACGTTGCCCCTTTTGTAACGGGGCTAACTCATCTCTTAACTTTTGATAGGATTCATTTTCCCTATCCCCGCTTATCATAGCTGTAGCAATAGAATCCTTTCCTGCGATCATCAGATTTTTTCTACCAATATAAATATCTGAAAGATCAGAGTTCTTTTTCACCGCATAAACGCCGGCATGGCTTAAAAGCAGATGGGCCTGTTGAACTCCCTCAACGGTGCCCTCAAAATGAAAGGTGCCTTTATCCAAAGGTACAGAATCTCTGATATTGGCACCATTTTTCCCCTGGTAACTAAGAAACAAAATTCCTGAAGGATCGGCATCCGAAAATTTTCCATTGATGCTAAATTTTTCATCTCCTTGTCCAGTCTTCAGAAGTTTTTGCAAAAGCACTATATTCTCTTTTGATGATGGTACCGGTGCCTGAAAATTTGCTATCTTAAAATTTTCATCAATAATGATGGTACGAGGGATATTGATTATCTGATAATCCATCAATTCACTTCTTGAGATGTGCCATTGTAAACCAGAGGCGTTCCTTTGTTTTAAGTTCTTCCTCCAGCTTTCTTCGAGCTCATCTATGGAAAGTGAAATAAATACTATCCTATCATTATCTGAATATTGTGCTTTCAACTTTTCAAAAGCAGGCATCTCGGCCAGACACGGACCACACCAGGTTGCCCAAAGATCGATAAAGATTATTTTTCCTTTCAGATCAGCTAACCTGACCAGTTTCCCATTCATATCGGTGGCCCGAAAATCCCTTGCAAGGTCTCCGTTCCCATACCGAAGCTTACTTTCCCTTATCTTAAAGGCAGCCTTCCTGAAGTCCGGAGATTTTATAGTATTGAGTTGTGAAGAGAAAGTCTTTATCTTACTTTTATCCTCCATACCGGCCATTAATTTTACCAGAGAATCTGCGGTAAGCCAGTCCGATATTCGGGAAAGGGACTGTTGCTGTACTTTTGTTTTCCCTTTTTGAGATTTCAAAATCTGACTGGCAATGTCTCTGAACACAACGAGTTGTAAAAATCTGGCATCTATTAAGGATGTTTTATATTTGTTTATCGTTGGTGCAGAAAGATATTCAAAGCGACGGATATAATTTCTGGCCGAATCAGGGCTTAGGTTGAGCTTTCTTTGTGCATAATACCTCACCGAACTGATACTATTGATTACATCCGACTTAATGCGTGCGGCTTCTAATATGCGAAATGTATCACTTACGCCTTTCAAATATTTAAGTTGCTCAGCTCTTAAAGCGGCAGCGGACAAAATTAGCTTAAGCTGGGTAGCGGGATCAGCATTTATATTCCTGCCAGATTCAAGATAGGAACCACCTTTTGGGAAAGGTGTTGCCTTAAGAAAATTGTTCGCCTCACTTCCCCGCCCTTTGAAGGCAGATTTTTCGGGAGATAGGTGGTTGATATCGATTTCAAGTTTATTGCCCGGGCTGAGGTAAAGAATGTTACGTCCTATCCTATAATATCCAGGTTTTGCGAGGATGAAACGGATACTGAAGTTACCACCGGTATCCGTTTTGACAATTAATTTCTCATCCCGTGTTTTAAGATATTGAAACGCTGAAATATCTTCAATATTGAAATCTTTCTGAACGGAACGGAATTTACCCGAAATAACAACCTGCTGAGCCGATGCGAACATCGAGAACATCAGCAGCCCTGATAATAAAATGTTTACTGGTTTCATGGCTAAGGATTATTGGACATTCCCGGATTGGCATCAATAACCTTTTGCGTAAAGCGGAGTGTAAATCGCTCCGGGCTCAAGGGGTACTCTGTCAGTTTACCTGTTGCATCATAATACCGGTGTTTGTAAACGGTAGAGGAGAACAAAGGGTCAGTAGAGAGCCTGCGCATATCAAACCACCTGAATCCGTTAATTGCAAACTCGCGGATACGCTCATCAATGATAAAGCGTATCAATGCTGCTTTATCTGTAAGGGAAACCCGGGCATCAGCGGCAGACATTCTTGTAAGCCTGAATGCCTCTAAAATAGCGATTGCTTCGGCTGATTTGTCAGTTCTTGCCAAACACTCAGCTCTTAACAACTGTATGTCGGCCAGTCGTATTCCAATCTGTACAACGGTTCCGCTATTTCTTCTTAGTGCACCAGGGAAGGCAAGCGCAACTCCTCCGGTTTCTTTATTGCTGAAAAAACGAAGCCTCATATCGGAAGGCCTGAATAGTGCGGCAGCTTCAGGCGTAAGCAGAATATCTGAACGATCTGCTGTTAGCGCCCCTGCATTAACCTGCTTGCAGAATATGTTCTCCGTATTTAGCCAGGCAGTTGGATAAAGACTTTGAAAACCTGCGGGATTAGTTGCAGGATTGTAGCCCCAGGCACCTGCAGTGCCGGCATTAGCCATAGTAACGTTCAGGTTGTAAAGGGCAACCGGATAATTACTCGGCAAATCATCAATACTGCTGTTCAGGTAAGGCAATGCGTCCGCATACCTGCCCATAAACACCAGCACTTTACCCAAAAGGCCTTCTGCTGCTGCTTTTCCCATACGGGCTCGGATAGAGGTATTCTTCGGCAATGCGGGGATCGCATCACTAAGATCCTTGATCATAAAATCATAAACCTGTTGAACGGTTGCCCTTGTAAATTTTGTTTCGGCAACATCAGCTGTAGTAATGATGGGAAAGGCAAGATCTGTACCGGCTGTAGCGGGATGATAAGGTTTGCCGTAAAAGTTGACCAGCATAAAATAACACCATGCACGGTTGGCGATTGCTTCTGCATATAATGCCCGTTTTTGCTCCTCGGTCCCACCTGTTGATTCCAGGACTTCATTTGCAATTTTGTTGTAGGTATATAACTGGGTCATGATGCCCTTCATTTCAGCATTATCATCTTCCGGGTTATAGGTGTCCTTATCATATCTGAAAAATCGCTGGGTCCTCAAAGTAGCACCTGAAAAATAGGGTTCAGTGCTGAGTACCTCATCGCCCATAATAAGTTGCCCGTTGGGGAACTCGGTTACACCTGCACCTGTATTGATTAATGCGGTATTGTTGAAGAGCAGATTATAATCCGAAGTACTTTCGGCAATGAGCTTACCCTTGGGCTTAAGATCAAGATAATCCCTTTTGCAGCCGGAAACACCAGCTGTCAGGATAAAGGCAGCAAGTGCTGCATATAGTGCGTTGTTTAATGCTTTCATTTTTTAAAATTTTACATGTGCACCAATAGAAATGGTGTGCTGGTTGATAGGCATGGTTCTTGCACCGCCAGCGGTATTGCCGATATTTGAGGCAAGACCTGTAGGATCCTGAAACTCCGGATCTATACCATAGCGATTAGCTTTCCAGAGCATCACATTTGACACTTGTGCCCTTAAAGTGATCCCTTTAACGTTTATTTTGGTTAATATCCCTTTTGGGAGTTCATAAGAAAGGGTGATATCCCTTAACTTTATGAAACTTGCATCCAGGACATTGACATCAGCCATTCTATAGTAACCAACATTCCTTTGGCTGGAGCTGGTACCGTTTGCTGCAATGTATGATGGAATATTGGTTCTGAGTTCATCTCCCGGAACGCGCCAGCGGTCTGCAAATTCCTCATTTTCATTAGCGGTAAGTCTTGCTCCCGAAAACAGATTAGTCACATCACGGCGCATCACATGGCCAAGATTATAAATAATATTGGCACTTAGTCCAAATGAACCATAGCTGAACACATTGGTCAGTCCACCACTCCATACTGGCTGATAAGTCCCCATGTAAGCGATATCGGCCGGTGTTGTGGCATTGATTGATTTGGTAACTGATCCGTCCGCCCTGTAAACCTGCGGATCCCCCAGGTTATCCAGTCCGGCATACCGATAGGCAAAGATTGAAAAGGCTGAATATCCCTCAAGATAACTTTGGGTTACAAGACCATTTCCGGTACTGATTGGTGCCGCATAAGAAAGCGAAGTGATCTTATTTTTATTATAGGCCATATTAAATAAGGTGCTCCAGCTAAATTTACCAGCGACAATATTCTGACTGCTTAAAGATAGCTCCACACCGTTATTGGTAAGCTTGCCCATGTTCCCGGTGATGCTGGTGTAACCGGTAAAAGGGTTAACAGGCAGGAAACCGATCAGCTGATCTGTATTTTTCCGGTAAACATCGAAACTACCGCTAACCTGGTTGAAAATCGTAAAATCAAGTCCCAGGTTAAGCGTCTTGGTAGACTCCCAGCTTAATCTTCTGTTTGCCGGTGTACCAATCCTCACCCCCCTTCCATCTGGAAAAATGCTGTTCGATTCAGCAATCACGATATCATAGGAAGCGGCAGTACCGATAATCGGGGAAAGCCCCGTAACGCCATAGGTCCCTCTTAAAATCAATCTGTTTAACCAGTTAGCATTTTTCAGGAAATCCTCCCGGCTGGCATACCAGCTCAGCCCCCCGCTTCCAACAGGTCTGTCCTGAGCTGATTTGTCCTTACCGAAAAGGCTGGACTGATCGAGTCTCCAGTTACCGTTGATGGTATATTTGTTGTTAAATGTATAACCTGCATTTGCGTAATAGGAAACCACTCTATTCTCCAGTTCACTGGCTCCAAACGAATTGTCTACAAGCACCCCCCTATTCCCACTATTTGGATAAACGGTATTGGCTATACCGGCATTTAGAGTCTTATAATCTATTGATCCAAAAGTCAACAAATCCGGATCATACCCCCTCACCATTGAGGTTGTGCTGCCGGTCAGCTGGTTTTGTATTTCTTGGCCCGCAAGCACGGTAAGCTGATGTTTCTGGTTGTTCCAGCTTTTGTCATAACTCAGCTGATTCCTCACGTTCCAGTTGCGCTGGCTCTGATTAAAATTGGTTAATCTTCCTCCTGTAGTTGGAAGATAGTAGGTTGGAATTCCTCCGGCGGTGGTAGGTGCCACGGTAAATGCAGCAAGCTCCCTTCTGACATTAAAATTGCCCTGATCAAGAAAGGTGGTATTCTTTAAACTGGATTTATAATAACCGTATACGCCTTCAAACTTAATACCTTTGTATGGTTTTATCGTTAGCCCACCCACTATCCGGTTAATCAGTTCGTCAATTTTGTTATCCCGCAGTTCGAATTCATCTATAGGATTATAGCCTAAATTTACCTGACTGAGGGTTTCAAAGTTTCTCCTCACACCGTCGGCAAGATTCAGCCACGACATGGAAATTCCGTTTCCTGCCTCATCCTTAAAAAGTGCATAAGGTATAAAACGGCTGTCTGGCGCAATATTATTTTTTGATGACCTGATGTTATTGGTCAGGTCAGTAATCAGATAGGCACTGATGACTTTATTAAATTGCATATCCTGACGTATATTAATTTTATAGGTATTATTTTTTTCACCCGCCAGGTTACTTTGGTTACCAGTATAGGCCAGTGAGCCATATACGTTATAACGCTCGCCCCCTCCTCTCAATGAAATGGTATGATTGGTTAGCATGGCATTGCGGTACCATACTTTCCTCATTTGCTCCAGGTTATTGACATTAGCTAGCTGGTTAAGCTGTGCATCTGCATCAGCACTGCTGATCTTACCACTGTTGAGGTCATACAGAATCTGCTCATGGGGAGGCAAAGTAGCAGAAAGTGAACCGTTAGGAACTATTGCACCAATAGGATTTAAGGCTGGGTTAAAAATTTCCCTGGCTGCCTGAATAAACTGGGCACTATTTAGCGTTCTTGCATAATTAAGATCAGGCATACCTCGAAAGTTCACAAAGCCGTCGTAGTCAATATCAAGTCCTCCCCCTGTGCGTCCTTTTCGGGTGGTGATTACAACAACACCGTTTGACGCCCTTGCTCCCCACACCGAGGCTGCAGTAGCATCTTTCAGCACTGTTACATCTTCCACATCATTCGGATTGATAGAGGATATATCATTGATTGGGAAACCGTCGACAACATATAATGGTCCCCTGCTTGCATTGATTGTAGTTACCCCTCGAAGCAGTACCTGACTGGAAGAATAGGCCGGGTCGCCTGGAGCGTTATTGATGGTGAGTCCGGGGATAAGTCCGTCAAGTCGCTGGATGACGTTCATCGAACCTGTTCGTGCAGCAAAGACCTTCATATCGGGTTTTGCAAAACTACCTGCACTCCGTTCTTTTGAAAGGGTCTGGATACCGGTAGAGACAACTGAAATACTTTTGAGTGCCGCACTCTGCTGTTTTAAAGTTACCTGTAATAAGCGGGAGATATCATTGCTGTTTATGGTTATGGACTGTTCCATATAACCAATATAACTAACCAAAATAATTGAATTTCCTCCTAAGTCATTGATCAGAAACATACCATCCGCATCAGTTTGTGCTAAAATTTTGCCGTCTATATTCTTGATTGATGCACCTGCTAAGGGAAGGCCCTGTTCATCGGTAACTTTTCCGCGAAGTGGGTCGGCAACAGCTTTTGGAGATCTGGTAAATGTGATTAGATTCTCGTTGATTAATTTATAGGAAAACCCGGATTGCCTGAGAATCAGGTTTAGAATTTCGGAAACAGGCTTATCTGTGACCTCGACGTCAACCCGCCTGGCTGAAGGAAAATCATTATTACTATACAAAAAAGAATAGCCGGTTTTGGCTTCTATATTCCGGATTACAGTCTCCAGGGTTGCCTTTTTCAGGCTTAATGAAATTTTCTTGCCTTGCGGAAATACGGCAGCTGATACGTGCAGCAATCCGGCAAGAAGAAATAAACAGGTTAGTCTTATCATCTTTATGATCTTACGGAATAAAGGATCGGGCTTAACGGCCCTCATTAGTAGTTTGATTTTCATGTTTGGTTAATTGTTCAAAAAAGCATAACCAATGAGTATCCGGAACACAGGGAAAAATTCGGATATTCCTGATATTATTTATACTTTTAAGAAGATTTAGGTTAATTAGGGCATCCTCATCGCAAATTTGCATGCCCGGTTAATTTTGATATCGGCAGGGATCTACCTTAGAGTATTTCCCTGTTTTTTAGTAAATATTTATTTGATTGCCCTCCTTTCTGTAATTAAAATCCTGTGAGACTTTCAGAGCTTCCAGTATGTCTATCAGGCCGGTATCGTTAAATGTTCCGGTAAACCTGTAATTCAATAGTTCCGGATTTTGAATAGTAATCTTTACATCGTACCAGCGCTCCAGCAATGATACAACTTCTTTAAAACCCTGATCGTCAAAGCTAAGGCGGTTGCGCACCCATTCTTCAGATTTGATTGTTGGAACAGGTAACAGAGGTGCAGTAACCACAAACCCCCGGCCTTTTACAATCAGCTGTCTGGAGGCGGTAGATTCAATGCCAGCTCCCAACACAAATTTTTGATTCGGTTTCAGCGTAGCCAATGCCTTTCTGGCTGATGGAATGAATACCTGTACTGATCCCCTGATCAGTGATGTTTCAATTCGTTCACCTTCATAAGCCTTGACATTAAACAAAGTTCCAAGTACCTTCACGTCTATTTTTTTTGTATGTACGATAAAAGGCTTTCCCGGATCATGAGCAACATCAAAGTAGGCTTCTCCTTCCAGATCAACCTTACGTAGCTTTCCTGCAAAACCCTCTAAATATCGGATTGTGCTGGCGGAATTGATGACTGCTACCGATCCATCTGGCAACATGATTTTTTTCTTTTGCCCGTTTTTGGTAACAAAGGTTAAATAATGGTTATTGTCGGCGGGGCTTTCGTTCAATTTAAAGATGAGAAGTGCAGATAGGGCCAATATGGTAATTGCAGCGGCAACCCGGTAATAGCGCTTAAGGCCAGATTTTTCTTGACCCGCCAATACTATTTTACGGTTGATTCCATTAAATATCCGATCCCTTAGCCCATCATCAGAAATGGCCTGGTTTGCGCTATTCTGTTTATCGCTGAAGTAGGAGTCAAGTATCTGCTTATGACTGTCACTGATGGTCCCATTGACATAACGGGTTATTAATCTCTTAAAAAAATTTTTTTTCATCTGGCGGATATGATTTCGGAACCGGAGAGTTATTTCCGGCTCAACATTATCATGTACCCCAAATACGATACATCACCCAAAACGAAAATTGATTTTTTACAAAAAAATCAATAAGACGCCTAATTCTTTTGCTAAAGAGCATATTTATCAGGAAGAACCGTCAATTGTTATGGTGAGCGAGAATAATTTCTATAAGCACCAACGATGAGGATAAGGCTACCCTAATTTTCTTTAACGCAATATTAATCTGATTATCAACTGTTTTAGGCGATATACCGAGCTGAGCTGCGATTTCACGAGCAGACATATGTCCGTTTCTGGAGAGCACGAAAATTTCTCGGCATTTACCAGGCAACATTGATACGGTCTGATCGACTATGATACTGATTTCCCTCATAAAAAGATTTTCTTCCCCTTTATTAGTTGAGAAGTTAAGGATAAAATCGCGCTCCACATGCGCAGCAATTACCTTATTGTGCCTGATGATCTTGAAAGTCTGAAACCGTATGGCCTGATAAAGATAAGACTTTGGATTGAGTATTATACTCGTGTCTCTTTTCAGCCATATTTCAGCAAATACTTCCTGTACTGCATCTTCAGCGGCCGGTCCATCCTTCAATATATTTCGGGCAAGATGAAAGGATGATTCCCAGTAGCGTCCATATAGTTCATTAAATGCCCAGCGGTCACCCATCTTCAGCAACTCGAGTAGTTCCTGGTCGGAGTAGAGCAGATATTTCAATTTGGAGATTTCCATAAAACATCGACAATATAGGATTTATTGGAGAATAATAGATAGATCTCCAACAATGCTGGAATTCTTACTTTTAGCAAAACTTCACACCAATATTTTACAGCATATTTATTTACAATTGACATCGCCTATTGATTTTAAATTCATGTCTGGTACCTTCGAAGAAATAATTCCCGATAGATTTAAATCGGTCTCTCCTACTCTCCAGTGTAAAATCAATGCAATAAGCCGGCAATACCCAATGAAATTCAATGATTTAATATTTAAAAACTTTAATCTGATCAAAGTTGTTTAAACGAATCATAAATAAAAAGTATCGGGAATCAAAAGATCAATTATAGAATTTCCAATCCTAACTTTTACTAAAGTCGTCATGTTCAGCATTTATCAATAAATTATCGGTTTAGCTATACGCTCATCAAGAATTGGACAGTAAGCTCCTCAAACTTATATTTTTTATGAACAAGCCTATGTCGTCTTAAAATGTTTGGGCATCCGGCTTTCTGCGAGCTGTTCTACACCTGAAAACAAAATGACGATCAAAAAATTCTTTTTTTTGAGATTTAGCAAAATTGACATACTTAAATTGGAGATCTGTTGTTGTTTTCACCGAATTAACCTCTTTTTTCCGTAAATTCGTACGGAATTACCAAAATGTCAGCATATAATTTGTTTTCCGACCAAGAATTAACACTCCTTTTAAAGGAAGATGACAGACTTGCGTTTGAAGAAATTTACCGCCGTTACTGGCCTGAATTATTGGATACAGCCTGGAAAAGGCTTAGCGATACGGAAACCGCTGAAGAGTTGTTACAGGATGTCTTCATCAGTTTATATACTAGCCGGCATAGCCTTGTCATCCATACATCCCTCATTGCTTACTTAAAAAATGCCTTAAAATACAAAGTACTTAATGAAATCCGTTCAAGGATAGTGAGAGCGAATTACAATCAGAGGGTGATGCGACTGAATGAAGGAAAGGTTGGACCACAGCCGCATGAGATTTTGGAGGCACGTGAACTGGAACGCATCATTGACGAAAAAATAAATCAACTCCCTGAAAAATGCAGAGAAGTATTTATCCTCAGCCGCAAAGAACACCTATCTCACCAACATATTGCCGATCGCCTTGGTATTTCCGTTAGCACTGTAGAAAAGCATATCGGCAAAGCATTAAGAATCGTACGGACTCATTTGGATGATGTTCAGATCATTACTCTTATTTACATCGCGCACTTCCTGAAATAAAATGCTTTATTTCCTGATTTAACACCAATTTAAAAATTTCATAAAAATAATTTCACATCAGATAGCGGTTAGCCTCTTTTGAAGTGACTATACAATTGAACAGCAAATTTATGGATCAAAGAAATCTAAAAAAGCTTTTAAATAAATATCTGAAAAACAAGCTTACTGAATCTGAGCGTGCGGAGCTGGATATTTGGTATGATAGCTTTGATGATCAGGAAGGAATTCTGAAAAGTATGGATAGAGGGGAAAGATTAGCTTACGAGCAAAGAATGCTCCTTAAGATCAATGCAATGCTATTTGAAGAAAACAAAATCATTCAATTGCGCAAACGCTATAACTGGCTGAAAATATCGGCAGCGGCAGCTATATTAATATTTTTTTCCTCAGGATTGTATTTTTTTCTGGCTGACAGGCAAAAACAACAGCTTACAATATCTAAAATCAGACAAGATATTGCTCCCGGCGGTAATAAAGCAATCCTGACCCTGGCCAACGGTCAGCAGATTATCCTAAATGATGCTAAAAATGGCAGGTTAGTTCAGCAGGGAACCACTATAATTGATAAAACTGCCGATGGCGACATCCGCTACAATGATCCAGAAGCCTCAACAAGCAGATTGCGTCTAACAGAAGATATGACTTACAATACCATGACGACTCCGCGGTCAGGCCAGTATCACCTTACGTTAGCAGACGGCACTGATGTTTGGCTGAATGCGGCATCGTCTATCAGATATCCAACTGCTTTCAAAGGAAGCAACCGTGAAGTAGAAATTACCGGAGAAGCCTATTTTGAAGTTGCTCATAACGCTGTAAAGCCATTTAAAGTAATCTGCAAGGGTCAAACTATCGAGGTATTGGGAACCCATTTCAATATTAATGCCTATACTGATGAACCCGAAATTAAAACAACGCTTTTAAAAGGGAGTGTAAAAGTCATAAAAAAGGGTGATTTCGCAATGCTCAAACCGGGACAACAATCCCGAGTAAATCTCAATCAAACGGAACAGAAGATAAAAGTGTTGGATCATGCGGACACAGAAGAGGCGATTGCATGGCATTTAGGTCTGTTTCAGTTCAAAGACGCTAATATTCAAACCGTAATGAGACAATTATCCAGATGGTATGATGTGGATATTGGCTACGAGGGAGAAATTCCGGATCGCAAGTTCACGGGAAAAATCTTTCGGAATGTGAGCGCTTTGAAGGTTTCAGATATATTGAGTTACAGTAATATCCATTTCAGGATAGAGGGAAAGAAAATTATAGTTATAAACCGATAAAAATAAACTATTCATTCATCTAAACAAACCAAACTATGGAGAGAAATTTACGACAGCAACGCTGAGGCGTGATGATAGGGTTCCTAAAAAAGCCGCAGAAATGTTGACAGCATTCCTGCGGACTAAACTGGGTTAACCCTTTCCCGATAACATCGGGATAAAACAATTTGGTCAACTATTCTTACGTATTAACCCAACTTTACAAAACTAATGAAATTTAATGTCTTTTTTAGGGCAATGCCAAAGGCATGGCCTCCTCCTAAATTCTTGCTGATTATGAAATTAGCTACGCTCATGCTTATCATTGCCCTGGTACAAGCCAGCGCTAAAGGATTCGGTCAGAAAATTACACTGCACGAAAAAAATGCACCACTTGAAAAGGTACTAAAAAGCATCGAATCGCAGTCAAATTATGTTTTTTTCTTCGATGCAGAATTGGCCAGGCAAAATGTGAGTATCCACATTAAGAACGCATCTGTTGATGACGTTCTAACAAAGTGCTTTAAAAATACAGCATTAACCCATAAAATTGCCGACAGAACAATATTCATTCGGCAAAAAAAAGAACCAGCTGCTGATAATATCAGTAAAATGCTCATCCCGACCGCCGAGGTAAAGGGTTTAGTATTAGATCAAAAAACAGGTACACGCCTGGCAGGTGCCACGGTAGGTGTAAAAAGAACTAAACGGATTATAATTACCGACGAAAATGGCAGGTTCTCTTTCAACGGATTAATAGATACCGATACACTGATCTTCAATTACATCGGTTATGAAAAGCAGGAAGTAGCGATAAAGGGAAAACCAAACCCATTTGTAGTACAAATGAAACTTAGCAGTAGTAAGCTAGACGAAGTACAGGTTATGGCTTATGGCCAAATTACCTCCAGGCGTCTAAATACAGGTTCTACCGCAAGGATAACGGCCGAAGACATTGCTAAACAACCGGTAACCAACATTTTGCAAGCAATTGAAGGGCGTATGCCGGGTGTGCTGGTTACACAGGCAAACGGCTTGCCCAATGCAGAGATCAATATCCAGATCCGTGGGCAGAACTCACTTGGAGCAACTAATTATCCGCTCATTATTGTTGATGGCGTACCTTACCCTGCTGCCCCAATTGCAACAACCCCGGGGTTTACAGATCTGCAAGGGCCTAATGGATCAGGCAGCACACTTTACAATATAAATCCGTCTGATATCGAAAGTGTTGAGGTGCTGAAAGACGCAGACGCCACTGCAATTTACGGCTCAAGAGCCGCAAACGGGGTGATACTGATCACTACCAAAAGATCTAAGCAAGGTAAAAACCAATTAGATGTAGTTTTTAACAGGGGTATAAGCAAGGTAACAAAAAAGGTAGCCTTACTGGATATAAGTGAGTACTTGGCATTGCGTAGGCAGGGTTTTACTAACGCCGGCATCACTCCCACAGTTGACAATGCGCCCGATCTTTTAGTTTGGGATACCACCAAAACTCAGGACTTCCAAAAGCAGCTGATTGGTAATACTGCTAGTACCACAAACGCTTCAGCAAGTTTTTCAGGTGGCGCAGGCGGTACGTCTTTTTTGCTCAGCAGTAATTACAGCCAACAGAATACCGTATTTCCTGACAGCAGGAATAGCAAATCAGGTGGGGTGCGTTTTAACATCAACCATATTTCAAATAACCAGAAGTTAAATTTAGGGGCAACAGCCTTATTTGCGAGTAACTCTATCAATATGCCCGGTGGCGATTTTGCCTCGGCTGCGTTCAGGCTGCCGCCAAACTATACAATATACACTACCGATGGCCAGCTCAACTGGGCGGGAGGGCTCGATAATCCTTACGCCTCGCTTAATCAAACTTATCTCGCTTCCAATCGAACCCTGGTAGGTGATTTTAACCTGCGGTATAATCTTTTATCCGGTCTTGATATTAAAACTTCGGTTGGATTTAGCCAGGTGGATAACAAACAAAATTTGATGAATCCCAGCACTGCTATTAACCCAGCGAATCTTGCGTTTCTGCCCCCTTATGCAAATTATACAAACAGCACCAACGAAACCTATACATTTGAGCCACAATTACAATATGTACGCACCATAAGCAAAGGTAAGTTGGATATGCTTGTAGGTGCCACCCTGCAGAAAACGGTTAATGAGCAGCCCTACTATATCAGAGCATCCGGTTATACCTCCGATCTGTTTTTATCCAACCTGGCCCTTGCCTCTGCTTACACAGTTTCAAATGGCTATAGCGCTTATCAGTTTGCTTCACTATTTGGCCGGATCAATTACAATTGGGAAAACAAATACATCCTGAATTTGACCGGGCGCCGGGATGGCTCATCACGTTTTGGCCCAGGCAAGCGCTATAGTAATTTTGGTGCCATAGGGGGGGCATGGTTATTTTCAAACGAATCTTTCCTGAAAGACAAACTGAACTGGTTTACTTATGGCAAATTTAGAGGAAGTTACGGTCTTGTTGGAAATGACCAGATCGGGAACTATCAATATCTTGCAACCTATCGTACCAGTTCTACGGTAAATAATACCTATGGTGGAGTTACCGGCCTGGTGCCTGCACGTATAGCGAATTCCGATTATCAGTGGGAAGGCACCCGGAAGCTGCAATTGGCCGCAGAATTGGGCTTTTTTAAAGACAGGATTTTGCTTACAGCTGACTGGTTCCGTAACCGTAGCAGTAACCAGTTGGTAAATTATCCCCTTTCGGCACAGACCGGTTTCAGTTCTTATCAGGCCAACCTTCCTGCCGTAGTAGAAAACAGCGGATGGGAACTTACGCTGAATAGCACCAACATTAGAAATAAAGATTTTACATGGATCACTACATTTAATGCTACTATACCGAAAAACAATTTGGTTTCGTTCCCTAATATTGGTAACAGCCCATATGCAAACACCTACACCGTTGGCCATCCGCTGGCTTCCTTTTACAAACTGCAGGTAGTTGGCCGCAATGCCAAAGGTTTTCCGTTATATGCAGATCCTAATAATAACGGCATCGTGGATTATAATAGATTTGCAGGCACGGGCAATAACAATGGTGATTTGCTTTATGCAGGAAAGAGTTATCCGGATTTTTACGGAGGCCTAGGCAACAGCTTTACCTATAAGGAGTTTCAGCTGGATATATTTTTTCGATATGTTTTAGGGCTTAAAAAGCAAGGTCTAGAGGCATATTCATCTGTACCCGGCTCTCTTGCCAATATTCCCAAAGCTTATATCGATCAGTTAAGGGAGGATAATCTTTTAAATCAATTTACAACGGCAGGATATTCTTCCCTTGATTATACTTACTATAGTTTTTACAGTGACGCCAATTTGCAGGATGCCTCTTTCTTGCGTTTACAGAATGTTGCGCTCTCGTATACTCTGCGCGATAAATACCTAAAGCCATTACACATGAGTCGCGCTAGTATTTTTGTTCAAGCCCAAAATTTGTTTGTCATCACTAAGTACAGAGGTGTCGATCCGGAATCCGGTGCGCTAAGTACCCCTCCATATTTGACCGTAACGGCTGGTGTTCAATGTTCCTTTTAAAAAAACGATTATTATGAAATCAAAATATTTAAATAAATCCGGAAGGAATTACCCGCATATTATTGCAGGCAATGACGGCCATAAAACAAAAATTATTCTGCTGGCCTGTAGCTTGGGACTGGCAGTGTTTTTTTCAGGCTGCAAAAAGTATCTTGATCTTGATCCGCCTAAAACAGAGATACTGGATGCCAGCTTGTTCACCAGCAATTCCAATGCAGATATGGCCATTGCAGGTTTATATGTCGACATGAGCAACGAACCTGCATTCACTTATCAGTTAACCACAAGTGCTGGTTTTTTATCCGGCGATTTGAATTATTATACCACACAAAATGATGCGTATATTAAAAACAACGTTTTACCGACGGATGCGGGTATAGAGTCGATGTGGGCAGGGTACTATAAGATTATTTATGATTGTAACAGCATTATCAAAAATACTGAAGCTTCTACCGGCATGACGGATGCCTATAAAAAAGAACTGACCGGCGAAGCTAAATTTATTCGCGCTTATGCTCATTTTAACCTGATTAATTTTTTTGGTGATGTTCCGCTGATCACCTCTACCAACGTTGCTGAAACAGCGGTCATGCCCCGTACTCCGGCAGCCGATGTTTACGCCCAGATCATTGATGATCTGAATGATGCCCAAACGTTATTGCCCGATGATTACAGCGTAGCTAAGGGTGCACGATCCAGGGTAAATAAATGGGCGGCTAAGGCATTGCTTGCCAGGGTTTATCTTTACCGGAAAGAGTGGGCAAAGGCCGAAGCACAGGCCAGTGCCCTAGTAAACAATAATAACCTGTATAGCTTATTGCCAACTGCTAATATCTCTGGCATCTTTGTAAAGAACAGCAGAGAAGCCATTTTTCAATTAGATAGGGCAGGAAATTATGCTTATACAGCAGAAGGGAGCGCTTTTCTGACTTATGCCGCTTACGGTATTATCCAATATCCATTGGCACCTAGCTTGTTAAGGAGTTTCGAAAAGGGCGATATGCGTAAAACCAATTGGATCTTTAATAGGGGAAAAGACAGCACCGCTTACAAGTACAAAGGTAGTTCTGCTGCAGCTCCCCCTACTCCCGAATCTCTTGTGGTATTACGTCTGGCAGAGCAATACCTGATACGCGCAGAAGCCCGGGCGCAGCAGAATAATCTAACCGGTGCGCAAGAAGATATCAATACCATCCGGAACCGTGCAGGGTTAGCCAATACATCAGCGACAGATAAAATTGCTTTACTTCAGGCCGTAGAACAGGAACGACGAATAGAACTATTTTGTGAATTGGGCCATCGCTGGTTCGATTTAAAACGCTGGCCAAGCCTGATAAATCCAGCGTCAAAAACAAGGGCCGACGATGTACTTGGGGACTTAAAGCCCACGTGGAAATCAACTGCTCAATTATTGCCCATACCATCTAATCAAATCATAAAAAACCCAAGGCTCATCCAAAACCCAGGTTATTAAAATCTTCTAAGAAGATAAATCAAAGCCATTCGATACAGAAACTATTCCCGGCTAAAGGCGCCGGGATGGTTCCTGCGCATTCTATTGTGCCACGATTTTATCATTCTATCAAAAAAAATCAATACTTAAATACACCCTTAAAACAACATTAAGCAATTAAAATATGAAAAGATTATTATTTCCGCTGTGCATGTCTTTGATACTGGTTACTCAAGGATACGCGCAAAAGAAAGAGAAGAAAACCGCAACCGACAATAAGGTTGCAGAAGTACCTGTAAAAAAGGATTCGGTAAAACTATCATCAATAAAGCCTTATGCAGAAGTGATTACCGCTAAGGCGAAAAGTACAAAGGGCCTTTTCACCATTCACAAGATAGAAGATAAATATTATTTTGAAATCCCAGATAGCTTGTTAGGGCGGGATATGCTATTGGTTAATCGTATATCAAAAGCTGCAAATTCAATGAAAATCGGAGGAGCAGGTTTTGCCGGCGATCCGATAGATGATAAAGTTATCAGATTTGAAAAAGGCCCTGGTTATAAAGTGTTTATCAAAAAAATCTCCTATAATACCATCGTCAAAGATTCTATTGCTGACGGGATGTATAAAGCCGTAGTAAATTCAAACATACAACCAATTATCGCCAGCATGCCGATTAAAGCCATTGGGCTAGATAAAACATCAAGCGTAATTGACGTAACAGACTATCTTACCGGAGATAACAGTCTTTTCTGGTTAGGTCCAAAAGATAAAAAGGCCTGGGGAATTGGTGTATTACAAAGCGACCGTTCCTATGTAAACCATGTAAGGACTTTTCAGACCAATCTGGAGATTAATGCAGTAAAAACTTATTCATCAATATCAGATCCTTCAGGTGTTGCAGTTACTTGCGAACTAAACAGCTCTCTTGTTTTATTACCTAAAAAACCAATGATACCACGTTATGCGGATGCCAGGGTAGGTTACTTTAGTCAGAGCTATGTTGATTTTGATACCGATCCGCAGGCCGTAAAACTTTCATCAATGATTACTCGCTGGAGACTTGAACCTAAAGATGAGGATAGAGATAAATATTTTAGAGGAGAACTGGTAGAGCCTAAAAAGCCTATATTGTATTATATTGACCCCGCCACACCAAAAAAATGGGTGCCTTACCTCATTAAAGGAGTTAATGACTGGCAGGTAGCTTTTGAAAAAGCAGGTTTTAAAAATGCAATTATGGCAAAGGAAGCCCCTGCAGCCGACAGTACCTGGAGCCTGGAAGACGCAACGCATTCCGCTATTGTCTACAAACCTTCTGATGTTGCTAACGCTAGCGGCCCCCATATTCATGATCCGCGGAGCGGAGAGATTATAGAAAGTCATATCAACTGGTACCATAATGTAATGACCATATTACATGATTGGTATATGATACAGGCTGGAGCCATTGATCCAAGAGCAAGAAAAATGGAATTAGATGATGAATTAATGGGACAACTAATCCGTTTTGTATCCTCTCACGAAGTAGGTCATACTTTAGGACTGATGCATAATTTCGGGTCATCGTCTACCGTACCTGTTGACAGCCTAAGGAATAAGAAATGGGTTGAAATGCATGGACATACGCCATCTATTATGGATTATGCTCGTTTTAATTATGTTGCGCAACCTGAAGACCATATAGGCTCCAAAGGTATTTACCCGAGGATAGGCGATTATGATAAATGGGCGATTGAATGGGGATACCGGTTATTTCCTGGTATTAATGAAGCAAAGATTGAAAAAGCATTTCTGAATAAATGGATTATAGATAGCATTAGCAATAACCACCGCTTATGGTATGGGCCTCAATTACCATTTGGAACACTTGATCCGCGTAGCCAAAACGAAGATCTGGGAGACGACGCCGTGAAGGCCAGTAATTATGGCATCAAAAATCTTAAACGAATCTTAATCCAATTACCAGAGTGGACACGTGTGCCAAATGAAGGATATGAAGATTTATCGAGAATGTATGAAGCTGTTGTTGAACAATTTGGCCGATATGCAGGTCATGTGATGGTAAATGTTGGCGGCTATTATATGGAATCAAAAAGTGTGGAAGAAAAAGGAAAATTATTTCTGCCAGTACCAGTATCTAAACAAAAGCAAGCCGTAAGCTGGTTAAATGAAAAAATCTTTAAAACACCAACTTGGCTGCAGTATAAACCGATAACGGAGAAAACGGAAAGCCCTTATAAACAAACAATAGTTGAGAAACTTGGCAAACAAACGTTGAAGAAATTATTGGACGAAAGTCGAATGACCACATTAATACGGGCAAGCAATCAATTTGGCGATAAGCAGAGTTATACCTGCACCGCATTTCTAGAAGATTTGAAAAAAGGTATCTGGTCAGAATTGTTGAGCCATACCCCCATAAACCCGTACAGAAGGGAACTTCAGTCCGATTACGTCAATAATTTAACTAAAATAATTAACCCCGCACCGGTAGATCCTGCATGGGAGGCATACATCGTTCCTCCTCCTACCGATCTGATAATTATTGTACGACAACATCTTAGGGCATTAAAAAAAGCAATTAACATGAACATTGCAGGTACTTATGATGCCAAAAGCAAAGCCCATTTACAATATATGGCCGAAAAAATAGATAGAGCGTTCGATCCTAAAACCTTTGGTAAAAAATAACAACAAAATTAGTTGGTTCTATTTTGTATCACAAATCATTGCAGATGGTAAATCCACATAATTACTTTGACTAATGTTCAAGCAACCCGGCATGTATGGTTTCTTTCTGCCATTTCTGGAAAAACGATCTTTAAAGTAACGCTCTCGCCCCTTATATACGTTCATTTCGGGCGGCTGATGATGCTTCTCGGACTAGATTCATATTGCGATCTTTTCCCTAGGCAAGATAACACAAAGGTGGTAGATGATTTCAGCACTTCCCCTTTGCGACAAAGCATCCAGGTTTTTTTCATGAACTACCAAATCGGATGTTCAACGAATAGTGTCAATTTAATTAAAGATGGTAACAACAAATTGGTTAATTTTAATTTTCAATAAAATCTAATGAAAAAAGAACTGCAAACTTTTGGGCTACTTTGCTTCCTGTTATGCTCCGGAACCTTATACGGACAAACGATGATCGTCCGTAACTCCGCTGCTAAAGTTTCCACTGACTTTACGCTGGCTGGAAAAACGATGCAGGCACCAATTGTAATAGATAGTCTTGATTTTCCCGCTGTAAAGCTTGCCGCAGATTTTTTGGCGGAAGACATCCGCAAGGTTACCGGCCGAAAGCCAAAAGTGAGTAACAGTACAAAAAATGGACCGCAGCTGATTATTGCAGGAACAATAGGTAATTCAAAATTGATTGACGGGCTGATTGCCAGCGGTAAAATAACAACCAGTAAAATAAAAGGGCACTGGGAAGCGACGATGTGGCAGCTTGTTGCCAATCCTATGCCCGGAGTTAAGAAAGCACTAATAATTGCAGGGAGCGACCGACGTGGTACAGCCTATGGTTTATTACAGCTATCCAAGCTGATGGGTGTATCTCCCTGGGAATGGTGGGCAGATGTACCGGTAAAAAAGCAACAAATGTTAACATTATCGTTAGCGGCTACAAAGATTGATGAACCCGCGATAAAATATCGTGGAATATTCATTAACGACGAAGATTGGGGTATTAATGAATGGGCACGCAAGAATTTTGAAAAAGAATTCGGCGAAGGTGTTGGACCGAAGACTTATGAAAAGGTTTTTGAATTGATGCTCCGTCTACGTTTAAATTATTTCTGGCCGGCAATGCATGAAGTATCCAAAGAATTTGGCGACACACCTGCAAACGTGGAACTGGCCGATAAATATGCAATTGTTGCAGGTTCGTCCCATTGTGAGCCAATGCTTTACAACAACGTCCATTGGAAAGAAAACCTGCGTGGAGCCTGGAATTACAGCACAAACAGAGACACTATTTATAAAATATGGGAAAATACCGCCATCTTCCGGAAGGATAAGGAAGCCGTATGGACGATGGGTATACGTGGTATACACGACCGTGGAATGGAAACTCCGCCGACCCGCATCACTGATCGAATAGATGTGCTTCAAAAGGTGTTCAGAGACCAACGCAATATTATAAACCAATATGTGACTAAGCAGTTCGGTCCAGTGGCTCAGTGTTTTGTCCCCTACAAAGAGGTGCTGCCTATCTACGACGCTGGTTTAAAAGTACCAGATGATGTCACTTTGATCTGGGTAGATGACAATTTTGGCTATATCCGGCGCTTATCTAACCCGGAGGAACGTAAGCGCGATGGCGGCAGCGGACTTTACTGGCATCTTTCTTACTATGGCTATCCGCACTCCTATACGTGGATCAATACCACAGCACCCGCCCTGATGTGGGAGGAATTTCACAAGGCCTGGGAAAACCAGGCACGGCGTATGTGGGTAATCAATGTTGGCGACATCAAACCCATGGAACTAGGTATTGATTATTTTTCGAGGTTGGCCTGGAACCCGGAAAAACAGCAGGCTAATACACAACCGCAATTCCTATCTGCTTTTGCCACAGAACATTTTAACCGGCAGTCGGCACCAGCAATTGCAGAATTATTGACAGCTTATTACAGGTTAGGTACCGTAAGAAAGCCCGAATTAATGAACAGAGAATGGGCTCTGTCGTTGTCAGGCCGCGAAGCACAAGCATTGCAGGCAGACTACGAACACATGATGCAAATGAACGCCAATACATTGAGCATATTACCACGTGATCAACAGGATGCTTACACAGAAATGATCGGATTTCCTTCGGATGTTCTGGCGATAAGCGGTTTGATCTTTCTTCACGACAGGGCAGCCATTTTAACTTCAGATAAGCAAATTCATGAGGCTGCCATTACAGCTTTAAGATCGAAGTTGCAGAATAATATCGACAACTTTAACAATAAGATTGCCGGTGGAAAATGGCAGTATATGATGCCGGGTATGGTTACAGCGAAAAAATTATTGGCATGGAACAGCCAGGTGGCCTGGCCCTGGGCAGAAACGCGTCAGCCGGATACGACAAAGAAGGCGTTACAGGTTGACTACATCAGAGCTGCTGCCTCAGCAGACCGCCAGTCATCATCAGGCAAAACCAAGTGGACGCTTGTACCGGGCTTAGGCCAGTCAGGTAAGGCTATGGTATTAAAGCCTGTAAATATTACCCAAATCTGGGATGAGCAGGATTTAAGCGCACCAACATTGTTTTACAATTTTGAAGGATCAGAAATCAGCAAAGCTATACTTGATTTTATGCCAACCTTTAGGGTGTATCCGGGAATGCGACTAAGGGTTGCTGTTGGCATAGACGGTAAATACCTGTCCACCATTGAGGTTCCGGGGTCAGACGGCAAAGAAGATGAAAACGGTGTAAACAGAAATCAGGGTATTCGAAACAATTTTGTCAGCGCTGTTGTTAACCTGCCACCAACATCAAAAGGAAAGCACCGATTCTTTGTACGCGCAGTCGATCCAGGTGTTGTATTAGACAAAATTTCATTCAGCAAATCAAATTAATGGTTATCCCACACCGGTCAAAATATTCGATGAGTACATGACTTTTGGGGTTATTCTGTTATATTGTAGAGACAACGATGACAAGACACCATATGAGGAAACACACAGAGGTGTGATCCGGTTGATGGCAGAACGTAACTTTCCGAAAATGGAAACTTTTATCTCGTCTCTGGAAAAAGCGAGCGCATCAGCACCCGATAAAAAAATCGATGAATTATATCCGAAGCTGCTGGAAATGCTGAGCAAATAATTTATTAATATCAGCTAAAATCTAACTAAAAGGCTTACAAATTATTGCTTAGATTAGCCTGCTACGCAGGGTAACAATTTGCCTTAATAAAAAACTATTCAATGAAATTAAGTTTCTATCTTCTTTTGCTCGTCAGCTCGTATAGCTTTAAGGTGTCGGGGCAATCGGATTTTGTGCTCAAGGAACAAAATTATCGCCACTACATTGAAGAATTCAACTCAAATGATAAAGAACTCTACACCAATTATATTCCAAATGCTAAAGCCTGGGATTTTCTATCAACCAACATCCCGCTGTTTGAGTGTCCCGATAAAAATCTGGAATTGACCTATTATTTCAGATGGTGGACTTTTAGAAAACACATCAAAAATACACCTGATGGTTTTATCATTACCGAGTTTTTGCCAAATGTATACTGGGCCGGCAAGTATAACTCCATTAATTGTGCTGCTGCGCTGCATATTTATGAAGGACGATGGCTTAAAGACCAACGCTATATTAAAGATTATGCCAATTTCTGGTTCAGGAAAGGTGGAGATGTGAGAAGTTACAGTTTCTGGGCAGCAGATGCACTTTGGGCCAACTACTTAGTTAACGGCGATAAGAGCCTTTTGATAGACCTGAGCGAAGATTTAACAGCGAACTATTACAGCTGGGAAAAGGGCCGCATTTTCCAAAAGATGTTTATAGGTAAGAATCCGGATGGTTTGTTTAGTACTGTTGATGACCGGGATGCGATGGAGATGTCTATCGGCAAGCATGGCAAACGACCAACCATCAACTCCTATATGTACGGTGATGCTATTGCACTGTCAAAAATTGCCGGCCTGTCCGGAAAAAAAGAAATGGCCTCCATCTTCCTCGCAAAATCAGATTCCTTAAAAAAACTGGTTGTGAAAAAACTTTGGGACAAAAAACAAGGCTTTTTTAAAACCATGCCTTACCATTCTGAAAAACTTGTCGACGTTAGAGAATTGCTGGGTTATACGCCGTGGTATTTTAATCTTCCGCCAGATAACCTAAAATATGCAAATGCATGGCAACTGATCCATTCGAAGGATGGATTTTACGCCCCTTATGGGCTTACCACTGCCGAACAGGGCCATCGTGAATTTGAATTATCATATACAGGGCACGAGTGCAAATGGAATGGCCCTAGCTGGCCTTACTCAACGTCCATTACATTAACTGCACTTGCTAATTTACTCAACAATTATCAACAGAAGACCGTCAGTAAGAAAGACTACATGGAGCAGCTTCAAATATTCGCTAATGCACACCGGCGAATAAATGAGGACGGGGCATTAAACCCCTGGATAGATGAAAACATTAATCCTTTTACTGGCGACTGGATATCCAGAACCATGCTTAAAGAATTGGGTTGGCCAAAAGATAAAGGCGGAGAAGAGCGTGGAAAAGACTATAACCACTCCACCTTTGCAGATTTAGTCATTAGTGGCTTGGTTGGTATAAGGCCGCAGGATAATGATACAGTAATTATTAATCCGCTAGTTCCAGAAAATACCTGGGAATGGTTTTGTCTGGATAATATTTCCTACCACGGAAAAACCCTAAGCATTGTTTATGACAGGTACGGAAAAAAATATAAAAAGGGAAAAGGACTGATGTGTTTTATTAATGGAAAGTTAAAGGTTCAGCGCTCTTCTATTGAAAAAATAGTTCTCAATATAAGTCAATAAAACAATTTCCCCTGCTTGAAACATAACATCTAATTTCACACTAAGGAGTTTTTTTACGGTTTAAATTGACGGTTCAGGTAAGTAACTGTAGGATTAATAATGAAGTGGATAAATCGATTAAATTGAGTCCAATTTGCCAATCTACTACCAATCAACAAAACTTTAAAACAATTTTATTTCCAGCGAAAGAGGTAATCTATCCTGTCTTTTACGCATTATTCTATCCTTATTTTAATGTGAGTTAGGAAAAAAAGAGCAAAGGGCGTGATTTTTTTTATATATAACTGACAATCAATTTTCTAAAAAAAGTCCTACAATCAAAGATAAAATTACAGAAATTTTCGTACAAGTTGATGATTTCTGCAAGGAAATAATGCCAGAAATTGAAAATCAGCTAGTCCAAGACCGTTCTCTCGGTGAGCGTAACAGGAAAACCTGACTCTGCAGCAGTAAAATGATTACCCTGATGGTCGCCTTTCACTATGGGCAGTTCAGCAATCTGAAGTCCTTCTACGTTCAATTAGCCTAACCACACCTGAAGGACCTGTTTCCCGGGACTGATGTCTTATAACAGGTTTGTAGAGATTTAGCCAAAGTCTGCCGTGCATAAAAAAAGCGGAGCAAAATCTTTAAAAGATTTGTACTCCGCAAAGGTGCACTCGTAGGGATTCGAACCCCAAACCTTCTCATCCGTAGTGAGATGCTCTATCCAATTGAGCTACGAATGCGTTTCCGTATCGTTAACGGACTGCAAAGGTATAACTTGATATTTTAATTTCCAACTAAATTTTAAAAAAAATCTCAAAAAAATTCTTTGATGGTTATGCCTTATGCACTTAATGCATCATTAATCGCCTTGAAATCAGGCAAATCCTTTGCATCTTCCAAAACTTCAGCATAAACTATTTTTCCATTTTCATCGATTACAAATGCAGCTCTTTTCGACACACCTTTTAATCCGAAGAAAAACTCATCATAAAAAGCGCCATATGCTGCTGATACTTCTTTATTAAAATCAGATAATAACGGGAACTGGTAATTTTGCACTTCCTTAAATTTAGCTAACGAGAACGGCGAATCTACAGAAATGCCAATTACCTGTGCATTGATACCTTCGTAATAACTGAAATTATCACGCATGGTACATAATTGTTCAGTACATGTTCCGGTAAAAGCCATCGGAAAAAAATGTATAATTACTTTTTTGCCTTTAAAACCTGAAAGGGAAACCTCTGTTAAATCAGAACTGTATAATTTAAAATCTGGGGCGGTATCGCCAACTTGTAATGCCATTGTTTTTTTATTTAATGTATAATGTAAAGTATTTTATTGTTTAATCATTTTAAGACTTACGACTCCGGACTAACTCTCATCTGCTGCTCCAAAATTAGCAATCCTTCTTCAAAAGAATGTGGGCTATATCCTAAATCTTTAATGGCTTTATCCAGCACAAATCCCGTTTTTATAGGCCGTTTAGCCTTTTGGTTTAAACTTACTGAACTGATATCATTAATGTACGACTGATCCAGTTTCCAATAATCGGCAACTTTTCTCACTAAACCGGCAATACTCATGTAATCTTTGCCAGATATATGGTAAATCCCCCTGGCATTATGTTCAACAGCCAACAGGCAGGCTTCGGCCAGATCTTCGGCGAGGGTTGGCATGCGCCATTGATCGTTCACTACATTTATGGGCGATGCTTTCTCTAAGGCACCTTTAGCCCAAAGCACAATGTTGCTCCGGCTCATGTCGTGGCTAATACCATATACCAATATTGTCCTTAAAATGGCATATTTTGCCTTTGAATTTTTAATCAGCTCTTCAGCCATCACCTTAGATTCGCCATAATAACTAACCGGATTTACCGCATCTTCCTCTTTGTAAGGTCCGTTTTTTCCATCAAAAACAAAATCAGTGCTCAGATGGATCAATTGAATATTTTTTTCCTCGCATATAGACAACAAAGTTGCGACGGCCTCAACGTTTAACTGATGGCAAAGTGTTTTATTTTCCTCACAGGTATCTACATTTGTCATCGCAGCAGTATGGATAACTGCATCGGGACAATATCTTTCAATAACCGCCTTTACCTGTTCAGGATTTAGTATATCCATTTCTGCGTACTCATACCCTTCTTTTACAGGATAACGGTTTGCCCCTACTGAACTGGCTATGAGCTTTACCCGCCCTTCGGCAAGTACTTTTTCTGTTATTTTCTGACCTAAAAGTCCATTGCTGCCGCTAACCAGTATTTTTTTCATTCTTTATATTAATTTATTATTTCTCATTTACCACCAACTGCAATAGCTTTATGGTAAATTGCTCACTAATTGATTTGAGAACCAAATATAAAGATGAAACCCATTTTAACCGCTCTATTATTTCTGTTTGGCTTTAAAGCAATTGCCCAGGATTCAACATTGACACAACCTTACCTCAAAAAAAACAGCATTTATGCGGAACTTCTTGGAAATGGCGGTGTATATTCAATCAATTACGACAGGATCTTTCAATTAAGCAATCAAATAAAGATTGTACCTAGAGTCGGTTTTTCAACTCTCGAGGATGTATTGATTTTTCCACTCGAGGCAAATCTTCTCCTAAGCAAAAGCAGTACATCTAAAAATTTCTTCGAAACAGGTATTGGTCTAACCGTATTGAAGCCGTTAAGTGGTTTTTCAGGGCAACTGCTTACCATCAACGGATATGATTATAATTTTCATCACAACACTGTAAATACCCCCGTAATGATAAGGGCTGGTTTTAGACACCAGAAGCCAACAGGAGGATTGATGTATAGAACCGGCGCACTGCTGATAACAGGTGATGAAACCCTATTAACCGTCGGAATTGGACTGGGTTATACTTTTTAACGTCGCATTGGATTCGTTGGATAAAAATGATCGGTTTTTGCGAAAATTTTTCGCTAAAAATTGATGAGTTTTATGCTGTTGAAAAATTTTATAATATATATTTAAAATTCAGCAAGAATAACTTAACTTTGCCAACCGAATTGGAGCCCCTACAAACAGCTTTAATTCATTGACTGTAATAAATTTACTCACAACAGATATGCCTAACTTAGGAAAAATAGCACAAATTATCGGCCCTGTGGTTGACGTTAGCTTTGCTGATGATGCCCATCTACCTAAAATTTTTGATGCGTTAGAGATAACGAAAGAAAATGGACAAAAAATTGTTTTAGAAGTTCAACAGCACTTAGGTGAAGACCGTGTACGTGCAATTTCGATGGACTCTACCGATGGTTTGGTTCGTGGTATGCAAGTAGTTGATACTGGCGCTGCGATTAAAATGCCAGTTGGCGACCAGATTAAGGGTCGTTTATTTAATGTGGTTGGAGAAGCGATTGATGGTATCAACACAGTTGATAAAACAGACGGTCGTCCTATCCACGCAACCCCTCCTAAGTTCGAAGATTTATCTACTGAAACTGAGGTGCTTTTTACAGGTATCAAAGTAATCGATTTATTAGAGCCTTATGCTAAAGGTGGTAAAATCGGTTTGTTCGGTGGGGCTGGTGTAGGTAAAACGGTATTGATTATGGAGTTGGTTAACAACATCGCTAAAGCTTATGCTGGTTTATCAGTATTCGCAGGTGTTGGTGAGCGTACCCGTGAAGGTAACGATTTACTTCGTGAGTTTATCGAATCAGGCGTAATCAACTATGGTGACGATTTCTTACACTCAATGGAAAAAGGTGGATGGGATTTGAAAGCTGTTGATACTGAAAAGTTAAAAGAATCTAAAGCAACATTGGTTTTCGGACAAATGAACGAGCCTCCTGGTGCGCGTGCACGTGTAGCCTTATCGGGATTAACTGTTGCAGAATATTTCCGTGATGGTGATGGCGAAGGCGCTGGAAAAGACATTCTTTTCTTCGTTGACAACATCTTCCGTTTTACACAGGCAGGTTCTGAGGTATCGGCTTTATTAGGTCGTATGCCATCAGCAGTAGGTTACCAACCAACATTGGCAACGGAGATGGGTTTAATGCAAGAGCGTATTACTTCAACTAAACGTGGATCAATTACATCAGTACAGGCAGTTTATGTACCTGCGGATGATTTAACTGACCCGGCTCCGGCAACAACTTTTGCCCACTTAGATGCAACTACAGTACTTTCGCGTAAAATTGCCGAGTTAGGTATCTATCCTGCGGTAGATCCGTTGGATTCTACTTCACGTATCCTTTCTCCATCGGTTTTAGGTGATGAGCACTATAACACTGCACAACGTGTTAAAGAAACGTTACAACGTTATAAAGAATTACAGGATATTATCGCCATCTTAGGTATGGACGAATTATCTGAGGAAGATAAATTAGTGGTATCAAGAGCACGTCGTGTTCAACGTTTCTTATCTCAACCGTTCCACGTAGCTGAGCAATTTACAGGCTTAAAAGGTGTATTGGTTGACATTAAAGATACCATCAAAGGATTTAACATGATCATGGATGGTGAAGTTGATGAGTACCCTGAAGCTGCATTTAACTTAGTTGGTAGCATTGAAGATGCCATCGAAAAAGGTAAAAAATTATTAGCAGAAGCGAACTAAAAGAGACGTGAGACACTAGATATGAGATGTGAGAGAGACTTAGTCTCAAATCTCATATCTCTCATCTCCAATCTAATAAAAATGAATTTAGAAATATTAACTCCAGATAAAAAAGTTTTCGAAGGCGAAGTAACAGCAGTTACGGTTCCTGGTACTTTAGGTTCTTTTCAGATTTTAAGAGACCATGCCGCTATCATCTCAACTTTGGAAGATGGAGAAGTGATTATTAAAGCAAATAAAACCGATGAGCAACGCTTCTTTATCAAAGGCGGTGTAGTTGAAGCTATCCACAACAAAATCGTGGTTTTAGCAGAAGGTATCGCTTAATCAAAATAATCAACTCATTTGGAAAGCCTTCTGATTTAAAATCAGAAGGCTTTTTTTATTATTTTATTTTCGAAATCTTGTACCGAATAACCCTCAACCGGTTTAACTAACCCGGTCATCGTGCTAAACTTGTTTCAGCATCCTTCCTGTTAAATAGATCCTGAAATAAGTATAATAGCGATGAGATCAGGGTAGATCCTGTTATAAAGATCTAACAATTCTCAACAAGTATTAAACACCTGTAATAACCAGTTGTCTTCCTAAGCAGTAACTGCAATTTTTCGTTGTTATTTCGTTACTAAATACCTCTAAATTCTCAATTTTTACCGCACTTCTACTCATTTTAGGCAGAAAATCAGAAAATTTATAATGCAAGCATAACAAACAGACCATATACCGTTTTGATATTTGGTCTACAACGGTCGGCATTAAATCACTAATTACACTTCAATTAAGAATAATGTTTTGATTTTGATGAAAATCAAGAAATTATATTCCGATTTAACTTTTTTTTGATTTCTCTTGCATATTAATGAACCAAAAACTAAATTGGTTTTATAAACAAGAAGATAATCATGACGATTGAAAATCACACCTTTAACCCAAAAGCATTAGCAGCAACAGTTGTCAGTGTGGTGTTGTTTCCTGTCATTTTATTTAACCTTCTACTCCTAAATATTTTAGGCAAGAAGCGGACGCAGTTTAAATAGATTTTAATAAACTAAATATATCTAAAGCGTCCCGAACAAACGGGACGCTTTTTTTAAATAACAAAATAGAGAGTATTATGAAATACTACAATTCTAATACGATTATTTACCTTGACGGAGCTTTTGAAAAAGCTGTAAATAGCAGTACTGACCTTTACGGCCAATCACTACATTATGGTTATGCCGCTTTCGAGGGTATTAGAGCCTATAAAACACATAATGGTAACCGAATTTTCAAAGCTGCGGCCCATTTCGACAGGTTGGAGCGTTCCTGTCAGTTGGCAAACATTCCTTTTCCGTGGGATAAACAGGAGTTAATTGCTGCAACCTATAAATTGCTTCAATTGAACAAGCTGAAAGATGCTTATATACGCCCGCTGGTATTTTGCCACCCTAACATGAAATTAAACGAACCAAGCGGCGTTTCGATTTTAATATGTGCTTGGGAATGGGACGCATATTCGGGTAACAAATTATTAAAATTAACCGTTTCTGATTACGAAAGACCAAATCCAAAATCAGTTCCGATGGAAGCAAAATTGAGTGGGAACTATGTTAATTCTATCTTAGCGACTACAGCAGCAAACATTAAAGGTTATGATGAAGCATTGCTTTTAGATATGCATGGTTTCGTTGCCGAAGCATCTGGCGCAAATATTTTCCTCGAAAAAGATGGCAAATTATATACCCCATCGCCAGGCAATATTTTATCCGGTATTACCAGAGCAACAGTTAAAGAACTTTGCAACGTTTTGGATATAGAATGTGTGGAGAAAAAGCTAACCATAGAAGACCTTAAAAAGGCCGACAGTGCTTTTTTATGTGGAACAGCCACTGAGATAGCAGGCATTGCCTCTATCGATGACATCGTATATCGCCCATTGTGGAGAGAATCTATTGGTTATACCATACAGCGTGCTTATAAAAACCTGGTGCTCGAAAAAGTAAATTATGAAGTGATCATTTAAATGGGCTGATAGCTCAGCGTCAAATGGCTAATAACAGATTAGCATAAATGCCATTAACCAAATGACCGTGAATAAGCAGCCAAAAAAATTGAAATTATAACGAGCAACCAATAACAGATGACGGAAGAAATCAATCAAAATTATCCAAAGGCATACCAGCAGATCAATACGGCTACTATGGCATCAGGATTTAACATGGCTTCGGACGTATTAACCTGTTCTTTGCTTAAGACACTTGCAGCGTCTAAACCTTCCGGCAGTTTTCTTGAACTTGGCACCGGAACCGGTTTATCAACAGCCTGGATATTGGATGGCTTAGATGAACAAAGTACTTTGATATCAATAGATCACGATGCTAAATTTTTAGCAATTGCAAAAGATTATCTTGGCGATGATGATCGTTTAACCTTAGTGAATACTGATGGCGCAGAGTGGTTTAAAGAAAACGAAGGCAAAAAATTCGATTACATATTTGCAGATACCTGGTATGGAAAATATTTGCTTTTAGATGAAGCGATTGCCATGCTCAACAAAGGTGGCCTTTATATAATTGATGATATGTTACCTCAACAAAATTGGCCTGACGGTCACCAGGAAAAAGCCAATAAGTTGATGAAGGATTTGGAATCCCGTGATGATTTACATTTAACCAAACAAGTTTGGGCAACAGGAATTGTAATCGGGGTGAAAAAATAGGGTAATATAATATAGTAAATAGTTCTTTGCATTTTTAAAGAAGTTAGTATGTTTGTAGTTCAGTCGACGACATGAATATAAATACAAACATTATTAGCAACCTTATTATTGTCATTTCTAAAAAAAGAGGTGGAAATCGTTGCGTATAATATAAAAATATACCCTTATCGAAACCGCCTCCTAAAAGAGGCGGTTTTTTTTTGCCTCAAAAGAATACAACTAACAGAACCAGAATATACATTTTAAACAATGAGCGAATTAAACAAGTACAGTAAAACATTTACACAAGATCCAACACAACCTGCTGCTCAGGCAATGCTTTACGGCATCGGTTTAACCGATGCGGATATGGCTAAAGCGCAGGTAGGTATTGCAAGTATGGGCTATGATGGTAACACTTGCAACATGCATTTGAACGACCTTGCAAAAGAGGTCAAAGCAGGGGTCTGGAAAAATGATTTAGTGGGCTTGGTTTTTAATACCATTGGTGTAAGCGACGGAATGAGCAACGGTACGGATGGTATGCGCTACTCATTGGTTAGCCGCGATGTAATTGCCGATAGTATCGAAACCATTTGCGGCGGACAGTATTATGATGGCATCATTTCCATTCCTGGATGCGATAAAAATATGCCGGGCGCCATCATGGCCATGGCGCGGTTAAATCGCCCGTCTATTATGGTTTACGGTGGTACAATTGCTCCAGGCCATTATAAAGGTGAAGAATTAAATATTGTTTCGGCATTCGAGGCACTAGGACAAAAAATCTGTGGTAATCTTTCTGATGAAGATTATCAGGGAATCATCAAACACACTTGCCCAGGTGCAGGCGCTTGCGGCGGCATGTATACCGCCAATACCATGGCTTCAGCAATTGAGGCTTTAGGTATGAGTTTACCTTACTCTTCTTCAAATCCGGCCACAAGCCCGGAGAAAAAGCAAGAATGTTTAGATGCAGGTAAATACATTAGGATTTTACTGGAGAAAGATATCAAACCATCTGATATCATGACCAGAAAAGCATTCGAAAATGCCATCCGTTCCATTATCATTTTAGGTGGAAGTACCAATGCGGTATTGCACTTTATAGCTATGGGTAAGGCTATCGGTGTAGAAATTACACAGGATGATTTTCAGCGCATGAGTGATGTAACACCGGTACTGGCCGATTTTAAACCTAGCGGAAAATATTTAATGCAGGATTTACACCAATATGGCGGTATCCCTGCGGTATTAAAATATTTGCTGAATGAAGGTCTGCTCCATGGCGATTGTTTAACCGTAACTGGTAAAACAGTGGCTGAAAATCTTGCTGATGTGAAATCGATTATGGATTACGACCAGAAAATCGTTCAAAAACTAAGTGAACCGATCAAAGCAACCGGCCACCTGCAGATTCTTTATGGAAACCTGGCCGAAAAAGGTTCGGTAGCTAAAATAAGCGGTAAAGAAGGCGAAAAATTTGAAGGCCCGGCACGGGTTTTTGATGGAGAACACGATTTAATTGCCGGTATTTCGAGCGGACGTGTAAAACCTGGCGATGTCATCGTAATAAAAAATGCTGGTCCGGTTGGTGCTCCAGGTATGCCAGAAATGTTGAAACCAACCTCAGCCATTATCGGCGCAGGCCTGGGTAAATCGGTAGCTTTAATTACCGATGGACGTTTCTCTGGTGGCACACATGGTTTCGTGGTTGGCCACATTACACCTGAATCTTACAAAGGCGGTTTAATCGGCCTGGTCGAAGATGAAGACACGATTTTAATCGATGCTGTAAATAACATCATCAACCTGCAAGTTAGCGATGAAATAATTGCTGAACGTAGAAAAAAATATGTACAGCCAGAATTGAAAGTTACAAAAGGTGTCCTATATAAATATGCTAAAACAGTTTCAGACGCAGCAAGTGGTTGCGTAACTGACGAATATTAAATCAAAAATCATCCCTGGATTAATTGATTACTAAAAAAATAGATTATGCAAATAATTAAAAGTATTCAGAATAGGATTTATGAAATCCGGGGAGAAAGAGTCATGCTCGATTTTGATCTGGCAGCACTTTATGAAGTTGAAACAAGGGTATTAAATCAAGCTGTGAAACGAAATATTAAGCGTTTCCCTGAAGATTTTATGTTTCAGCTCGCAAAACATGAGTTTGAAGGCATAATGGCTCAAATTGAAAGTCTGAATCGGGGTATGTCATCACAATTTGTGATGACATACCCAACTAAAAGACCAAATTCTGCATTGCCATTTGCTTTTACCGAACAGGGCGTTGCCATGCTAAGTGGAGTTTTAAAGAGCGATAAAGCCATTAACATGAACATCGCCATTATGAGGGCTTTCGTTGATGTCCGTAAAATACTGCTGAAACAAAGCAGCATTAATGAACAATTAACCGAGATTAAAGAACGGATTGGGGAACATGATGTTCAGCTGAACGAACTTTATGATGCTATGGAAAACTTAATTGACGAGAAAATTGCTCAATTCAAGTGGAAAGACAGAGAAAGAATAGGGTTTAAAATTAAAGAATAATAGAACCGCAAAAACATAACTATGGAAACTGCACAAGAAACAATGCAACAAACCGAGACGAAAGCAGAAACCTCAAAAACCTTATTTAAAGGTACGGGCTCTCAGGTATTGTTGAATGGATTAATTGAAGAAGGTGTTACCACCATTTTCGGTTATCCTGGAGGAGCAATCATGCCTATTTATGATGCTCTTTATGATTATGCCGATAAATTAGAACATATATTGGTTCGCCATGAGCAAGGTGGTATACACGCCGCACAGGGTTTTGCACGTGCAAGCGGCAAAGTGGGTGTTTGTTTTGCCACCAGCGGACCCGGCGCAACCAACCTGGTTACTGGCCTGGCTGATGCACAAATTGACAGTACGCCATTGGTATGTATTACAGGTCAGGTATTTGCCCATTTATTGGGAACAGATGCTTTCCAGGAAACCGACGTAATTAACATTACTACACCGGTTACCAAATGGAACTATCAGGTTACCGATGCTAAAGAAATTCAGGAGGTTTTGGCCAAAGCCTTTTACATTGCTAAAAGTGGCAGACCAGGTCCGGTTTTAATTGACATTACCAAAAATGCACAGTTACAGCTTGAGGAATTCCCTGAATACGTAAAATGCAATCATATCCGCAGTTATCGCCCAAAACCAAAAGTTAGGGTTGAATATATTGAGCAGGCCGCCGAATTGATTAATGCCGCTAAAAAACCTTTTGTATTGTTTGGTCAAGGCGTGATTTTAGGCAAGGCCGAAAAAGAATTTAAAGCCTTTATCGAAAAAGCGGGCATCCCTTCTGCCTGGACCATCATGGGCGAAAGTGCTATCCCAACTGCTCACCCTTTAAATGTAGGTATGTTGGGTATGCATGGTAATTACGGTCCGAATGTGTTAACCAACGAAGCGGATGTAATCATCGCCATCGGTATGCGATTTGATGACCGCGTAACCGGCCGTTTAGATAAATATGCCAAACAGGCCAAAATTGTTCATTTAGACATCGATCCTGCTGAAATTGATAAAAACGTTAAGGCTGAAGTAGGTGTTTGGGGCGATTGTAAGGAAACTTTACCGCTATTAACCAATTTGGTTAATGAAAACAAACATGAAGATTGGTTAGCTAAGTTCAGACAATACAACCAACAAGAAATAGACCAGGTAATTACACCAGAACTTTATCCTGCTGGCGATGAAATGACCATGGGCGAAGTATTACGCAACATCAACGAAATCTGTGGTGGTGAAGCCGTAATTGTTACCGATGTTGGCCAGCATCAAATGGTAGCTTGCCGTTACGCAACATTCAACAATAGCCGCAGCAATATCACTTCTGGTGGTTTAGGAACCATGGGTTTTGGTTTACCGGCGGCAATCGGCGCTAAATACGGTGCACCTGAAAAAACGGTTATTGCTATTATTGGTGACGGGGGTTTTCAAATGACTCCTCAGGAATTAGGTACGATTATGCAATTCGGTGCTGCAGTAAAAATCCTGATCCTGAATAACCGTTTCTTGGGAATGGTTCGTCAATGGCAGCAGTTATTTCATGATAAACGTTACTCTTTTGTTAACATCACCAGCCCTGATTTTGTAGCACTGGCTAAATCTTATTACATCGAGGCAGCCAAAGTTGACGAACGCGCAAACCTCAGAGCAGCATTGGAAACCATGATCAACCACGAAGGTTCTTACTTACTTGAAGTAATGGTGGGAAGAGAAAACAATGTTTTCCCAATGGTTCCACAAGGAATGAGCGTAAGCGAAATCAGGTTAAAATAAGTTGAAAGGTAAAAGCTCAAAGACAAAAGCAAACGCATTCGTCATCTCGACTGAAGCGCAGCGAAATGGAGAGATCTCTTTTAACAACAGATTTCTCCAAAAGGTCGAAATGACGAATAGATAAAAGAAATTATCATGAGTACTGAAAATACATTAGAACATAAAACAACAAAAGCCAACTTTGACGGTAAGCAGGAATATACCATTACGGTTTACGCTGAAAACCGCATCGGTTTATTAAACAGGATTGCGATTATTTTCTCGAAAAGAAAAATTAACATCGAAAGCCTTAACACCTCCCCTTCTGAAATTGATGGCATCCACCGTTTCAACATTGTGATACAGGAAAGCTACGAAGTAGTACGGAAACTGGCACGCCAGATTGAAAAGCAGATCGAAGTACTGAAAGTTTATTTTAATACCAATGATGAGATCATCTGGCAGGAACTGGCACTTTATAAGGTTTCTACCGATGAGATTGCGGAAAAAGTAACTGTTGAGCGTTTATTAAGGCAATATGGCGCCAGTGCGGTGGTGATCCGTAAAGATTATACTGTTTTTGCAGTAACTGGTCACCGCGAAGAAACGGATGCATTGGTAAAAGCTTTAGAACCTTATGAATTGATTGAATTTGTTCGCTCAGCAAGAGTTGCAATTATTAAAGACAGCGCAGGTTTCCATGAGAAGTTAAAAGAATTTGAAGCCTTTGAACCAGGAGAAGAACTGGTAGAAAACGAATTTTTGGATAAAGGAGAGAAAATTTTTACCATGTAGCCAACAACAAATCCGTCATTGCGAGGAGGAACGACGTAGCAATCTTATAGACCAGTTCAAATAGATTGCTTCGGCTCACAGCAATTCAGCCTTGCAATGACGAAAAAACAAAAACATGAAATGTAATAAAGCCATACCAGTTTTAAAAATATTCGATTACGATAAAGCCATTGAGTTTTATGTGGACTGGCTTGGTTTTAAAATAGACTGGAAACATACTTTCGAAGAAAATGCCCCGGTTTATATGCAAATTTCACTCAATGGTATCGAATTACATCTAACTCAGCATCATGGCGACTGTTCTCCAGGTGCAAGTGTTTTTGTAGATTGTACAGGGCTGAAAGAATTTCATAAAAGCATTATTGATAAAAAATATAAATACAACCGCCCCGGATTGGAAAAAACATTTTACGGAACCTGGGCAGTAACCGTAAATGATCCGTTTTACAACAAAATAATCTTTAACCAAACTTTAACTGAAGCAGAAAAATAACAGCAAAATGGATCAGATATTTGACTTTATTATTAACTCAAGAACGGCATTTATTAAGTTGGTTGATAGCTTAACTATCGAACAGTTGAATAAAATTCCGGATGGTTATAACAACAACATCATCTGGAACTTTGGGCACATTGTAGTAAGCACTCAGACACTGTGTTATTTCCGTACCGGTATCTGGCCTGATGCAAGTGCCGTAAAGTTTAATGAGTTTTACAAGAAAGATACAAAACCAACTTATACGGTAACGGAAGCGGAAGTTGCGGAACTGAAAGCTATGGCTTTAGTGAGTATTGAAAACATTAAAGCCGATTATGCAAAAGGAACATTTACAAACATTACCCCTTTTTTGACATCAACCTACGGTGTGCAGCTGAATAGTATTGAGGAGGTACTGATTACCACTATCGGACATGATAATGTACATTTTGGTTACGCCTCCGCGTTGAAAAAACAATTGTAAAACAGAAAGATGCTTCGACTACGCTCAGCATGGCAACAAAAATAAAATCGGTAAAGTCACTCAATCAGGGTAATCAATCCGAAAGAAAAAAAAGAATACATAAAACGATAATTAAATAGAAATTAACCAATAAAAACAATGGCAAATTATTTTAACACATTACCTCTTAGAGAAAAACTAAACCAATTGGGTGTTTGCGACTTCATGGACAGTGCTGAATTTTTAGATGGCGTTAGCGCATTAAAAGGCAAAAAACTGGTAATTGTAGGTTGCGGCGCACAAGGCTTAAACCAAGGGTTAAATTTAAGAGATAGTGGTTTAGATGTAAGCTACACTTTACGTAAGGAAGCAATTGAGGGCAAACGCGATTCGTGGAAAAATGCAACTGAAAATAATTTCACCGTTGGCACTTACGAAGAACTTATCCCGAATGCGGATGTGGTAATCAACCTTACCCCAGATAAACAACACACTGCAGTTGTAAATGCAATTATGCCTTTAATGAAAGAAGGTGCCACCTTGCTATATTCTCATGGCTTCAATATCGTTGAAGAAGGTATGCAGATCCGTAAAGATCTAACGGTAATTATGGTTGCACCTAAATGCCCGGGTAGTGAGGTTAGAGCAGAATATGTTCGTGGTTTTGGTGTTCCTACTTTAATTGCAGTTCACCCTGAAAACGATCCTCAGGGAAAAGGTCTGGCGCAAGCTAAAGCATATTGTGTGGGTACAGGCGGTCACAGAGCAGGCGTTTTAAGATCATCTTTTGTAGCCGAGGTAAAATCAGATTTAATGGGTGAGCAAACCATCCTTTGCGGTTTGTTACAAACCGGTTCTATTTTATCATTCGATAAAATGATAGAAAAAGGAATTGATGCAGGTTATGCTTCTAAATTGGTTCAATATGGTGTTGAGGTTATTACTGAAGCCTTAAAACAAGGTGGCATCACGGCCATGATGGACCGCTTAAGCAATGTAGCTAAAATCAAAGCCTTCGAAATTTCAGAAGAATTGAAACATATTATGCGTCCATTGTTCCAGAAACACCAGGATGACATTATGAGCGGCGAATTTAGCCGTACCATGATGGAAGATTGGGCAAATGGTGACCAAAACTTATTAAAATGGAGAGCTGAAACCGGTGAAACTGCATTTGAAAAAACTCCGGCTGGTGATGTTAAAATCGGTGAGCAGGAATATTTCGACAACTATACCTTGATGGTGGCTTTTGTTCGCGCCGGTGTTGAATTGGCTTTCGAAACCATGGTACAAGCTGGTATCAAACCAGAGTCGGCTTACTACGAATCGTTACACGAAACACCACTTATTGCCAACACCATCGCCCGTAAAAAATTATTTGAAATGAACCGCGTAATTTCTGATACTGCTGAATACGGATGTTATCTGTTCGACCAGGCCTGCAAACCTTTATTAGGTGATTTCATGAAAAAAGTAGATACCGATTTAGTTGGTAAAAACTTTAATGAAGGTAAAGATGGTGCTGTTGATAACAGACAACTAATTGAGGTAAACGAAGCGATCCGTTCTCATCAGGTTGAGCAAATTGGTGCTACCTTACGTAAAGCCATGACTGCTATGAAAGCCATTAAAACTGCATAATAAATTACAAACCTTACAGGTTTTTAAAACCTGTAAGGTTTATTAAACATAAAAAGATGTCAAAAACATTAGTAGAAAAAATTTGGGATGCTCACGTTGTAAAAAGTGAAGAAGGATTTCCTGATATTTTATACATTGATACACACTTAATACATGAGGTAACGTCTCCGCAGGCATTTGATGGATTGCGCAAAAGAGGTTTACCTGTTTTCCGTCCGAAACAGACGGTAGCCACTGCCGATCATAACGTGCCTACGTTAAATCAATTACTGCCAATTAAAGAAGAGCTTTCGCGCTATCAGGTAGATATGCTGACTAAAAACTGTGCAGAATTTGGAATAGAGCTTTATGGCCTGGGCCACCCTTTTCAGGGGATTGTACATGTTATCGGTCCGGAGCTAGGCATTACTTTACCAGGTAAAACGATGGTTTGCGGCGATAGCCATACCTCAACACATGGTGCTTTTGGTGCCATTGCATTTGGTATCGGCACCTCGCAGGTAGAGCAGGTTTTCGCTACGCAATGTTTGTTGCAGTCGAAACCTAAAACCATGAAAATTGAGGTAAATGGCGAACTCGGAAAAGGTGTTGGCGCAAAAGACATTATCTTATACATCATCGCAAAGATTTCTGCTGCCGGTGGTACAGGTTATTTCATTGAATATGCAGGTTCGGCAATCGAATCGTTAAGCATGGAAGCCCGTATGACCATTTGTAACATGAGTATCGAAATGGGTGCACGTGGTGGATTGATTGCACCAGACCAAACCACTTTCGATTACATCAAAGGAAGGGAATTTGCTCCGGCAGGCGAAGAGTGGGATAAAGCCTTAGCTTACTGGAAAACTTTATATAGCGATGCTGATGCAAAATTTGATAGCGTGTTAACTTTCAACGCTGCGGATATTGCGCCTATGATTACTTATGGTACCAACCCAGGTATGGGAATGGGCATTCAGGAACATATTCCGGCAACCACAGCACAACCAGAAACCGAAAAAGTATCGTACAAAAAAGCGCTGGATTATATGGGCTTTGATGATGATTCATCATTGATCGGGAAACCTGTTGATTATGTTTTTATCGGAAGCTGTACCAACTCCCGCATAGAAGATTTACGTGAAGTTGCCGGTTTTGTCAAAGATAAACGCAAAGCGGATAACGTTACCGTTTGGATTGTTCCAGGCTCAAAACAGGTAGAACAACAGGCTAAAAACGAAGGTTTGGATAAGATTTTCGAAGCAGCCGGTTTTCAGTTACGCGAACCGGGATGCAGCGCCTGTTTAGGAATGAACGAAGATAAAATTCCGGCAGGTAAATATTGTGTATCAACATCAAACAGAAATTTTGAAGGTAGACAAGGACAAAATGCACGCACACTATTGGCCAGCCCGCTTACAGCCGCAGCAGCAGCCGTAACCGGAAAAATTACCGATGTAAGGGAAATGTTGGAAAAAGTAGAGGGTTAAAAGGCAGAAGGTTTAAGGTACGGCAAAATGCCTAGTTTAATCTTCGGCAAATAAATATATGATTTTAGAAGTTGCCATACTAAATGTAAAAGCCGGGTTATCGGCTGATTTTGAAAGCGCTTTTAACGAAGCGCAAAAAATCATTTCCTCAATGGAAGGTTACATTTCGCATCAGCTGCAAAAATGTGTAGAGGTAGAAAATAAATATATCCTGCTGGTAAACTGGAAAACGCTGGAGGCACACACCGAAGGTTTTAGAAGATCTGCAGCCTACCAGGATTGGAAAAAGTTATTGCATCACTTCTATGATCCTTTTCCGACAGTTGAACACTTTACCAAGGTAGAAGGTGGTAGGGCTTAAGGTGGAAGGTAAACACATGAGGTATAAAATTACTACCATTAAGCAAAATGGCTTAAGATAAAAGATAAAAAGTGGAATTTAAGTCTCGCTACTTAATACTCCCTACTTGATACTAATTAACATGAAAAAATTCACAAAATTAACATCGGCCGTTGTGCCTTTAAATATAGAAAATATTGATACTGACCAGATTATCCCGGCAAGGTTTCTGAAAGCGACTACACGCGAAGGTTTCGGCGAGAACCTGTTCCGCGATTGGCGTTATAATGGCGATAATACGCCGAAACCAGAGTTTGTAATGAACAATCCTACTTATAGCGGTCAGATTTTGGTTGCAGGAAAAAACTTTGGTTGTGGAAGTAGTCGCGAGCATGCCGCCTGGGCCATTCAGGATGCTGGCTTTGATGCCGTAATCAGCAGTTTTTTTGCCGATATTTTTAAAGGAAATGCGCTGAACAACGGTTTGCTACCTATACAGGTAAGCGACGCCTTCCTGGCGCAGATTTTTAAAGCGGTGGATAACAATCCTAAATCGGCCTTAGAAGTTGATTTGGAAAAACAAACCGTTACCATTGTAGAAACCGGTGCTCAGGAATCCTTCGAGATCAATCCTTACAAAAAATCATGCTTGATAAACGGTTACGATGACATCGATTTCATCTTAAACCAAAAACAATTAATTGAAGAATTTGAACAGGCCAGGTAATGGATAAACCATTCGTTTACATACAGGATTTAAATTTAGGTTACCGCAACAAAGCGGTGCTAAAGAATTTGTATTGGGAAATGAATAGAGGTGAAAGCTATGCAATCGGCGGCAAAAGTGGAACTGGTAAAACAGCTTTGGCCAAAGCCATTGCCAGCCTCGTCCCTTTTCAGGGAAGCATAGAAATTAATTTTGACCAGCAGAATAAACTTCCTCAGGAAGTACTTTATGTAGAAAGCTGGTACCAGTTTAAAAACCTGGAAGGGGTGGCCAATTTTTATTATCAACAGCGGTATACCAGTTTACAGGCTAATGATACCTTGACCGTTCATGCAGAATTGGTAAATTATGGAAAAGAGAAAGGACTTCATTTCGATCAGGTTGAGCCGATTTTGGAAGCTTTGGGTTTTGCAACATTTGCCAGCTCACAATTAATCGAATTATCCAGCGGCGAACACAAAAAGTTGCAGCTGGTTAAAGCACTTTGGTTAAAACCGCAGCTGTTGATTATCGATCAACCCTATACAGGTTTAGATACTGCTTCGCGGAAAAACCTAAACGCTTTATTGGATCAGGTGGCTGCAGAAGGTGTGCAATTGATCCTGATTAGTAATGACACCGAATTGCCAACTTCCATTCGTTCATTTGCTGAAATAAGAGACGGGAAGCTGCTCAAAGTAGATGCACTGGAAAGTGCTGCTGTCGAAATCCACTTAAGAGAAATACCGGATTTTTTAAAAGAATCGCCCGTTTACAGTACCCAGGATATTGTAAAAATGGTTAATGTAAACATCAGCTATGGTGAAAAACAGGTATTGAAAAACATTAACTGGGAAATCAAAGCAGGAGAAAAATGGCTTCTTCAAGGCCATAACGGGTCAGGGAAGTCGACCTTACTAAGCCTGATCAACGGCGATCATCCACAATCTTATGCGAACGAACTTTATTTATTCGGCAACAGACGTGGAAGCGGCGAAAGCATATGGGACATTAAACAGCATATCGGCTTAATCTCACCCGAATTTCACTGGTATTTCGATCCCACCGCTACCGTTTGGCAAAGCATTGCCTCCGGTTTTTATGATACCGTAGGTTTATTCCAGCAATTGCCTTATACTAAAAGTACACAGGTTGATGAATTGGTAGCATACTTTGGCCTTACCGAAGAGAAAAATGAATTGTTAACTGCGCTTCCACTCGGTAAACAACGATTGGTGTTGTTGGCGCGGACAATCATAAAAAATCCGGAACTATTAATTCTGGACGAACCTTGCCAGGGTTTAGACCAGCAGCAAAGCAAACATTTTAACCAATTGGTTGATGAATTATGTAGCAATGGGATGACCTTAATTTATGTTGGCCATTTTGAATCGCAGCTGCCAACCTGCATAGAAAAAAGAATATTGTTAGAAAAAGGCGAGGTAAAAGTCGTCGAAAGTTTAAACACAGAAATATTAAGCTGATGAAAGTTAACCACAGATAATAAGGATGAACACAGATAAAAATCTAATGGTTCGTGAAGACACAAACCATGGGAGAAATCAATCTGTGTCTATCTGTGCAAATCCGTGGTAAAAACAGCAACAGCAAAAGAGGAGTCAACAATGAAGAAGAACATTTTAGTAATACCTGGAGATGGTATCGGCCCCGAGGTCACGACCTGGGGAAAAGCAGCATTAGAAAAAATTGCCGAAATTTTTGGGCATGAATTTAACTTCGAAGAAGCTTTAATGGGCCATGCGGCGATTGAAGTTACCGGCGAACCCCTGCCAGACGAAACTTTGGAAAAAGCAAGGCAAAGCGATGCGATCCTTTTTGGTGCAATTGGGCATGCCAAATATGACAACGATCCAAGTTTAAAAGTCAGACCAGAACAAGGACTTTTGAAAATCCGTAAAGAACTGGGATTATTTGCCAATCTCCGCCCGATATTACTATTTGATGAACTTCTTCAGGCATCGAGCATTAAACCCGAAATTTTAAGGGGAACCGATATTTTGTTTTTCCGTGAGTTAACGGGTGATGTTTATTTTGGGGAGAAAACACGTTCTGAAGACCGGAACACGGCTTCAGATCTGATGATTTACCACCGTTACGAAGTAGAGCGTATTGCACATAAAGCTTACCAGGCTGCACAACAACGCAACAAACGTTTATGTTCGGTAGATAAAGCCAACGTTTTGGAAAGCTCACGCCTGTGGCGTGAAACCGTTCAGGAAATTGCCAAACAATATCCTGATGTAGAAACAGAGCATATGTTTATCGATAATGCAGCCATGCAGCTGATCAAAAACCCGAAAAAGTTTGACGTGGTATTAACCGCTAATTTGTTTGGTGATATTTTAACCGATGAGGCATCGCAGATTGCAGGTTCAATGGGTATGCTGGCTTCAGCTTCTGTTGGCGAAAGCACTGGTTTCTTCGAACCCATCCATGGTTCTGCTCACGATATTGCCGGTAAAGATTTAGCCAATCCGCTAGCCTCTATCCTATCGGCTGCACTGATGCTGGAAATCGGATTCGGACTTAAAGAAGAAGCTAAATTATTGGTTGATACCATCGACCAGGTATTAAAAGAAGGCTTCAGAACGCACGATATCGCCGACCAAAGCACTAACCGTTTTAAAGTTTTGGGTACCGCCGAAATGGGAAAGTTAGTATTGAAATTCTTATCACAAAAATTAATCAACTCCTAAATCAAAGATTATGATTCACGACCCTAACAAAGTTTATATTTTCGACACCACCTTACGTGATGGTGAGCAGGTTCCAGGCTGCCAGTTAGATACAAACCAAAAAATAGAAATCGCTAAATCACTTGAGCTTTTAGGCGTTGATGTGATTGAAGCAGGTTTCCCGGTATCCAGTCCCGGAGATTTTAACAGCGTAATTGAATTATCAAAGGCAGTAACCAACCCGATCATTTGTGCCTTAACACGCGCCAATAAAAATGATATCGACGTTGCTGCAGATGCGTTGCGTTACGCCAAGAGGCCGCGTATCCACACCGGGATCGGCTCTTCGGATTTCCACATCAAACATAAATTTAACAGTACCCGCGAAGAAATTTTAGAACGTGCCGTAGAAGCAGTAAGGTATTCGAAAAAATTTGTCGAAGACGTTGAATTCTATGCAGAAGATGCCGGCCGTGCCGATATCGAATTTTTAGCCAAAATGGTTGAAGCCGTGATTGCGGCGGGTGCAACCGTGGTCAATATTCCGGACACCAACGGTTATTGCCTGCCAGATCAATACGGCTCGAAGATTCTTTATTTGAAAGAGAATGTAAAAAACATCGATAAAGCCATAATCTCAGTGCATTGCCACAACGATTTGGGTTTAGCTACCGCCAACTCTATCGCTGGTTTACAAAATGGTGCCCGCCAGGTGGAATGTACCATTAACGGTATTGGCGAGCGTGCAGGGAATACTTCTATGGAAGAAGTGGTGATGATTTTGAAAACGCACAAAGTTCTGGGTTTAAATACCCAGATTGATGCCACCCGTTTTTACGAAATGAGCCACATGGTACGAAACCAGATGAATATGCCGGTACAACCCAATAAAGCTATTGTTGGCGGAAACGCATTTTCGCACAGTTCGGGCATCCACCAGGATGGTTTCTTAAAAAACCGCGAAAACTACGAAATTATTAAACCTGAAGATGTCGGTTTTCCTGATGCTACGATAGTATTAACTGCAAGAAGCGGTCGCCATGCCTTAAAACATCATTTAGAACGCCTAGGCTATCAATTGGAAAAAGAGCACCTTGATATTGTTTACAAACAGTTTTTGGTCTTAGCCGATAGCAAACAGGGCATTAACGATACTGATTTGAACCAATTGGTTGCGCTGCACCTGGCCTAGAAGCCGAAAGGTTAGAGACTAAAGCTGAGAGCGACAAGCGAACGGCCTAAAGATTCAGGGTTTTGGCGTTAAGCCGGTGCGTTTTAGTTTGACACACCGACTCGGCTTCCCTAAACCTGATAGCAGTGGAAATACTTTTTAATTGCGGCCAACTTAAATATGATGTCATGCTGAGGCACGAAGCATCTGTAACCGATGGAAAACAGGTTTTTCGCTCCTCAGCACGGCAGCCGTATTAAAAAGATTGAAACGAATAGCAGGGCTGTAATAACCGATGGATTGCCGAACCCTGCTTTACAAAAAATATCAGAGAAATTTTAAGTCTTAATACTTGATCCTCTCTACTTGATACTAAAAAAATGAATACTACAACACCACATACACTAGATTTTAAATCTGCAACAGAAAGGCTCAAAAACGTGGTAAAACGTACCCCGCTTGAGTTTAATGCCGGACTTTCTTCTTTTTACAATGCCAATATTTATTTAAAAAGAGAAGATCTGCAGATTGTACGCTCTTACAAACTGCGTGGTGCTTACAATAAAATCAGTTCGCTGCCTCAGGAACTGTTGGTAAACGGCGTAGTTTGTGCAAGTGCCGGAAACCACGCGCAGGGTGTGGCTTACTCTTGTAAAAAACTGGGCATTAAAGGTGTGATATTTATGCCTGAAATTACCCCGAAACAAAAGGTAAAACAAACCTATATGTTCGGTGGCGAAAATGTGGAAGTGGTTTTGGTTGGCGATACTTTTGACGATTGCTTAAAAGAAGCGCTTGCTTACAGTGCTGAAAAAAAGGCCACTTTTATTCCTCCTTTTGATGATGAAAAGGTAATTGAAGGACAAGCTACCGTAGGCGTAGAAATTTTTGAAGACCTGCCTGATTTAGATATGGTGGTGATGCCTGTAGGTGGCGGAGGCCTGGCATCAGGTGTAAGTGCTTACCTAAAAACCGTTAAACCCGATGTAAAACTGATTGGTGTTGAGCCGCTTGGTGCACCCTCGATGGTTACAGCAATGGAGCATGGTGGACCTTATACATTAGATGAAATAGACCGCTTTGTGGATGGTGCCGCTGTAAAAAGGATTGGCCACATTACTTATGAATATTGTAAGGAACTGCTTGACCAGATGCATTTAATACCCGAAGGAAAAATCTGCACCACCATTTTAAAACTGTATAATGAGGACGCCATTGTGGTAGAACCAGCTGGAGCGCTATCTATAGCTGCATTAGATCAGCTTAAAGACCAGATTACCGGTAAAACGGTGGTATGTGTTGTTAGCGGCGGAAACAATGACATAGAGCGCATGCAGGAGATTAAAGAGAAGTCTTTACTTTTCGAAGGTTTAAAACATTATTTTATTGTTCGTTTCCCACAAAGACCAGGTGCTTTAAAATTATTTGTGAATGAAGTTTTAGGACCACAGGATGATATTACCCGTTTCGAGTTTATTAAAAAAACCAACAGGGAAAACGGTCCGGCGTTGGTGGGCATTGAGCTTTCGAACAAAAATGATTACGCCAGCTTATTACAGCGTATGAAAGATTTTAAATTCGAAATTATCGAGTTAAATCAGGATCAGACTTTGTTTGAATATTTGGTCTAGCTTTTTTTTACCGCAAAGGGTGCGAAGTTTTTCGCAGAGTACGCAAAGTATAATTAATTCCTCTGTCATCCTGAGGGATAATTTATTTTATAAAAATCAACATGATTGACAGCAGCATCTAATTGAAATAAACCTCTCCGAGTATCGTCATTGCGAGAAGGCTTTTCAGCCAACGAAGCAATCTTTACAGCAAGGATCATTTTAGCGTGAAAGATTGCTTCGTCGTTCCTCCTCGCAATGACGACCTCCCTAGTGAAGTCTGTCAATGTTAGGGCAACGAAGGACAATCAAGATGTTTCGACAAGCTCAACATGCCATATCTTAATCAAAAAAAATGAACTTCAGAGATTTAACCAACAAAGCATTAATTACGGATAGCGATATCAGCTGGGAAGAATTAGGTGCTGGCGTTAGACGAAAAATTATGGCTTATGATAGCAACCTGATGTTGGTTAAAGTAGCATTTGAGAAAGATGCCATTGGTACCATTCATAATCATCCGCATTTACAGATGAGTTATGTTGCCAAAGGCAGTTTTGAAGTAAGTATGGGTGATGATAAGAAAATCCTAAACGAAGGCGATGTTTTCTTTGCCCCATCAAATGTATTTCATGGCGTGGTTTGTTTGGAAGATGGGATATTGATTGATGTCTTTAACCCACACCGTGAAGATTTTTTAAAATAAGACCGAGGTCGGGAGTCGGAAAGTCCGAGGTCGGGTGCAATCCTAAACCCTAAATCTTCCGCCTTCTACCTTATTCAAAGGTAAACCTCACATTCTTGTAGCCCAACCCCTCAATAATGGGCTTAAGCACCGTAGTAGCATTGGTTTTTGTTTGCGCTAAAATGCTCGATTTTTTAACTTCGGCAGTAATTTGTCTTTCTGCGGCTTTGTATGCTTCATCTACCAAACTCGCCTCGCGAAAAAAAGCCATTTTCGTATCGTAAACACGTGAGTTTTTATGGTCGATTTTTACATAACAGATTTCGGGCTGTGGTAAATTTACTACAGCAGTGTCCGCATCAATACTTATATCATCTTTCGCAATTTTAGTCAGATCGATACAGCCTACCGCTTCGGCTTTGATAATCAATAAAACACTGGCCTCAGGTAAAAAATCTGTCTTGTTCTTATGTTCTAAAACGTCACTAATCTGGTACCTTACCAGCTCCAGTTTACCTATGGCCTCAATTTTCTCCACCAAAAGCTGATGTTTGCTTTCTACAGTGGTATTGATACTGAACTTTTTGGAAATAAAAAAGTAGGCGGCGACCAAAAGGATTAACCAGGGTAAGAGTCGAAAAAAGATCTTCATATGGGGTGAATAAATGAAAATTTATAATTGGTATCTATGGTTCACTGTACAATAATTAATCCATAAATGGGCTGTTGGATTTTTTGGCAGCAGATTTGTAATATCAAAATCACACACAAATAAAAACTAATCAACATGAAAAAACTTACCATCTTAATGCTTTGCATTGCCACACTAGGTCTGGCTTCGTGCAAGAAAGAAACACTTGTTCAACAAACTGCACCCAATAGAACAGTTGTATTTGATGTAACTCCAAATAAATGGGTACTTGAGAATGGAAAATATTATTTGGATTTAAACATTCCAGAAATTGATGATGTAAATTTCTATGACGAAGGAATATTGGTTTATACAGCGACACCAAATTATACAAATTATTATCAATTACCTTATGGCGATATGGACTATGAGGCTCATATTGGTGGGATTTCGATAAGCAGATCAACACTACCGACAACTCCAATCAGGATAAAAGTTGTACTCGTTGCAGCGGAAAATGTTACTTAGAGAAAAATATCTAATTCTAAAAAACGACTATTTTCAATTGAACATAGTCGTTTTTTTTGTCTTATTCTAATCTGAAAAAGTTATAATTATACTTATAACTTGAAATTATACCTATGATTAAAACTCCAGATATCTGCTAATATTCAACTGAACATGGTCATTTTTTTGATGTTCTCCCCTGTTTAATTGCAAAGCGCGCACATTCACACCGTTTCTTTCCAACAACAGCTCCTCATAAAAACCTTTGTAGTAAACATCTTTTACTTCAAAGCGCCTGCTGCTCCAGTTATTGTTAATCTCCGCCCATTCCGGATAAAATACAACAAAATCTTTTTGCGCCTTTAAACCTATTTTTTCGGCTTCATCTCGCGCCAAAACTACCGCATTACCTAAAATTTGTGCTGTATAAATGTGTTTTGGCTGCTGGTAAATTTCAGCTGGTTTTCCCGTTTGCAAAAGTTCGCCATTGCGCAAAATCAATAACTGATCAGCTAAAAATAAGCCATCGGCCGGATCATGCGAAACCAATATCACCGTTACACCAGTTTCGGCAGCTATACGTTTGATATCAGCACGCAGCTGATTTTTAAGCAAAGCATCAACCTGGCTGAAAGGTTCGTCTAAAAGCAGCACCTGCGTATCCGAAACCATGGCTTTAGCGATGGCCACGCGTTGTTGCTCACCTCCACTCAGTTCAATAATTTTCTTATTCTGGAGCGGTAAAATCCGTAAATGCTCCATGATGGCCAAAGTTTTTTCAGCTTTGGTTTTTAGGTCGGTATTGGATAATTGCGAGGCAATATTATCGTACACTTTCGCATAAATGTTAAGCGAGAAATCCTGTGTAACCATTTTCATCTGCTTATGGCCGGGAATCAACTGCTCATCTGGTCCCTTAACACGCTTATCTTCAAAAAAGATTTCTCCTTCATCAGTTTTCAACAAACCATAGATGGATTTTAATAAGGTTGATTTTCCACTTCCGCTTTCGCCGATAATGGCAACCACATCGCCTTTTTTAATGTCGAAACTTACATTTCTGATTCCACCGGCCTGTTCTGCCTGATATTGCTTGGTTAAATTTTTAACGCTGATTAGGATATTGCTCACAGGGTAAAGATAGTGAATAAGCTTAAAGCAGAAAGGCTAAAGCTTAAAGCAAATTTACACGTGTAAAACAATATTAATTTGCACGTGTAACAATATATATTTAATTTTATATCAATAAATAACATAATATGAATACAAAGCTAACTTTAACGATAAACGATGCCGTTATTAAACGTGCCAAATCCTATGCACAAAAGCAAGGTAGAAGTTTATCGGCTTTGATAGAAAATTATCTGATGGCCATCACGCAAAAAGAAGAGATTGTAGCTAAAGATGATGAGTTATCGCCTTTAATAAAGTCTTTAATGCTTCGTCCAAAAGTAGATTTACCTAATGATTACGATTATAAAAAAGAATTAGAAAAGATTAAGGATGAAAAGTATCAAAAATACTTAAATAACAATGAAGGATAACGTTCTACTCGATTCAGATATTTTGCTCGACTTTTTTTTAAAAAGGGAGCCATTTCTCGATCATGCATCAAAAATTTTGAATCTATGTGCCATCAAGGCTGTTAATGGTTTTGTTACTGGATTGATTATTGCAAATACATACCATTTGTTGAGAAAACACTTTCAACATAAAGATATTTTGGCTGATTTTAAGATTTTATTTACTTTTTTAGATGTATTAATAATTGATAAAAGTGTTATTATATCCTCAATTGATTCAGATTTCTTGGATTTTGAGGATGCCCTACAAAATTTTTCAGCTGAAAATAATAGCCTGATCAAAACTATAGTTACCCGGAATATTAAGGATTACAAAAAAAGTAAATTAAGCGTTTTAACTCCTGAAATGTTTCTAAAAACACGCTAAACAAAAAATCCTGTTCCGCCTAACCGAAACAGGATCTGTTCACTTGTGTTTGTTTTATGCTGTTAAGTTATCTCATCTAAATAGATTGATCGGTCCTCTTTAGGGGATTTAGGGTTAATTTAACCCAAAAGTAATTCCGAAGCTCATATTCTTTAAGCCCGCTTGCTGTGCAGTGGTAAACATATCGTTGAAATAGTATTTGGTAAACAAACCTAAACCACCATAACCAAACCTAACAGTACCACCGTAACGAACCGATTGAAAGTGGTAGTTATCATATTGTTTCTCTTTACCGCGTTCCTCGCTAATCTGTTTAATTTTTCCGTTTAACAAAAAGCTAACCTCCGGACCTAATACCAGGTAAAACCTTTTGCCGTTTTTGTTTTCTGCAGTACGGAATTCAAAATTTAAGGGAATGTGTACATAGCTGCTCGAAAAACGGTTTTTAGAAAAATGTACCGGCGATTCTGTATAAACAAACTCATTTGAGTTTTTTGCAATGGTAATATCTTTTCTCAAACGGATCAAAGTCCAGTCAAATCCTCCTGCTACGTAAACCTTAAAGTTTGAATTGAAACGGTATCCAAACTGTAACACATCAAAAGAGAATGTACTGGTTTTCCCACCTTTATAATCTAAAAAATCGTTATTTGGAGATAAATTGAAACTGCCGTTATCAATTAACCTGGAGAAACCCAAATCTACACGGGTAAAGGTAATACCACCTACAAAACGGCCGTTTTTGGGTTGTTTATTTACGCTGTCTTTGCCGTCCCTTGTTATCTTTACAATTCCATAATCCAAATCTCTTCTATTCCTTTTGATAGAATCTTGTTGTGCAAAAGCACCAGGAGCCATAACACCGGCAAGTCCGCTTACCAAAAGTGTTGTATAAATTAGACGTTTCATATTTATGTGTTTGTTATGTTTAATGTTGTAGTGTTTAAATGTTGTGATTTTTTAGTGTTGGTAACTGAAAATTGTAAACTGAAAACTGCCAACTGATAACCGCTATTTCTTCCGTTTACCAAATTTAAAAGGGCCGATATTGATGGATGACAGAGAAGAATCATCATCATCAGTGCGGAACTGGATCAGTTTATCTTTTCTCTTGTCCATTTTGTTAACGATTAGGTTGACTACATCGCCCACATTACGGATGCCTTTATTACTTTGTTCATTATCGTTAACAGGCTCATCTGTTTTAACCGGAGTTGCAACAGCCGCCGTTACCGTCTCCTCTTTCGGCTGCAGAATCGCCTCTTCGATTTTCGTTTTAAGATCTTTTTTAGGTTCCTCAATTTTCGCTATAACAGCTTCCTGTTTCTGCATTTCAGGTGCCGTAATCATGCTATGCGTTTCCTTCAATCCAGTGGCCTTGATTTCCTTTTTAACCTTTGTTTTGGCTATAGCGTTAACTGCTTTAGGTCTAACTGGTAAAACGGGCTGAATACTTTCAACTGTTGTAACTGCCGTATCCTGGGCAATCGGTTCTTTCACCTCTGGTTTAGTTTTTTCAATTACATTATTTGCCAATTGTTTCCCCTGATGGGTTGTATTTTGTTGTTGATAAATCAAAATCCCGATCGTGGCGACCAATAAAATCGCTGCAGCCGACAACCAATATACTGGTATGATTCTTTTCTTCTTCGGCACGATTTCGCTTTCTATATTGCTCCACAAATCTCTTGAAGGTGTTACTTCCGCATCAGCAAAAGTATCCTTAAATAACTGATCGAAATCCTTATCCCGTATAGGTTGCATAACCAAATCCCTCCATTTTTATAATTTCTTCTTTTAATATTGCTCTTGCTCTCGATAGTTGCGATTTGCTCGCCCCTTCTGAGATGCCTAATGTCTCGCCAATTTCTTTATGTGAGTAACCTTCGATTACATACATGTTAAAAACCATCCGGTAACCATCAGCCAGTTTTTGTATCACTTTCATCAGGTCCTGCATACCTAAACGGCTAAAATCAAATCCGGTTGATGGTTGCTCATAAGCTTCATCTATTTCCACTACATTTAAGCTGCGTAAATTTTTACGGTAACTCTCAATAGCGGTATTTACCATCACCCGCCTAATCCAGCCTTCAAAAGAACCCTCACCCCTGTATTCCTTAATTTTCTGAAAAACTTTAATGTAACCCATCTGCAGTACATCTTCAGCTTCCATCCTATCTTTGGCGTATCGCATACAAACGGCCAACATCTTCGATGCTGTTTGCTTATAAAGCAGCTCTTGCATCTTCCGGTCACCAGCTTTGCAGCCTTCCATCAAATCGTTTATTGTATAGCTTCGCGTCAATTTCATTGTGTGTTTGTATATAGAAGATGGCAGATCACAAACAATGGTTGCATAGAGAGAGAAAAAAAGTTAAATAAAGTTAAATTATTAATCATCAAACTGATTTTCAGTAAGATAAATGATATAATATTTTTCAGGAAAGATATAGCTTCTGATTTGGAAAGCAAAGACAAGGGCAATTTTGAAGTGTTAGTTCCGCTATCCGCTTCAAAGCCTCGGCTCGTTCCTCACCTTCGTGTTTTCCGCTGCTATCGGGTTTAGGAAGCAGTGGTAATGCTTAAAATAACAAATCCCTTAGCTTTTTAAAACTATGGGTTTGAAATGTATGAATTTTAACCCTACACCCTAAACCTTCTACCTTTTACCCTCTACCTTTATACCCTCTACTTTCCATCCTTCTTCGCCTTAAACAATTTAAAATCTTGCTTATAGGTTAAGAAAAACGAATGGTTAAACTGCAGTTGTTTATCAGTATGATCTAAATCGATATGTGGTTCGAACCGCACATCAAGGTATAAATGCGGAATCAATTCTTTTTGGTAAGCATAACGTAGCGAAACAATGTTTCTGGAACTTTGCTTTAAGCCTGGACTATATAAATTATCCGAAACTGACTCGTACAGTGGCATCCCTTTAATCGAAATAAAGTTATTGCCTTTCCAGTAAGAGGCCACTAAACTTCCCCATTTACTTTCTACTCCGGCATTTAACCATAAACCAAAACCGCCCTGATAGGCCCTTCTTTTATCGGGAGAGAAATCTTTGTAAACAGCAATATAGTTATCCGTGTATACCTGCTTAATATTGCCATTAATATCTTTATGCAGTTTTATACCGGTTGCACCATTAAACATGGTAGTAATCGGGATTTCTTTCAGCACATCAATCTGTCCGCCCTGATGGAAAGCCAAAAACTGTGCGGGAATACTCAATTTCCAGTCATCATTTTTGATTAAAAAACTCTCCGTAGATAATCCACCGATAATTTCTTCTTTGGTCGGATCACCCTTATAAATCATTTTCTGCCAGGCAATCCAGGCATCTAAAGTAAATTTCTTACGCTCAACCAATAGCTGTGTACCATACTCAATCGGTGTAGTTAAAATCCTTTCAAAATCGTATAAAGGCTCAATATACCTATGCTGGATATTTCCTTCTAAGCTACCAAAAATTAAGGTAAGGTTACGCTTATGGTATTTTACACTAAACAATGGTTTGGCATCAGAAATTCCATTCCGGCCAAAATCCTTCCTGATAAAGGCACCAGCGGTAATGGCCAGGTTTGGATGTGCGTAATATACCAATTGTGGCTGTAGCTGTGTGCCATACAAGGTATAACCATCATGAAAATCATTAGTGTATTCGTAATTCCGAACGTAGTTTAAATTGTAAAAATTAAAATGAACCTCGTTTACTAAACTGCTATCGGGACGGATCCTGTTTTCGAAGGCCGATTGATTAAACTGTGCCGAGGCAACGTACGAACTGAGCAGAAAACTTATTATGGTTAAGGCCTTCTTCAGACCTGTTTTTAAAAACATGAGCTTGGGTTTTATCGCTCAAATTTAGAATAGTTTTTGGTTTATTTAACCGCAATTCATGCGAAGTTTACGCAGGGGAAACAAAGTGACAAATAAACCTTATTCTTGAATTCACAGATTAATTCCCTATCCTTTTCTTCCCATCTCCTATATGATAAGCCAGTAGCAGACTATTTTTATATTCCTGCAGATCTTAGCCCAGCTTTTAAAATAAGGCGGTAATTATCAAATGTTAAACATTCAGCTGTCAACAAATAAAAATTATTCTTTCTGCTTTTTAACAAATTTCTAATATGTCGGATTTGTATAAAAAAAAGTCCATTTGTGCCATTTTTTGTGTCTCCCATAAATTAGCTTTGTATCAGCTGATTAAAGCCATGCAATTAATTGTGTTTGATTATAGCTTGCCAAGTAATTAATTAAATATATGAATATAAGAAGACGTGGAATCAATTCTTCCTGAGATCCCCGGATTGCGGCGCATACCTTTTGTCCATTATATATTAGCGGCTCACCCTGATCTACATCAGCCTCATGTACGGCCATGTAATCACGATCATCAGCTTTTACTGTCATTACTGGTAAACCTGGCCCGATTAACATGAACAATGGATTGGCAGACCTTACCCAGGCTGGCCGTGTGGACGAACCATCACCCGTACCCTCTACTTTGGTTGGTGAAGCAGCGCGGACATTGGTCATGTTTTTAGGTGTTACGGTAATCCCTGATATTCCTGAAAATTACAAGAAACATCCGGAAATACTAGAATTTTACGCTTCTGAAAAGATGCCATGGCGGGAAAGCAAAACCATTAGTGGTGTTATTGGAGAGTATATTTCGATGGCCAGGCAATCAGCCGACGGAACGTGGCTGTTTGGTGCGGCCACTAACGAAGAACCCCGCGATCTGGAAATTCCGTTATCGTTCTTAAGTAAAGGCAACTACCGGGCAACTGTTATTCAGGACAGTAAAGATTCTGATTATCGCACGCATAAAGAAGGCTATACCTCGAAAGAATTGAACGTTACATCTGGCACTAAAGTTCGGGTAAAACTTGCTCCAGGTGGTGGTGCCTGTATTATTCTGAAAAAGACGAATTAGATCAAAAAAATTACGCGTTACCATAAAAAAACCACATATCAATTAAACTTTGTGAAGGGGTGATCATTGATTAGCGAATAGATATCGTTATGGCTAAAGTGAAAAAAACACATAATTAGACTTGAATAGTCGGTGGTTTTAACCTGAAGTCCTCAATATTTCATATATGATTTAAAGGAATAGTACGGAGTTTAATTTCCCAAAATGAATTAAGTATATTATTATTACAAAGTAAATGTTATGTCTAACGCGCTTATTCCTTTATAGCCAATCATTAAATAATGACCACATCTCAAAAATTCCTTAGACTTACGATCGTAATAATTCCGATAACAGTATTTTGTTCATCTCTCTTTTTTAAGGTGTTAAGCTACCAGTACATAAAGATAGAAACGCCAAAAGGCTACGAATTACTTTTGATGGGAGGAATAGCTATTTTGGGTGGCGGTATGCTTGAAACCATGATATGGATGGCCAATCCAATTGCACTATTTGCCATAATCCGTTTCCTGCGAGAAAACAGAACTCAAGTAAAAATAGATTCCGTTTTGAATAAACCTGTACCAAAACTTAAACGTAAAAGTAAGTGGTTCTCTTTACTCGCAACAGCCATAGCAATTTCCTTTAGTCGTTGGAATGAAGTACTTGCTGCAGAAAGTGGGTCGAAAGGAAAAATACTGGCGTTTCATACAGGTTATTGGCTTTGGATGTCAAGCTTCGCCTTATTTACAATGGGAGTTATCTTTTTTAATTTCAGATATAGAGAAACAAGAACCAGAATGAATTGATATACAAAAAGTTACTTACAGAATTCTGTAAACAAAAAAACCTTTCAGGTTTCTGAAAGGTTTTTTTTATAGTGGTGGAGAATACCGGATTCGAACCGGTCACCTCTTGCCTGCCAGGCAAGCGCTCTAGCCAAATGAGCTAATCCCCCAATTTTATATCCAATGGCAAATTAACTACACATTGAAAAACGAGCTTCCGGCCTGGGCTGCAAAAATAGCAAATACTTTCTCGAATGCAAATGATAATTTAAATTTTAATTAATCTTTAAATCTAAAGGCAAACAATCCCATCAAACAGATTACCGCAAAAGCTGATGGCATGGGATAATTAATGAACAGAAAAAGTACAAATGTGGCAATTAGCAACATCACAAAAAACATCATGGCCTTTAATGCAGTGTCCATATAACACATGGCTACAATAGCCAAAAGGTAAAATGGAACAATTACGGCGGTAATAAACATTACCGAAAATAAATATCAAATATTAATTGGATATTAAATGTTACTTAGGCTTAAAGGTTTAGATTTAAGAGGAACGTTAACCTCTTCATTATTTAACAGCGCCTGATAGTAATCTACAAACTGGGCAACATTAAATCCATCCATCAAAGCATGGTTTACATGTATAGAGACAGACATTATTTTTCTTTCGTTTTCATCTCTAAGCTTGCCAAAAGATATTTTAGGACAGCTATCCTGATAAGCATAATTTCGGGCATGTGATAAAGAAGTGAAATTTAGCCAGGGCAATGCCGAGTAATGGATTACATTTTCGCCCGATGAAGAAGGAATTAAACCGGTACTGTTTCTTACTTTTTCAATTTCCTGATTAGCTGCCTTCCTAAAATCTTCAAAATTCTCAGAGAAATCCATATAACCAAAACCAAAGGTTCCATTCGGACGGTTAATGGTGGCCGCGGCATTTATAATATCGTATTTCCAAACTTCACCATCAATAATGCGGTACCTGAAAGGCTCTACCTGGTTGGCGGCTATTAACGATTTGTGCAGATAAAGCAGGAAAAAGGAAACGTTTTGTTTTTTTGCTTCTTTGTAGGTCGTGGTACAATCTAATTCCACAGTAACTCCGAAGAAAGGCTCTTCGAAACCGCTAAAAAATTTAAAATGATCTTTTCTGATCCAGGTATTGATGTCTATTTTTTCTTTCATTCAATTAATTTTGGTAAAATCTCAGATAGACTTTCCATCTGGTAAAAATTTGCATGTTCAATGGTATGATCAATATGCTCATGCACCCAGGTAGTATGAAAAGGAATGTGAACGGCGTACCCGCCAATATTCAGTACCGGTAAAATATCAGATTTCAAGGAATTGCCCAGCATTAAAAATTCTTCAGGTTTACAGTCCAGGTGTTTGATCAGTTTTTGATAATCTCTTTCCCGTTTTATAAAGTTCAGCCAGGACGTTATGGTGGGGCATAAAATCTTCTAAAAGGCCTGCAAACTGATTTTCGGTTTCCCTGAAATAGGGCTCATTTACCCAAAGGGTATCATCCGCATCAAAAGCAATTACAGTAATCTGATTTTTCATGGTTATGCTTACTTTAGCACCACAAAAGTAAAGCAACAATTCCCTTCAAAAAAGGACATTTGTCTCGATTAAATAAATATGCTACGCACCAACCTTACTTTCTTATCTTTTATAGAACGTTTTTGTACCGAAAACAAGGAGGCAGACATTACGCTTAAAAGCTTTAAAGCAGGACATAAATTTATTGAGCAGGGCGAAAAAATCAGCAATATCTATATCATTAAAGACGGAATCAGCAAATGTTTTATTTCTGAAGAAAACGGTAAGGATTTTATCATCGAGTTTTTAGGCAAGGGCGAGGTAGTTGGCGAGCTGGAAGCGCTAAAAAAGATTACTTGTCTGTGTAATGTAGCTGCAATTAGTGATGTTACGGCTTATGTGATCCCTCATCATCTTTTTCTTTCATTGATTGATAAAAATAGCGAATTCACGATACTCCTACTTCAGGAATTGTCTACCAGAATTATACAAACCAGTACACGCGCATCTTTTCAGCAGTTATATACGCTGGAATATGCGCTTTTGAAATTGCTCAAGCTACAGGCTGATGAGCATATTTCCATTTCTAAAGAAGATATGGCAGCCTATCTGGGCATTTCCGTAAGAAGTTTTAACAGAAGTTTAAAACAGATCATCACTAAAGGAGATTTTAATACATCTGAATTTAAAAACATCCTTCAGGTAGCCCATATGAAGAAGCTACTACCAAATCTGTAAACATTTAGGGATAAAACTTGTTAGTAAAGCGATCAAAAAGAAATTTTTCTGTTAATGCCTTTAATTTCTATGCATTAATAGCAAAAGATTATTTTTGGTATTATGATTGAATAAAAACAGCTTAACAATAATTTATTTATCCAAAACGCTATTAAAGCACCATTATGAATGTAGAAGACGTTTTTAAGAACAACGAAAAGTGGATAGCAGAAAAACTATCAATTGATCCCAATTATTTTACTGAGTTATCTAAAGGACAAAGTCCGGAGTTTCTGTACATCGGATGTTCAGATAGTCGGGTTACGGCCGAAGATTTAATGGGTATACAACCAGGACAGGCTTTTGTACACCGAAATGTGGCCAACCTGGTAAATAACGTAGATTTAAACGTAATGACGGTTTTAAACTACGCTGTTCGTCACTTAAAAGTAAACCATATTGTGGTTTGCGGACACTACAACTGTGGAGGCGTTAAAGCCGCCATGCAACCTGCTGATATGGGTATATTAAATCCATGGTTAAGAAATATCCGTGATGTTTACCGGATCCACAAAGACGAGTTAAATGCCATTGAGGATGAAGGTGCGCGTTACAACCGACTCGTTGAACTGAATGTTCAGGAACAATGCGTTAACCTGTTAAAAACCGCAGCGGTGCAAGAGGCCATCACTGAACGCGGAATAACCGTTCACGGCTGGGTTTTTGATATCCATACCGGAAAATTAATCGACCTTAAAATCGATTTCGAAAATATCCTGAAAGATATTAAGGAGATTTATAATTTGTATTAACCTGAGTTCGATTATTAATATTACCTATCGGTAGCTTATATTGACGTTTGATTAATCGACCGTCACCCTGAATTTATTTCAGGGTCTTTCCTGCTAAAAAGATGCTGAAACAAGTTCAGCATGACGAATCGGTCGGGGATTGGGCGCTTATAAGACAGTGTTTTAAGTAAATAATTATCGAGTCAGTTTATTAAGTCCGCAGTAATGAGTCGCAAGTCCTCATTACTAATTGCAAAAAAAACCTCGCAGGCTTTGAAAATCTGCGAGGTTTAAATACTTCTGAACATCGACTCCTGACTAGGGACTAGAGACTAAGGACTATCCCTACCGTCCCATCCAACCGCCATCAACGGTTAAAATTGTTCCATGAACATAATCGCTTGCAGCTGAGGCCAGGAATATGGTTGGCCCTTTAAAATCTTCTGGTGTTCCCCACCTTGCAGCCGGGATACGCGATAATATAGAAGTGCTCCTATCCTGATCTTCGCGTAAGGCAGAAGTATTATCAGTTGCGATATACCCTGGCGCAATCGCATTTACGTTTACACCTTTTGATGCCCACTCATTTGCAAAAGCTTTGGTTAAGGATGCAATAGCGCCTTTACTTGCAGCATAACCAGGAACGGTAATTCCGCCCTGAAATGAAAGTAATGAAGCGGTAAAAATTACTTTTCCACTTCCTCTGGCAATCATTTCCCTACCAATTTCACGCGTTAAAATAAATGGTGCGGATTGGTTTACGGCAATTACTTCATCCCAATATTCATCAGAATGTTCAGCAATTGGCTGGCGCAAAATCGTTCCGGCATTGTTCACCAGAATATCAATCACAGGATGATCTGCTTTCACCTGAGCCGAAAAAGCCAGGGTATTTTCGCGTTTACCAAAATCGCACTGGTAAGCATAAAATTTTCTGCCCAGCGCTAAAACTTCGTTCTCAATAGCACTGCCCTGTAGTTCTAAACTTGCAGAAACACCGATAATATCGGCACCTGCTTCAGCCAAAGCCAAAGCCATGGCTTTTCCGATCCCTCTTTTACAGCCGGTTACTAATGCAGTTTTACCTGCTAAATTAAATATATTAGCCATGATGTATTCTTAAATAAATTATTTCAGTTCGTTAATGGCACAATGATCCATATCGCCATAATCTAAGTTTTCGCCGGCCATGCCCCAAATAAAAGTATAGTTGCTTGTACCTGCTCCGGAGTGGATAGACCAGTTTGGCGAAATTACTGCCTGATCGTTCTGCATCCAGATATGCCGGGTTTCTTGCGGCTGGCCCATAAAATGGCAAATACTCTGCCCTTTTGGAACTTCGAAATAGAAATAGGCTTCCATCCTCCTATCGTGTGTATGCGCAGGCATGGTATTCCAAACACTGCCCGATTTTAATTCGGTCATGCCCATTTGCAACTGGCAGGTTGATAAAACGCTGTTTACCAATAACTTATTAATAACCCTATGATTAGCTGTTTCAGGTGTACCCAATTCTACAACCTCTGCTTCGGCCTTACTTACCTTTTTAGTAGGATAGCTATGGTGTGCGGGGGCGGAGTTAATATATAGTTTTGCGGCCTCGCCGGGGGTGGCAGATTCAAAAAACACTTCTTTTGTACCTTTACCGATATATAAAGCTTCTTTATAATCCAGTTCGTATGCTTCGCCATCTGCAGTAACAATAGCTTTTCCGCCAACATTAATGATACCCAGTTCCCTACGTTCCAAAAAGTAATTTGCTTTTAAATCGTCAGGGTTTGGCAATGCTATTTTCTGCTCAACAGGCATGGCGCCACCTACAATATATCTGTCAAAATGAGATAAGGTAAGGTTTACCTGGTTGGCTTCAAATACGTTTTCAATCAGGAAATTATCCCGCAAAGCAGCGGTATCCATTTGTTTAACTTCTTTAGGACTTTGGGCGTAACGGCTTTCGAATTTATTCATTGGATAAAAAATTGAGTTTGAGAGAAATCTGAAATGGTATCAGATCCTGTCCACAAATATATTTATACGATACTTATTATTGGTATTAATCCTCAACTTTATAATCCTTTTTCATGGTTTCTAATTCCATGCATTTAAACTAGTCAGGGTGCAGAAGGATTTGTACGAAATTTATTATCGATAGGTAGTACGAAGGTTAAAAAACCGGGTAAAGCGAACTGCGGACAAATCAACAGGGCGGAAAAATCAGTTTATATTTTAGTTAATATGCACGTTTAATAGCTAAAGCGAGTTTTTTTTCAATTATTTGGAGCGCAAATTCAGTACAATTATTCAGGTTTCTTCCCGCTTTCCGTTTTACTTCACCCGATGAAATATCGGGTTCGTGCTCACTCCAATCGGGTCTAGGTGGCACGGCAGGCATTACTATTATTGTTTAATCGCACAACCAGCAAACATCAATTTTGGCATCCCTTGCACAGCCCCTTATTCATAAACCCGGTAGTAGCGGCAGCCTCCGATTCTTCATCGGAGCTATAGCGAATAACGGGGCTGCTGTTCCCGAAGAAATACTGAACATTCATTTCCTGAATAAAACAATGGGTTATATTTCATTTTCTTTATCATTTGAGTTAACATCAAAACACAGGTTATTCTTAAGTATTTGGAGAGCAGGTTTCTGTGAAATTATTTAGGTCTCGTCCCGCTTTCCGTTTTACTTCACCCGATGAAATATCGGGTTCGTGCCCACTCCAATCGGGTCTAGATGGCACGGCACACCTTAATATTAGCGGCTGGGTGCAGAATCAGCAAGCATTCTTATTAGTGTTTATTTTTTTCACAAACCGTTGTTCATAAACCCGGTAGTAGCGTGCATCCCGATTTTTCCAACGGGATAAAGCGAATAACGGGGCTGCTGTTCCCGAAGAAATACTGAACATTCATTTCCTGAATAAAACAATGGATTTATCTTTATTGCACGGCGTAAGTATTTTAGCTCATAATCAAAAAACATTTTGGGAAAACCCCGGGTGAGTTTACCAACAACACTTAACCCATACCTGCCCCGCTAACCTCTTGATCGAAATGATTGTTCATGATGCCCTGATAAACCTGTTCCGCAATTACATAAAGTAAATCTACTTTCTCAAACAGGCATACCACATCTTGCTTACCAATAACATAACTGTTTTCGTACCTTACGGCCAGATAAGCCTCATCAAGCAAATGCAATAGGCCAACCTCTTCTTCACTATCATTAAACAATGCTGAAAGCGGCTTAACATAAGGCTTAATATACAATTGATGAACCCTGATGCGGTGTGTTTTTTTATCTTTTCCCATGACCAGAATCTCAATGGCCCGATACATCAGATCAAAAACCTGATGTAGCATGAAAGTGCAGTATTCAAAATTTTGTTGTTTAAAGTAGAAGGTTGCACCTACCAAAAATTTATTGGCCTTATCAATTCCATGCCGGTAGTTGGCACTTACCTGGTCTGCAATAAACTTAGGTGTGTAACCATCAAGAAAATGACCGGATTTACTAAATAAACAATTTTGCGCAGCGGTGGCGTAGTAAAAGAATAAACTTCCCTCCAACAGGGCCTGCTCTACCTCATGTAAATGAAAAACCCGATAGCTCAGTTCCATTTGCCCGTTAAATACAATATTTAACACCGGTGTTAATTCATTTAAAATACGTACCTGTTTAAACGAAACCATAATCAGCATTTCCTGAACAGCCTTACCGGCCAGAAAGTTATTGTGGAGATAAACACATTGAACAGGAACTGCGGCCGTAATAGCCTTTAACAAATGGAACATGCTTTCATCTTTTAATGCGGCATGTTCTGGATTCAAAAACTTACTCCGCATAATGGTACCTTTCTTCAGTTTCATTTAAGGGAGGATTGGTAATGATTAAAAAAAAAGCTTCTATAATCATCAGCATGGATTCATACTGTTCAAACAGGAATTCCTTATCCAGTAATTTAATGCTGCTTTTGGTACTGAATGCAGCATAAAACCATTCCAGGAGCCCTAAACGCAGTCGCTTAATTTTTTCGGTAGTAAAGAATGACGTTACAAACAGATAGGGATTTTCGATATGCATGGCAGACAGTGTATTTACCTCGCACAGGCCTATATGGGTACCGCTGTTTTTTGACTGATCTGTAGCAGCAAGCAGGTTTTTTGGCGGAGTACCCTGATAAGTTAAGTTTTTAGCCGTAATCAAAAAACCGGCATTAAGCAGTTTGGTAAACTGGTTATAGAGGAAAAAATAATCGGCCACATCGCTCAAACACTTTTCTTCAGCCAGGGCAGCTTTATACCAGTTTTTTAGATAGGTTTTATGCCCGCTAAGGTTATCGAGGCTAAAGAAGAATTCTATTACCTTAAATGGATCGTTAAATAATTCCTGTTCAAAAGCCAAAGGCGATGTACTTTCGAATATGGCCATATGGTAATAGCGATCGATACTTTTGAAACTATTTCTGGTAATGATCCTTTCGTGTATGAGCCAACAAGCCTCCAGCATTTTTTTGGTGTTTTCGTAAAAAGGAAAAATATGTTGGTCCCAATCCAGATCGAGGTTATTTTCTAATGCGGCCAGCAACCACTCTTTATACATCACTTTATAGGTATCTGACTGGAAGAACAAAAAAATATCAAGAAAGGTAAGTTTAGGGTTTTTCACTTCGCCGCTGCTCAGTAATTTCGGACAATACTTAAGTAGTACCATTTCGCGTTCTACACCGCATTCATCAGCCGAAATCGCCTCTATAAATGCTTTATCAGTTTCAATATGGTTAAAAACCAAATCGGAATAATCGAAAAGCGGAACGAGTTTTTCATAAAATACCAACAGCTGCGCGGGGTGCTTCTGGGGCGAGAAATCGAATTCGTTACGGGGCGGATTTAACCAGTTTTTAAGAAAGTTCAAATGATAATCTACACTATTTGTAGAAAAAAAGCTTCCAATCGCACCGATAAGTGCCATCGTTTCGTTTTTAAAATTCGTGTTCGCTTCCATATTGTTTAATTTTAAAATGATTATATTAGCTAACGAATTTAGCAAAATAAAATAAGTTAATCTAATTTAAATAAGCTAAACTTATCAACAATTATTGTTATGAATGAAAATCAGCGCTTAAAAAGATTAATGGAATTATTGCATTTTAAGACTCAAAAGGAATTTGCTGCTGCATTAAATATTCAACAGGGTTCATTATCAGATATTTTAAGAGAAAGGGTTAATGTATCTAATGCGATTAAAGATAGGTTGGAGATGAAGTTCGACGTCAATTTAACCTGGCTTGAAGATGGAATTGGTGAGCCTTTCTTCAAAAAGAAGCCAGCTGTTGGCGAAAGCAAGGAAGGTGTTCCTTATTTTGATATGAGCCTGTCGGATGCGAAAGAACACATTGTGGAAGAGCAACGGGCGGAATACCTGGTCAACTATCTGCCTTTTAATGATTGTACGGCCTATTTACCGGTTTATGGTGACAGCATGGCCCCGCAGTATGCCGCAGGCGAAATTATAGCGATAAAAGAAATTACCAATTACGAAATCCTGCAGTGGGGAGAGGCTTATGTGGTGATGACGGATGAAGACAGTAACAGCCTGCGCACCATCAAACTCATTTTTCAGCACGCTGACGATACCAAACTCATCCTCCGCTCTTCAAACCCGAATTTTAAAGGCGATACGGTAATCAGTAAGAAAAATATCCAGGCACTTTATATTATTAAAGGGAAAATTACGAGGAATGTTATATAGGGGACTGAGATGAAGCCCATAGCGAGGATTTATAACGAAAAGAAGGTCTGAAGCTGCCGATGAAATGCTGGCCTTCATTTTCAAATCACAGATAGTTTTTTTTTATGGTTGGTGCGACATCAAGCATTAGGGGAATGTTCATCAGGATTAATTTATTTTATAAAAATTAATCTAAATGGCAGGGAGAACTTAAGATAAAATAATATCGTCATTTCGACTGAAGCTTACCGATTTTCATCGGTAGCGCAATGGAGAAATCTTTTAAATTTCTCGGTAACGTCGTTTAAAGATCTCTCCGCTCCGCGTTGCTCCGGTCGAGATGACGATTTTGTACTGGAATTTTAAATTATAGCCTGTCGAAACACCTTGAAACAGGCCCATCGACAAGCTACTTTTGACATACTCCCAAAAAAGTCGTCATTGCGAGGCGGGATATGAGCGAGCCGAAGCAATCTATCATATAATTTATTATCAAAAAAGATTGCTTCACTCCTGCGCGAAGTCCCTTCTTCAGTTCGCAATGACGAAGTTAAGAGCCAAAACTCACGTTATTTAATAACCCGGATTCTGATACATTTTAACCGGATCCAGTTTTACCTCATCAAAAGGAATGGGATAATACCTGTCTTTGGTGGTTACATTAGCCAGTTTAGCAATACCATAGGAAGATTGTGGTTTGGCTTTTAAGTAAGTAACCAACTCTGCCGCGGTAAAGTTCCTGATCAAATCAAACCATCTTTGGTGCTCAAAGGCGAATTCTACCCTTCGCTCATGCAAAATAGCCAGTTTTAAAGTCGGGAATTTAGCCGCATATGTAGCATCTGTTTTGGCAACCGCATAAACTGGCATACCTGCTCTTGTTCTGACCATATCCAAATATTGAATAGCTATGGCATCGTTGCCCTGCAACATATTTACCTCAGCAAGCATTAAAATTACATCGGCATAACGCATCAAGATCCAGTCGTTACCGCCATAACCGTTTTTCGTAGCCAATTCACTCGCATCGCGGAATTTTGTAATAAACCAATCTTTTACCGTAGCCTCATTTGCAAACTTTACAGAGAAATCTTTCCTTAAATCACTTGTTTCATATTCGTTGATCAGATCTAACTTCACATTGCCACCGATACCGGTAGAAACCTTTAACGAATTAATGGTTTCGCCTTTCGCCTGGTTGTTGGCGGCGATGCTTGAGCTATAATTAATATCACCTTGTTTGTAAGAAATCTGGAAAATCAATTCTTTACAGGTCGTTTTTTTCGTTACGTCGAAAACATCAGTATAGGGAATTTCGGAAAGGTTCCCAAAAGCTTTCATATTATAAGCGGCCAACAAGTAAGTATTGGCATTGCTTAGGTTTTCGGCTTTATTGTTTGGCAGGGTGGCTGCCATGGTTAAATAAACCTTTCCAAGATAAGCATTTATGGCTGCTTTAGATGTTCTTCCGATATTCGCTGTTGCCGGAAAGTTTGGTAACGTACTGTTTAACCCATCTTTTAAATCGGCTACAATCTGGTTGTAAACATCCGCTTCAGGTGCGCGGAAAACAAAGGGTATTACCTCGTCATTGGTTGATAATTGTTTTGTTACCAAAGGTACCGCCCCCCATTTCCGTACTAATTCGAAATACATAATGGCCCTGATGAATTTAGCTTCTGCAGCGTAATTTGCCTTATTAGCCTGATTGGTAAAATTCGCTTTATCAATGTTGGATAAAATGAAATTGCTTCTGGTTATGGCATTGTAAAGGGCTAACCAGTGCGCTTTCAGATAGGAGTTACTAGGTAGCAGTGAAAAATCGTTAAACTGAAAAGGTTCACCTGCATTACTCTGGTTATCATTTCTTCCAGTATCATCAGAGCGTTCATCGGTAAATAAACCACTATTTTCACCCAACGTATTACTGCTTCTTAACGATTGGTAAGCACCGTTTACCGCCAATAATACGTCATTCTCAGTTTTAAAATAATTCTCTACAGTAACAGCATTGGGATTGCTCTGTGCCAAAAAATCTTTTTTACAGGCGCTTAAGCTTAAAACTACACCCAGTGCCAAAATTGTATAAATATTGTTTTTCATTTCCTTGATTCTAAAAAGTAAGTTTAACACCCAGGTTATAGGTTCTTGCCAATGGATAGTTACCATAATCTACCCCAGGGGCAAGGTTATTACCTGCACTATAATCTACTTCAGGATTATAACCTTTATAATCTGTAATGGTAAATGCATTATCTACACTCGCATAAACACGTATATTACTTACTTTAAGCGTATTGGCTAGCTGCTTTGGAAAACTATAACCTAAAGTAATGTTGGTACACCTGAAGTAAGAACCATCCTGAATGTAGAAAGATGATAAACGGGTACTGTTACTTTGCGTACCCGCACGCGATGCACGATAATTTAAACCACTACCCGGATTGGCTTCATTCCGGTAACGGTTGGCAACATCTACATACTGGTTACCAGAACCTTCGAAATTATACAGGTAATAATCCTGTCCGTCTAAAACCTGGTTCCCATACGATCCGTTGAATGATGCCCTTAAATCGAACGTTTTGTAAGAAGTATTTACGGCAAAACCGTAGGTAAATTTTGGATAAGGTGTGCCGATCACCGTTTTGTCTGCATCATTCACAATGCCGTTGCCATCCGTGTCCTGGAAATATAAATCACCGATTTTTGCCGGGTTAGTTGAAGAAGCTGATGGAGCAACCTTACCCAAATTATCAGCTGTGACCCTGCCCAAAACTTTAAAACCATAAAACATACCAACCGGCTGACCTTCTTGGGTAACATGTGTAATGTATGACCGCTCTGCACCAGCAGTATAGATGGTACTTGCTCCACCCATGTTTAATACCTTATTGTGGTTAACGGCAATGTTTCCGCTTAAACCCAATGTAAAATCCTGGTTCTGGATAATTCTTCCATCCAGTTGGATGTCGAAACCTTTATTACGGATTTTACTATCAGCAAGATTGGTAAGAATAGAAGAAGAACCCGATACAGCTGAGATGGGCTGATTGAATAGGAGATTGTAAGAATAACTTAAGTAATAATTTGCAATAATATTCAATCTGTTTTTGAATAAGCTGACATCGGCACCAAAATTATACTGAGAGGTAGACTCCCATCCCAACTTCGAATCCTGTATGGCATTTGGCCAGATCGCCGTTGAAACCGCATTTCCAAAAACCACACCACCCGGTGCACTCATTTCCTGCGCAGTTCTGTAATTAGGAATGTTGTTGTTACCACTCAAGCCCCAACTTGCCCTTAACTTAACGGTTGATTGTTCGCCAAGAAAACTGTTATAGAAATCTTCTTCGGAAAGATTCCATCCTGCAGCTATTGAAGGGAAATTGCCATATTTATTTAACGGGCCGAACCTTGATGATCCATCACGACGGAATGAACCGGTTAAAAAGTATTTACCTGCATAATTATAACTGAAACGGCCAAAATAAGAGAGCAAAGTATTGGTAGCCTTTGCTGTTTTATTTGCTCCATCGGTAATCAGTGTTAAAAAGCCTGCTTCAGCACCTTTATCGGTGATTTCACCGATTTTATCATTTTGAAAACCCGTAGCAGAAATCCTGATTAAATCGCTGGTTGTTTTCTGCGCAGAATAACCGCCGAGCACATCAATTTTATGCTTACCAAAAGTTTTGTTATAGTTTAAGGTAAACTCACCAAGCTGATCAACCTGACTAAGCGTTTGTGCAATAGCATTCGCCGCCGTTATCGCAGCGGTAGAGTAAGGTGGATTATTACCATTACTTAAGCTGGTTGGCAGATAAAAATCATATTTCTCGTTATAGGTCTGTGTACCTAAATTGGCTTTAAAATCCAATCCTTTCAGTATGTTATAAGTAGCATTGGCATTATAAGTACTTCGGGCACCCTTTCTGGTAATTTTCAATTGCTCTACCGTTGCAAGTGGATTTTCTGGATTTTGAATACCATATTGCGAGGCTAAAGCGCCCATGCCAAACTGGATGGGATTACCATTCGCATCCCTTGCAGGCAGATATGGCAGGTAAATCAAAGCCGACATCATCGGACTTAGATTATAGCGTCCTTCCTGTACTTCACGGTTATCATTCTGCGTGTACGAGATGTTCGCCCCTACACGTAAACGCTCACTCACTTTGCCATCAATATTTGCCCTGAAGTTGGTTACTTTTTGGTTGGTATTGGTTACAATACCATTGTTGTTCTGGTAACCACCGCTTAAAAAGTATTTTATATCTTTAGTACCACCAGAAAAGGAAAGGTTATGACGCTGAAAAGCGGCATTGCGATAAAGTTCGTCCTGCCAATCGGTATTGTACGTAGCAGGAATAGCTTGTTGTGTACTAAAATTATAAAGATCTGCAGGTATACTCACACTACTTCCTGCGCTAATACCAAGTGCACCCAGTTTTGTAGTACGAGTAGTGTTAACATCTTTAAACATACTGTCGTTCCAGGTTTGACCAGCATTTACCCATAAATCTTTATAGGCATTGTTACGCCCGTCGATTAAAAGCTGAATAAACTGGTCGGCATCCAAGAGTTTTACTTTTTTAGCCAGCTGAGAAATACCACCCTGAACATCATATTCAAATTTTCCTTTTCCATCCGTACCTCTTTTGGTGGTAATTAACACTACCCCTCCCGATGCCCTTGAACCATAAATGGCCGCAGAAGCGGCATCTTTTAGAATATCAATGGTTTCAATATCCTCTGGATTAATGGATACGTTATTTCCTGCCGGGTACCCGTCAATTACATATAAAGGATCTGAACTGGCGTTAATGGAACCAATACCCCTTACCCTGATTTTGGTACCGGAATACGGCGCACCGCTGGTTTGAGATACCTGCACGCCGGCAACTTTACCAACCAAAGCCTGACCAACCGTAGGAGAAGTTAAATTCATTTCGCTGGCTTTAACACTGCTGATGGCACCTGTTACATCCGATTTTCTGATCTTCTGATAACCAATGGCCACTACCTCATTTAGAGTATTGCTGCTTTCTTTTAAAACAACACTAATATTCTGGCGACCGTTAACCGCAACCTCCTGATTATCGTAACCGATATAAGAAAATACCAGAACAGCACCTTCTTCTACATTAATTGAATACCTACCATTAGCATCGGTAACTGTCGTTTTTTTTGTTTTCTTTTCGAAGACACTAACACCAGGTAATGGTTGGTTATTTTGATCGGTAACTGTTCCGCTCACCGCGGCAAATGCTTTATGGTGTAAGGCCGAAACAGCTTCACCATGGTTTATTGCTATTGCATTGACATTACAGATGGCCAGTAAACCTAAGGGCAAAAGCAATTTCCTGCAAGTACGTGTTATACCTGCGGTTAAAAAAAATGATGTCATCTTTTTGTTCTTTGTAATGGTTTTTTAAATAATTGGGGACTTGTTTTTTAAGTAGAAGCGTAGATTTTCACATTTACATAGGCTTATCCTTTTAAAGGTTGACGAGTAATTTCTTTGAGCGTTCTACCGCCGCAAAAGTAGTGGTGTATTTTTAACACGATGTATCCCCTGTGTTAACTCTTTACACCAATAAGAATAGCTTCTTTAAGTTAATATTAACTCGAACCAAAATATTTATAAATCGATTTACTTGAGCTAAAGGATAACACTTGCTTAATTTTGGTTTAATGGCAGGCGTTTAATTTCACACCCAAAACTTTTAGATGAAACTCTGCTATCTCTTTCTGGTAATTTACCTGTTGTGCCAAGGCTTAGCTGCACAGGAAATGCCCTCGCCATCTTATCAAATTATCCAAACCAGAAATGCTGTACAGTACAAAAATTATTATCTGCTCACACTTTTTGAGCAAGTGCCTGAGCTCCGTCAAATGCTCAGCACCGATACGGTGCTGAATGGCATATATCAATTAAAAACGGATCGCGTAAACGAAGCAATTAAAACCTGTAGAACCGACATTACCTGTTATGCGAAAGCTTTAAAATTTACCGACGATGAAATATCCGGTATCGGAAACCGGTTAGCCAAGCTTTACACAGAAAATAATCTATTCGGAAGATTGATCAAAAACCACCTCATTCCATCAGGCTGTTATACCCTTTTCGCCAAGGAACAGCATCAAGATCTATTGATTAAGGCATGGGAGCAAGATGCCAATGCCATTAATTACGCTATTGGCGTATATGTAGAGGGAAATAAACCCAATTACCCGAAAATAGATTCCATCAGTTTTAAAGTAAAGGATAAAGAATTTGCAGAACTCACCGCAGCCAATGCCTGGTTAGCGTTACAAGGCAACCATAAAATGTTTTTTGAACCCGCCATGCAATTTGCACTTCAGGCATTAGAACTCAATGAACGTAATGATGCTGCCGATTATGAACCAATGATTAATGGTGTAAACCTGACAGCCATTCAACAGCTCAAAAAAGTGGATTGGAAGAAATACCCTTACAGCGTAATCCTGGTTCCGGGTGCTGGTCCGGAAGAAAAAGAAGTAGCCTTAAGTGCTGGCGGAATGATCCGCTGCCGTTTAGCGGCCCTACAGTATAAAAAAGGCATGGCGCCATTTATTGTGGTATCCGGTGGCAGGGTACATCCCTATAAAACCAAGTTCAGCGAAGCTTATGAAATGAAGAAATTTTTAATTAGAGTGCTCCAAATACCCGAAAGTGCCATTATTATGGAACCACATGCCCGCCATACTACCACTAACCTGCGCAATTGTGCCAGACTGATGTTCAGGTACGGCATGCCAATAGATAAAGCAGGGATGGTTTGTACCGTAAAATCGCAAAGTTACTACATTACCGATATCCTGCTCGAACGCTGTAAAAAAGAACTCGGTTATTATCCTTACAAAAACGGGATACGTTTAAGCGATACTGAATCGGAATTTTACCTGAATACAACATCATTGCAAATAGATTTTGACGAACCGTTAGATCCTTAATCATGAAAACATTAAATCCAATTTTGCCAAGCAAAGGCCCTGCGCTCCAAATAAATTTTTAATCTAATGCGCTTAAACCAATTATCCTATCAGTTGGTGTCTCACCGACCGGCATAAATAGACTAGTTAGCAAATGGGCGACCTATGGCTCTTGGAGGCTCGCAGTCCGCTTTCACGTTTAGGAACAATGGACGCTGCACCCTGCAACCGCTAACATGAAAAGCTACAGTAGTCACCTAGCCCCGGCTGAAGCGGTTACCCTGCAGCAACGAGGTACGAGGCAGCGAAGCGTAAAAGCAAAAGCCAGGACGAAACCTGTGTTTTACACAGGCCTTGCGCTCCAAAATATAAGCTTGCAATTATACTATCGATTTGTGTCACACCGTCCGAAATGGCACATTTGTTAAAATCAGGAAATGAAGGGTTTGTGGTTCTTGGCGGCATGCTGTCCCGCTTTGCATTCCAAGTCCTCGCTGCGCTCCGGGCTTTACATTGCAATCGGGTTTAGGAACAATGGACGCTGCACCTTGCAACCGCTAATATGAAAAGCTACAGTGGCCACCTAGCCCCGGCTGAAGCGGTTACCCTGTAGCAACGAGGTACGAGGCAGCGAAGCGTAAAAGCAAAAGACGGGAACACGCTACCCTATTAACAGAGGCCTTGCGCTCCTAAAAAATCAATTAATACACTTAAACCAACTATTCTTAGACTCCGCTATCAATGACAGAATCGATTAGTGCGGGCCTCATTCTCGCGCATACGGAAATCTTAAAACGATCGCATTACGATTCCCAATCAAGTTAGGAATGACGCCCAATCCATATGTATTCGAGATTCTAAAGTCTACCATTGACAGATTTCAACAGGGAGTACGTCACCCCAACGGAAGCAATACGAAGTGGAGCGATCTTATCCTGTCGATTGATATCACACCAATCGAAATGAATGAGTTTGTAGAAACTAAATGCATTCAACTTTTCAATTAAATCCGGAACTATGAGGGAAACTCCCCTCCTGATTTAGGAGGGGCAGGGGTGGTAATGAGATAACATTTTAAATCCTGCGCTCCGGGCTATTCAGCTCATCCGATGGGCATCGGTCGCGTTTAGGAACAATGGACGCTGCACTCTGCAACCCTTAATATGAAAAGCTACAGTAGCCACCTAGCCCTGGCTGAAGCGGTTACCCTGCAGCAACGAGGTACGAGGCAGCGAAGCGTAAAAGCGAAAGACGGGACGAAACCTCTGTTTTACACAGGCCTTGCGCTCCAAAACATAGCTTGCGGTTACCTAAATCTGTCAGTCTGAGCGTAGTCGAAGACCCCTATATACGTTTAACTATGTGAGTAAATATGATCATGTAATTTGATGTAGTAAAAGATCCTTTGACTAAGCTACCATTGACAGCCCAATAGAAAAATCGTCATTGCGAGGCACGAAGCAATCTTAAAGCGCTCGCTACTAGCGATAGTTGTAAGATTGCTTCGTCGGCTGAAAAAGCCTTCTCGCAATGACGATACCTCTGGGAGATTTATTTCCATTATCCTATCGGTTGGTGTCTCACCGACCGAAATAAACCCTTTCTTTCAACAACGAATTCTGTAGAAGGCCCATCCCCTTCTTTACTTTCCTTTTACACATCTTCACCGTATCTTTATGTAATCAAAAAGAGGAAAGATATATGAATACTGAAAAAGCCATTCTTGCCGGCGGCTGCTTTTGGGGCGTAGAAGAACTGATCCGTCATTACCCTGGCGTTATCTCAACGGTTGTTGGATACACTGGTGGCGATGTTCCCAATGCCACCTACCGGAACCATGGCACACATGCCGAAGCCATTGAAGTTACCTTTGATCCAACCGTTTTAACTTATCGCAAACTATTGGAATACTTTTTCCAGATCCACGATCCGAGCACACGCAACAGACAGGGAAACGATGTAGGTACATCTTACCGTTCAGCTATATTTTATAATAGTGATGAACAGAAAGAAACTGCTGAGACACTGATTGCTGAATTGGATGCTTCAGGCAAATGGCCGGGCAAAATTGTAACTGAGGTGGTACCTGAAACCGATTTCTGGAATGCGGAAGAAGAACATCAGGACTATTTGCAAAAAAATCCTTACGGTTATACCTGCCATTTTGAAAGGCCGGATTGGAAGCTGTAAATTAGTTTGGAGCTGGGAGTTTGGAGTGTAGAGTTAATTTCAAAACATATATAAAAAGGCAATTTTCTATGAGAAAACTGCCTTTTTATTGAATCTGAGATCATCACCGACAATTAATCATCATCATCTTTTTTCTTCTTCTCCAAAATCACAAAAGCGCTTCGTTTCGGGGCAGGCATTACCGATTGTTCACCTTTAACTGATTTCCATATCACTTCATTTAAATCTAAATCGGGCGCCGAATCTTCTTTCGCAAAATTGAACAGTTCAGAACGTCTACTGCTTTCGTTAACCGCCACGTTCCGGGTATCTAAATCAATAAGGGGTTGTAACGCATTGTATGGTGTAAAATCTGGCTTAGCTGTAAAGCACTCATACAGAGGCATTGCTCCTGCATCGTACTGGCTCATAGGTGGTAGGCCTAAAATCAGTTCCATGGTACGCAGAAAACCTGAAGTAGAATACATGGTATGTACCGCCACATTTCTTTTCACATACGGGCCTATTACATAAGCCGGAGAACGGTGTGCATCTACATGGTCTGGCCCGTTTTGTGCATCATCTTCTAAAATAAACACAACCGATTCGTTCCACACCTTACTGTGCGAAAGGTGTTCAATGATTCGGCCTACTGCCAGATCATTATCGGCAACCGCTGCCTGTGGCGAGTATTTTCCTTTCTTCTGTCCACTGGTATGATCGTTTGATATCCGTAGAGTATTGAACTGCGGTACCGCACCGGCTATCAATAAAGAATCAAAATCGTGCTGCCAGGCATCTACACGCACCTGATCTTTAATATCCATATCAAAACCCGGAGAAGCCGGACACATATGCCCCTGCAACGATTTGATATTGGCTTTAGCATAAGATCCAAACTCACCGTAACTGCGGTAACTGATTCCCGCCCGCTGGCAATAATCCCAGATAAAACCTCCTTTCGGATAAGTTACCGGCCTGCCACCTTCGAAAGTGGTACTCCCACCACGGGCGCCATAACTGGTTGGCCATGTTTTTTCCACTACGTCAGTTGCGTAAGCCGCCATGCTCCAGTTATGCCCGTCGGCACTTACTTCGGCATCTACATAAAAGTTATCCAGCAATACAAAATTCTCGGCCAGAGCATGTTGGTTAGGGGTCACTTTGCGTCCGAAAAGGGTTAGCGTAGAATCGCCGTTTCCTTTTTTAATGTCGCCCAATACCTGATCGTAAGTACGGTTCTCTTTGATAATATAGAAAACATGTTTGATGGGAGATCTTTCGCCCTGTTTTCTGGGGATCGGGTTTCCTGCTTCACCATCGGCCGTTATCGTTTTTTTGTCGCTAAATGGTGTGTTGGCATAAACCTGTTTGGTATATACTTTTAATTGCTCAGGCTTTGGTACATCAATAAAAGACAATGTCCCTTTAAACAATCCTGCTATATATTGCAGTCTGCTATTAGCCGTACTGCCCATATGATAATCGCTGTTATCAACTTTAGAAACGGGTTGGGGGCCCTTTGGGTTCGCCATTGAGGTATTGCCCTTACCATTGCTAACCAATATTTCCGAGCCTAAAACCTTAACGCTGGTTGGATACCATCCTACCGGTATAAAACCCTGACTCTGGCTTACGCCGGGTTTACTTACATCAAACACAGCTAAACAATTGTTATCAGCATTGGCAATATAGAGCGTTTTTTCATTGCTACTCAAAGCCAGGCCGTTGGTAGTTGAACCGGTTAACTGTGTGGCATAAAGTGTGGTAGAGATGGTTTCAATTACTTTGTTGTTCAGCGTATTTACTACCGAAACCGTATTATCGTTTGCATTGGCTATATACAGGATATTACCTTTTTTATTAAGCAAAAGCTCATTAGGATGATCGCCAACAGGAATCTGACGGACAATGCTTTCTGCCTGCAGATCAACAACTGCCACCGCTTTTCCGCCCCAAAGCGAAATATACAATTTACGCTCATCCGCAGCCAGTGTACAGCTATAGGCAATGGCAGGGAGTTGTACCCGTTTTAAAATCTTTTTTGCTTTCGGATCAATAATATACAGGGCGCTATCTTCTTTGGTAACAGTGAATAATTTACTGTTATTGCTATTTACCACAATACCGGCAGGACATATTTTACCCTTTGGCCAAACCGGCCCCAAAATAATGGTATCACTCCTGCCCAGTTTATTGTTTACAATATTAAAATCCAGAATCCAGTTATCGTTACCGCCCGATGCATAGAGGTGTTTTTCATCTTTACTAAAAGCAATTCCGTACCAGGATTTACCCAGCACCTTGTCGTCTATAATTTGTTCTGTTTTAGGATCGATAAGTTGCAGCGACTGCGTACTCTGACCATTATTGGTAATGGCCAGATATTTACCTGATGCGCTGAGTTGCATATTTAAAGGCAAATCACCCAGTTGTACCGAATGCCCGGCCGGACTTAATTTCCAGCCATTGGGCAACAAAATTTGCTGTGTAGTTTCATTTTTACCAGGCCATTGTGCAAAGCCTTTCTGGATAAACAGGAAACCGAATAATATAAATAGGTATGACTTTTTCATTTTATTAATTTGAAGCATACACATTAGCGATGAAGATTAAAATTAACCAGGGCCCTGATGCTATAGCCATTACCCGAAGCGACAGAACCGATTTCCCTAATAGCCTCTGACGGGATGACATTACTACGGGTTGCGTAAAAAACAGGTCCTCCGGAAATAGAGAAAGACAGTTTCGAATGGTTTGGTTCCAGGTTGATGGATGGCCCGATCATTAACTTTGCGCCTCCCTCTGCCTCGTCTTTCTCCCAAAAGCCTTCTAAATCTTGTCCCAGGGCTTCAAGGCCAACATATAAAACATTAGAAACGCGATGTTGATAGCCAAAACTGCTAATAAAATCCAGTTTATCTCTGGTTTTATCGAAAGCTTTTTCGAAGCGAAGGTTGCCCGCCATTCTCCAATTGGTCTGATCAAACGAAGCAGTAATCCGGCTAATTGCAGCACCTATACTCGACCAATCTCTGCTTAAGCCTAAGCCTGCGCCTAGCCTAAACCCGGAGATACCTTTGCCTCCTACCAGATCTCTGATTACTTCAGCCTGTTGAGCAGATGTTACGCCTCCTGAATTGGCAAAGCCGATCGCCGCTGTGGCGTATAAGGTAAATCTGTTGCCTAAATATCCTTTAACCCCAAATTGCTGCCCCAAGCCATCATACCCGAATTGTCCGCTGGTTCTTTCTCCATAACTCCCAGAGTAGTGGATATTCCAACGGGGATTTTCTGCCGTTAAGGTATTCAGCGAAAACAGAAAGGGCTGCGCAGCATCAGTTCCTGTTTTAATTGCAGGCATGGTTTCGCTTATTTTCTGTGCAGCACAATTTAAAACCGCACCAGCAAAAACGAACATCAAAAATATCTTTTTCATTACGATTGTTTATGGGTTAAAATTTGGTTTCATTTAATAATGGCGATCCGCTTGCATTTACCTGATAGGTTTTAATCTTGTCGTCTTCATCCACTTCTACAATGCGATAACCTTTATAGGCCGTACCCCAGTTGCCACCAATGTGTGCATCAAAGAAATGCGGTAGCTTATCGGTATAAAAAACGGCATCTAAACTATGGTCGTGGCCATGAAACACAGCCTTAACATTTGTATAGCTATGCAAAAGTTTAATTGCATCCGGACAATCTACAAAAGGGCTTTCAGGCACCCAGAAATGTGGCGGAATATGCAATACCACAAAAACAGTCTTCAGGTTTTTAAACTTATCCAACTCCTGTTTTAAAAAATCATTATTAGGGCATAAATAAGTCCCTTTAGTATCAGAGGTATTTGCTAAAACAAAACCCACCCCATTTTTTTCGAAAGAAAAGTTATCCTCGTAACCAAAAACCGATTTCCAGAGCCCAGTATCTGCATGGTCGTGGTTACCAGGCACGGCATAAAAAGGAACTTTCAGACGATCATAGTAATCTTTCTTAACTTCTTTCAGTAATTCAGGCCGATCGTGTACCAGATCGCCATTAATAATTACAAAATTCAGTGGATTTTCATCATGCGAGGCATTAAGCCATTTCACAATATTTTCGTGATGAAGTTTATAATCAGTTCCCGGTTGTCCATAGTGTCCGTCGGATGCGATGGCAAAGCGAAGTTTTGGTCCTTTTTCCCGTTTGACTGAAATATTCCTCTCCTCGGCAAATGATGACAGAACTGGTGATAAACCGGCTACTACCGCAGCAGCCAAACTATTTTTCAGAAAAAAACGTCTGTTAGACATAAGGATAAGATATGTTTTGTATCAACATCCAATATTAGTTCAGGCAGACTTCTTAAACATGAATTTAATGTTATGATTAAGTTAACAGAACCTATTCTGTGTATCAATTTTATAACATAATGGAGCGGCAATTGCGATTCATGGCGTAATCCCGATGCTCATAAAACAATTTGCCTCTTGCAGGGATTATTCTATTATGAAATCATTTAAATCCTTACTCGCTGGCTTTGCAGGTACTGCAGTCTTAAATATATTACATGAAAGCTTTAGGCAGTTTGATCGCGACGCACCCCGGATTGACCTTTTGGGTAAGCAGGCACTTTCCAAATCCATGTCCAATTTGAAACTGGACAGTCCTGACGGAGACAATCTTTATCTGGCCACCCTTGCAGGTGATATCATCAGCAATACCCTATACTACAGCGCCATTGGCTTAGGAGATAAAAAACATGTTTATTTTAAAGGTGCAATAGCCGGTCTTACTGCTGGTCTGGGTGCAATCAGCATACCCGATAAAATTGGATTAGATGATACTCCGGTAACTAAAACTGGTAAAACCAAGATATTAACGGTAACCTGGTACCTGATAGGTGGATTAGTAACCGCAGCGGTTTTTAAACAATTGAAAAAGGCTTAGGTAATGAAAATTTACAGACCTGCACTTTGGCTCGTTTGCATTGCTATGGCAATAGGCATACTATCATGCAAAACAGGCTCAGTTAATTTATTTAAGGCCGCTAGCCCGCATGAGCAATATCAAAAAAAATTGGTGAATGTGGGGCTGGATAAAACAGCCATGGGATCGGCTTGGTTAAATGCGGCTACAATGAGTATGCAAAAAGCATTAGACATTAGTATTCCTTATCGAGAAAACGGTTATTTCGCTGCCGACCGGGTCCCGGCGACAGCTTACAAGTTCAATGCAACCAAAGGGCAGAAACTAAATATAAAACTAAACAAAAAGCCATCAACCGGTGCCTTGATTTATATTGATGTTTGGCATAGCGCAGATCAAACCCGAAAACTTATCGCATCAGCCGATACCTTAAATAATCCGATCATTTTTGATATTGAGGAAACAGGCGCCTATCTGATCAGGCTACAACCAGAACTGCTGCAGAGTGTAGCCTACGAATTAGAAATTACCACCGGAGCGTCTCTTGCTTTCCCGATAAAGTCAAAAAACGCCAACAGCATAAAAAGTTATTGGGGAGATGGCAGGGATAATGACGCCAGAAAACATGAAGGTGTAGATATTTTTGGCAGTTTCAGAACGCCTGTGCTGGCGATTGCAGACGGAACAGTAACCCGTGTAAACGAAAACAACCTGGGCGGAAAAGTGGTTTGGATGCGGCCAAATGGTAAAGATTATACTTTGTATTATGCCCACCTGGACAAACAGATTGCTGTAGAAGGACAAGAAGTAAAAATTGGAGATACTTTGGGACTTATGGGAAATACAGGCAATGCCCGAACCACACCTCCCCACTTACATTTCGGCATTTACACGGCAAATGGTGCAGTAAACCCACTACCCTTTATAGATCCGGTAACCAAAACCCCGGTTGCCATAACTGCTTCCGGCAATAAGTTAAATAAAATTTTAAGGACTAAATCTACCGCTAAAATGGTCTCTTCTCCAGACCGTAAAGCAAATGTTTTAATTTCGCTTAACACGGGAACAATTTTACTTGCAAATGCTGCGACCGGAAATTACTACCAGGTAGAACTGCCTGATGGAAGCATAGGTTTTATTCAAAGCAATAGTCTTGAACAGGCAATTGAGCCCCTGAAAAAACTTAAGATAAATCTCCTTCAGCAAAAAGTTTATGATAGGCCGGATAGTTTAGCAGCGATTAAAACTACTTTAAACGAAGGGCAAACGGTAAGCCTTTTAGGTACTTTTGGCGATTATCAACTCATTAGCAATGCTGATGCAGCAGCTGGCTGGATTACAAAATAGCGATCGACTGTTATTCCAAAGTCTGTGCACTCACTGAACGAAAAACAACGATTTGCCAATGAATAAATTAAAAAACTAAAACAAAAGGTCTGTGGAGACACAGACCTTGGATTAGATTATTCCACGGTCTGTGTCCTCACAGAACGCAAATATAGTTTCGTAATCAAATTCATTAAAAGGCTACAAACAAAAAGCCAATGGAAAAACAGACCTTGAATTAGATTTATAAAACAACAATTAACTGCTTTACAACAAGATAGGCTGCCAATGCAAACAAAAATATCGCTATAGATTTATTGATGATCAGACTGCTCAGTGCAAATTTTTCCTGGATATACGTTGCAAAATGGGCATATACATAAAGGGCCAGAGACGAGCCTACACCTGAGCCTAAACTAAATATAACCAGTGAAAGGTAATCGGTTTGAATCCATTGGTGCAAAATTACATAATTACCAAAAAACAGCCAAAATGGAATCTGTACTGGGTTTAACACCCCTAAAATCAACCCATACAAAACGCTTCCGCTACGTTTATCATCTTTTTTATTGCTCGCTTTAGGTACTTTTTTACGATTTCTCCAGGTAATAGTACCCATCACCAGAAACATCACAATCATAAAGCAGTCAACCAGTGTGCTCAATCGCACTTCGCTTACCGCTTCGTTTGGATTGATATCGCTCATGGCCCACCTCGCGAAACGCATCATCCCGAAAGTGAAAAAGACTTCTACGCAGGAGAACGACAGGATAAAATACCAAACCTGCCGCATGCCCTTATTAATGGCCAACTGCGCAACGGTTAAATTGATGTTGCCGGGAGGGATATATCCCATGGCATTGAGAACGATGCCAATGAAAAACGTTAGAAAAAGCATTGCCGAAATTATGGATTTAAATTTAAATGCGATGCTAAATATTTTCCGGTATACGAATTTTCTACTGTAACCAGTTCTTCTGGCACGCCTTCAAATATCACATTACCGCCCCCATCACCACCTTCCGGACCAATATCAATAACCCAATCAGCACATTTGATCATATCCATATTGTGTTCGATAACCAAAATGGTATTACCTTGCTCAATAAGGGTATTTAATGCTTTTAACAGTTTTTTAATATCATGAAAGTGCAAACCGGTAGTCGGCTCATCAAAAATAAATACGGTTTTATTGGCATTATTCCCTTTAATAAGAAACGACGCCAATTTAATACGCTGTGCCTCACCACCTGATAAAGTGTTTGATGATTGACCTAAATGCACATAACCTAAACCCACATCAACCAGCGGATTTAATTTATTCAGGATTTTTTGTTCGTCTTTAAAGAAAGAAACCGCCTCATCAATGGTCATATCCAAAATTTCAGAAACATTTTTTTCTTTATAAGTAACATCCAATACCTGTTGTTTAAACCGTTTGCCATTGCAAGCTTCACAAGGCAGGTAAATATCGGCCATAAACTGCATTTCGATCTTCACCTCACCCTCACCCTGGCAAACATCACAACGGCCACCCTCTACGTTAAAGGAGAAGGCTGCAGGCTTCAGTCCGGCGGCCTTTGCAGCAGGCAAACCAGAGAAAAGCGCACGGATGTCATCCCAGGCTTTAACATAAGTAACCGGATTAGAACGGCTGGAACGGCCGATTGGATTCTGATCTACCAGTTCTACTGCACTTACCAGGTCATAATTACCAAAAATACCATCATAAGCACCCGTTTGTTCACCCGCATAATTTCCGATCGCTTTTTGTAGCGCCGGATATAAAATCTTTTTCACCAAACTGGTTTTACCCGATCCTGAAACGCCACTTACCGCAGTAAAAACCCCTAGCGGAAATTTAACATCTACATTTTTCAGGTTGTTTTCCCTTGCGCCTTTAATCAGGATGTGATCTTTCCACTTACGGCGTTTCGAAGGAATGGCAATTTTCTCAATTCCAGCCAGGTAACGACCTGTTAAACTATTTTTATCTTTTAAAATCTCTTCATAGTTACCGCTGAAAACCAGGTTACCGCCATGCGTACCCGCCTCCGGACCGATATCGATAATGTAATCAGCGGCACGCATCATTTCTTCTTCGTGTTCTACCACCAAAACCGTATTACCTACATTGCGGAGCGAGACCAATACCTCTATCAGTTTATTGGTATCACGTGGATGCAAACCGATACTGGGTTCATCCAACACATAAACCGAGCCCACCAGGCTGCTGCCTAAAGATGTCGCCAGATTAATTCTTTGCGATTCTCCTCCCGATAAAGTGTTCGATAAACGGTTTAAGGTAAGGTATCCCAAACCCACATTGTTTAAATACAGGAAACGGTTGTTGATCTCTGCCAGTAAACGTTTGGCAATTTTAGCGTCGTTTACACTCAATTTTAATTCATTAAAAAAGGCCAGTGCTTTCGATAGCGGCAACAGCACCACATCAATAATCGATTTTTCAGCAATTTTAACGTAGGAGGCATCTTTACGCAAACGCGAGCCCTTACAATCAGGGCAGGTGGTTTTACCGCGATAGCGCGATAACATGACACGGTACTGGATTTTATAAGTCTGCTCTTCCAATTCCTTGAAAAATGCGTCCAAACCGGAAAAATATTTGTTACCCGTCCAAAGTAGCTGCTGTTCTTTTTCAGTAAGCGCACTGTATGGACGGTGGATCGGAAAATCAAATTTGGGTGCAGCTTTAATAAAGTTCTGCAACCAGACGTTCATTTTTTCGCCACGCCACGGGGCAATGGCATTATCGTAAACACTTTTACTCTTGTCAGGAATTACCAGATCTTCGTCGATGCCGATAACGTTCCCGTATCCTTCACACCGTTTACAGGCACCATAAGGATTGTTGAAAGAGAAAAAGTTAGGCGTAGGTTCTTCAAATTTTATTCCATCCAGTTCAAAGCGGTCGCTAAAATGTTTCGTTGTTCCCTGCGCTTCTACATAACAATCGCCTTTACCCTCAAAAAAAGCGGTCTGCGCCGAATCGGCCAGCCTACTTAATGTTTCTTCTTCCTGGTTGGTTACAATACGATCGATCAGGATCTGAACGGTTTTATCATCAGTAAGTTCTTCGTCTTTAAAATCAGCATTATCTAAAATAGATTCTATCTTTTCTATTTTATTGTTAATCAGAACCCGTAAAAATCCTTTCTGTAATAAAATTGCGAGTTCTTCTTTAATTGTACGGTTGTTATGCGGATATAGCGGACAAAAAATGGTTACCGTTGTATCTTCAGGCATGGCATTTACATAATCTACTACCGTACTTACCGAATCCTTTCTCACTTCCTTGCCCGAAACAGGCGAAATGGTTTTTCCTATACGAGAAAAAAGCAATTTCAGGTAATCATAAATTTCAGTTGAAGTACCCACTGTAGAGCGTGGATTGGAAGTAATTACCTTTTGTTCGATAGCAATTGCCGGGGCAATACCCTTAATATAATCAACATCCGGTTTATTCATCCGGCCCATAAACTGGCGGGCGTATGCTGATAAACTTTCTACATATCGGCGTTGCCCTTCTGCATATAAAGTATCAAATGCAAGTGAAGATTTACCCGAACCAGACATACCCGTTACCACCACAAGTTTATTTTTTGGAATGGCAACATCAATGTTTTTTAGGTTGTGCACCCTTGCACCTTTTATGATAATATTTTTATGCGGATCTTTTTCGGCCTCTTTTTTGCTCATGTATGGTAAAGAATATAAATATATAACCCCAGAATGTGGTTAGGGTTTTTAGAAGATACAAAAATAGGGTACTCAGGCGGTTAATTTATTTTTTATCATTTTATTTTTTGTTTTTTGATAAAAAAATAACTTTCTTTGAACATTAACAACCTCAAAACCAAACTAACACATATCAAAAAACATAGGAGATAAGCTATAGAAATTAAACATCTACAAATTAATTTTTAGCAAACAGTACGGGATTTAGTGTAGGTAAACCTATGAATTTACAATCATATAATGATCAGGACCTGGTAAAGGTATATATTGCCGGGAACGAGAATGGATTGCAGGAACTTCTTAGAAGACATAAAAGTAAAATTTATACCTCTATCTACTTATTGGTAAAAGACCAATATCTGGCTGAGGATATATTTCAGGATGCTTTTATTAAAGTGATCAATACCCTGCGATCAGGAAGATATAACGAGGAAGGTAAATTTTTGCCTTGGGTAATGCGTATTGCGCACAACCTGGTTATCGATTATTTCAGGAGAGAAAAGAGAACACCGATCATCACCAGTGCGGATGGGATGGATGTATTTAATATGCTACACTTTTATGATGAGAGCGCAGAAGATAAAATGCTTCGCGATCAAACCCATAAAGATTTAAAAGCGATGATCCATTTATTACCTGACGAGCAGAAAGAAGTACTTTTGATGCGCCATTATGCCGATTTAAGCTTCAAAGAAATAGCAGATCTAACTGATGTCAGCATTAATACAGCCCTGGGCCGTATGCGTTATGCATTGAGTAACCTGCGTAAAATGCTCAAAACAAAAGAGATGACCTACAAAGGGTAGTAAAAATGTTACATATTTTTTTTTAGGGTTTGAAATAAAGCATCTGAACTATCGTTAAGTTTATAAAACTTATCACATTCAGTTGCTTATGACAAAAACCTCTACATCAAAAAACAATGTAAATTTACCTACACCTAACATGTTTCAGCCAATAACTGATATGGAATCTGATGCAGAAATCGACTTATTTTATGATCAAATAAAAAGCAAGTTAGATACGCTGGTTAAAGATCCTCAAGACGAAACCATCAATAAGATTTTAGCATACAGCAGGTCGTTATAAAATTTGCAATGTAGAAAGGTTGTTCCACGGGGTGGGACAACCTTTTTTTATTGTGTATGGAAAATGGAAGAGGTAAAATGGTTGATGGTTCATTAGCCATTAGTTGATTGGGACTTGCCAACTGCCAATCGCAATCGATTAATTGCCAGTCCTCCATCCGTCATACTGAACTTATTCCAGATCCAACATAAGTGTTTGATTTGGTTAATTGCAAATCCCACCACCAATAGTCATCCTGAATTTGTTTCAGGATCCAGCAAACTAGATTATAATGCAACTGCTAATTAAAAACTGAAGATGATTAATGACTTAAATAGGTCAACTGCACTCGCTCGCCATCTACCATCCTGAAGAATAACGCATTGCATAAAAATCAATATTATTAACAGCTAAATCTTAAGTAGGTAATATCCATCGAGAAATCGTCATTTCGAGCGCAGCCGAGAAATCTTTTAAACTAGTTAAGTAGCCATGTAAAAAAGATCTCTCCATTTCGCTACGCTACAGTCGAGATGACAACCATTCTATTGGAGATTGTCAATGGGGTAACTTGTTTCAAGGTCTGGCATCCGGGGTTAATGCAAACTGCTAATTGAAAATTATGGTTAATTCTAAATAGGTTAACCGTAAACATCCTCCCCCATCCAATTCCATCCGTATTCCATCCGACATCTTCCATTGCCCACATAAATGGCCCAATTTTTACAATCCCTACCATAAAAAGCCCTACCTTTGCATAGTGTAATTTTAACACTAAGGGCATAATGAACAAGAATTTACTTCCACTTACTTTAGGCGGTTTGGGCATCGGTATTACTGAATTTGTAATGATGGGTCTATTACCTGATATCGCTAAAGACCTAAAAGTAACCATTCCGCAGGCCGGGCATTTAATTTCCGCTTATGCATTAGGCGTGGTAATCGGCGCCCCCTTGTTAATTATGATTGCGGGTAAATATCCACCAAAAAAAATATTGATGGCCTTGATGATCATGTTTACGATCTTCAATGCCTTTTCCGCATTCGCTCCTACTTTCAACATTCTTTTTATTTCCAGGTTACTTTCAGGCTTGCCTCACGGGGCATTTTTCGGTGTAGGATCAGTAGTAGCCAGCAGAATAGCAGAAAAAGGGAAAGCTGCACAGGCCGTATCGCTGATGTTTATGGGCCTAACCATTGCCAATATTGTAGGCGTACCACTAGGCACTTTCATCGGCCATAATTTCTCCTGGCGCATCTCTTTTGCAGTAGTGGTATTTGTAGGTTTGATAACATTATTAAGTTTAAAATTATGGCTACCTGCTTTGGAAGCCACGAAAAACCGCGATTTAAAAGCTGAATTAAGTTTCTTCAAAAAAAGAGAAGCCTGGATCATCATTTTTATGATTTCTATCGGAACAGGTGGACTATTTACCTGGTACAGTTATATTGCGCCTTTAATGACAGATGTTGCGGGCTTTTCATCAAATGCAGTAACCTATATATTAATGCTGGCGGGCTTAGGCATGATGTTCGGCAATTACGTTGGCGGCCGTTTGGCCGATAAATTTTCTCCAGCCAAAGCATCTGCAGCTTTATTGCTCACGATGGTGGTTACCTTAACCATTGTTCATTTTGTATCGGCGAGCCAACCTTTGGCTTTAATCATGACTTTTATTACGGGTGCTGTCGCTTTTTCATTGGCTGCCCCTATCCAGATGTTGATGATCCAAAGTGCCAAAGGCTCTGAAATGTTGGCGGCCTCTGCCAGCCAGGCGAGTTTTAACATTGGTAATGCGTTAGGCGCTTTCTTTGGCGGACTGCCACTGGTTTATGGCTTTGATTATACCTCACCAGCTTATGTGGGTGCAGCTATGGCTTTGGTGGGCGCTTTGTTTGCCTTCTGGCTCATTAAAAGCAATCAGGGCGCAACGGAAAAGGCTAAAGTGCCGGCTACTTCTTTTCATTAAAGCAATGATTGCATGAGAGCATGACTGAGTTGGAAAATACAAGTCATTCTCTCATTCAAAACCCACAGCATCCAACCACCTCATCTTAAAATTGCGTGGACTCATGCTTTCTCCTTACCTGATCTCTCAGCCTACCTAATGCCAAACCCATTGATATTCCATAAAAAGACTCCACTTTATTTAGATTTGCCGAAAAACCAACAGTAAGTGAAGCGGTTCCATCCAGATAAATACCATACTTGATTTCCATTGGCAAAGCAATCGCTCTCCTTACGATCCTTTCATATACATAATTGCTAAACAGGCATCCGCCCGGCCGGTCACAATCATCGTACAAAAATGCGCCGCGGCTGATCTGATTAGCCATTGCCAGGCCTGTTCCTAACCTCAGATAATGGTAACGGTTTAATGTATAACTTTTCCCTGCCAAAACACTAATGTCAGAAACACGAGGCTCGGGCAATCCGCCAAAGTAAAATATCCTGACCCGCCTAACGCCCGATGTTTTAACCGATATAAAATTATTTCTTTTTTGCAGGAAAATATCTATATCACTGTACAACCGCCCGTTTCCTCCGCCACCTAAATTAAAACCCAGACCGAAATAGGTTTTACGTTTTTGGTGCAAGGTATCCCGCTGCGCAACAACTAACCCCGTAATGCAAACGCAAAGCAAACATAAAATATACTTTTTCATATGATTAAAGCATTTTAGAACTAAATACCACACCTAAGCCCATTGTAGCAAAAGTTTTTTGCCTGTTCGCATTACCGTTTACCGACACAGAAACCCCAACACCATCGACAAAACGATAGATATATCTGGCTTCAGCAACAATTCCAGCTGAATTTTTCTGTATAATTTTATCCCGCACCGTATCACCATTAGATTGATCGTACTTTTTAAGGTCAGCAATTACAGCCATACCAGCACCAAACTCGAAACGATGATTGGAATTTAACTTGAACCCTTTACCTAAAACAAGGGCCAATTCCGAAAAACCCGGAACGGTTGTTTTCTCACCACTAACATTTACTTCATAAGTATCCTGCAACACCGATGACATTTTAAACTTGAGATAAGAACCCGGTTTATGATACCCAATAAAACCCGATAAAAGTGGTTTTTGTAATGTTGCGGCACCGAACTCCAAACCAACACTTAAATTCCGAAAAAAATCACCATAATCTTCTTGTGATTTAGCCACATTGCTAAGCAGAGCTAAACCTAAAACCAGAGAAAGCCTTTTCATACTATTTTGAGTTTACTCTTTTGAAATGATAAGAAATGTCGTAGGAATAGCCGAGCATAAAAAAGAATAAAATAGCTCCGGTATTGTCAATAGCATGATTTAGAATAAGGCCGCCATCTTTAGCTAACCCTATTCGGGTTTTCTCGCTTTCGGAGCCTCCTAAAATATAAGGGATACCTTGTAAGGTAACAGACTTATTTCCTAACAATAACATGCCCCGAGACTGTAGCTTAAATGATAACCTTACAGAGTCTTTATTTAAGCCATTTTCCTTAAAAAGAAAGTTAGCCTGATCACCTGAAACCTGAACAACCACATGACAATTGACAAGTGTATCAAAACTGATCTGGCTTTTACTCACATATTGATGAAACTGGTGATTCCTGGGTGAATAAGCCTGCAGACCGGCAGTACTATTCTTCTGATAAAACGAGTCTGGATATAATTCATAGGTACCTGAAAGCATTGACAAGTTCTTTTCGGTCAATCTGACTTTATAATGCCTGACAGGACCGTCAGAGAACGAGGCGCAACCCGACAGGGAACAACAGCAGGCGAGCGCTAAAATAGTAGTTGTAATTTTCTGATCAATTCCAAAGGCATGACCATTTGGGGTTGCGGAGTTTGGGCGTTGCATATCCATTTGATGTAATTTAGTTTATGATCAAATCTAAGACACCAAATAACCCTCAAAAAATCTTAAAGATTATATATGGTTAAACAAAAAATCTTTAAAGACAATATTTTAGTTCGAACAGTAATTATCAATTATCTTTTATAAATTACATTAATCAAAAAACCCATTTAGTTACTAAAAAGCAGAATATTCCACCTAAAAATTAATCTTCATGAATAATCAGCAAGCATTATTTTTCCAGGCCATAAAATCTTCATTGCCCGATTATCAAAACCTGGCATTAAGTATAGCAGAAGAATTAGGGATCAGCACAAATGAGGCTTATAAAAAAATAAGAGGCGACAGCAACCTTACCTTTCAACAGATCATCAAACTCTCTGACTGTTTCGATGTTCCATTTCTATACAGTCCGAAGAATTCTCTTTCTGTTACTTTTAGTTATTTAAGTGTAAATGAAGATCTGGATATGGTAAACTACCTGCGCAATCTGCTGGAGAACATTAAAGCCATTAAAAAAAGTAAGGAGAAACACATCACCATCACTACAGATGACATCCCCTTGTTTCATTTTTTCAAATACCCCGAACTTACCAGCTTTAAACTCTTCTTTTGGGCAAATAGTGCCAATAACTATGGGAAATCTTTTAGCGCTCCGATTCTATCCGATGAGATTATCGAAATTTCCCAGGAGCTGCACACCGCTTACCTGGAAATACCGAGTACCGAAATATGGTCGAAAGATACCGTAACGGGTACACTTGAGCAAATCAGGTATGCATTCGAAGCAGGCCATCTTACCGACACCGAACTGGCTATAAAGATTGTGGAACAGGTAAGGTATTGCCTTACTGACATGAATATGTATGCCATTAGCAGCAAAAAAACCATTGACCCCAACCATACCTTCAACTGGTACAGTTGCGATGTACTGGGAAGCATTGCTTACCTGGTTGATTTTAAAGACCGTATGACCTGCTACAACAGGTTTAATACTTTTAATTATTTAAAGACAGAAGACCATGCTTATTGCAGGCAAACCAAACAATGGATGCAGGGCCTGATTATGAAATCGGTTTCCTTTAGCGGCCAGGGCGAAAAACACCGCAATAAGTATTTATATCATGCGTTTGCCGAATGCGATAAATTGCTGGAAGAAATAACCAGTCATTAACCTGGCCATTATATCTTAATAATTAAGGGTTAAGCCTGCGCCAAAGCCCATATCGCTGTCATAATGGGCAGAAATTCCCATGTATTTAGTGGTAATGAATTTAAGTCCGCCCATAAATTCTTTATCACTATTTACCATAAAACTTGCCCTTAAACGCCTGGAAACGGGTATGTCTTCACGCATTAACTGCAGGCGGACATTACCATCATGATATACTTCTGCCTGTGCAATAAGCAACATAGGCAAGGTATAGGCAAGTCCCAAACTAAACATGCTTCTATTGTCTTTTGTATTTTTCTGGCCAAAAATATTACTTTCCTGTTTAGTTACATCCATTTTCCGGTACCGCCAATCGAAACCGACAAAAGGCATTAACCATTGCATCCGATCGATGTACCGGCCAACATGGGTTTCGGTTTCAAAGCCGTGCATTTTAGTATACCCCAGGCGCCACTCGGTTCCGATACGCCAGCGTGTATTGGCCAGCATCGCCATACCATCATTTCCGTTACTGGCAAAATCATTTTCGGCCATAAAATGAAATATCCTGTCATCAGCAAAAAGCTTTCGCTGTGCCAGCCTGGGATTGGGAATTTCAGGGTTTGGAGGCGATTTTTCATAGCTAAAAATTCTACCCATACCGCTCATCATATGGTACAGAATATGGCAGTGAAAAAACCAGTCGCCACTTTCTGAAGCGCGAAACTCAATGGTATCACGCTCCATGGGCATAATATCAAGTACGTTTTTTAAAGGCGCATAATCGCCCTGTCCATTAATTACCCTGAAATCGTGCCCATGCAGATGCATGGGATGACGCATCATGCTGTTGTTGTATAGAATGATGCGCAGGTTTTCACCTTTTCTGATCAGGATTTTATCTGCTTCAGAAATCGTTTTATTATCCAGGGTCCAAACATAACGGTTCATATTGCCCGTTAGCTGAAACTCCATCTGCCGGGTGGGTGCTTCCGGCAGAACCGTTTTTTCGGGTGCACGCAGCATATTGTAATTTAATGTTTTGAGAGGTGCTTTCATTCCACCGTCATCACCCATATCACGGCCTTTATGTGCATCAGCTACAGCGGTATCTCCGCCACTGCGATCCAGCTCAGGATACATAACGGCATTCATATCCATTACCTGATTCTGCATTTTCATGCCATCCATCTGCACCATATTACCATTCATGTCCATCATCTCATTCATCATTTTCATGCCTTCGAAATATTTCAGTCTGGGTAGTTTCTGAGCGCTCACCTGTTGTCCGCTGCCCAGCCACAGGGATGCCGATCCGGTGCGGTCTTCAGGCGTAACTAAAAACTCATAGCTTTTATTTTCAGGAATGGTTACAATTACATCATAAGTTTCAGATACGGCAATCATCAGCCGATCTACCTCAACAGGCGTCACATCGTTACCATCACTGGCCACTACTGTTATTTTACCACCAGCATAGGTGAGCCAAAAATAGCTGGAGGCCCCTCCGTTAGCAATGCGCAACCTGATCTTATCGCCCGCCTTCAGTTTGTTTGGCACCTGGTACTGATTTTTTCCATTTACTAAAAACGCTTCATAATACACATCACTCACATCCATAGCAGTCATCCGTTTCAGTTCGTTGGTGAGTTTGGTTTTAAAGTGTCCACCTTTTATGGCTTCAGCATAACTCTGCGTTGTACCTTTTTTGATCGCGAACCAGTCGTTCGCATTGTGTAACCGCCTGTCCACTTCATAAGGCTTCATATTGGTCCACTCACTTAAAACAACAGGTACCGTGGGCATAACCGGCTCTTTTCTTTTATTTAAAATCATCGTGCCATACATGCCAATCTGCTCCTGCAAACCCGAGTGACTATGGTACCAATGGGTACCGTTCTGTATGATCGGAAAACGGTAAACATGGGTTTCATTTGGTTTGATGGGCATTTGTGTAAGGTAAGGAACGCCATCATAGCGGTTAGGCAAAAATAGTCCGTGCCAATGTAAGGAGGTTGATTCTTTTAGTTTATTGTGCACATATATTTCTGCAGTATCGCCTTCGGTAAAGGTTAGCGTTGGCATGGGTATCTGTCCGTTAACTGCAATTGCGCTTTTAGGTTTCCCGCCAAAAGTTACCGTTGTATCGGCAACGTACAGATCATATCGTACAATTCTGGGCGGCCTGCTGTTGCTTAAACCTGTAACGGCGCTTGCTTCACGGAGCGTTTTTCCGGGACCGGCTGCTTCTGTCGTACTATGTTGATGTTGGGCAAAAGCAGTGCTATAAAGCAAAATAGCCAGGCAACAAACTAAAATAAACTTCATGTTATCGTGTATTTTTATTTAAGTACTTCGGCTATCTTGCCACAACTCAACATTGTATTACCATAATATGGATTTTTGATCACCTTGTCTTCGCTTAGCCAATAGCTTTTTTTCATCGGACAATAAGCACAATAAACAGGCTTATCGTTTAGTTTTACTGCTTTTACCAGGGCATAAAAATCGGCTGATAAGGAAGAGAAATCATCTCTTTGATTTTCAATATCTTTACTTTCAGCAATATGCTCAGCATCAAATAATATTTTCTCGCGCAATACTTTCGAAGCATTCGTTCTTTCGTTTGCCTTTATTGCATTAATGAATTGGGTAGCCTTTGCACCAGCCAAACTTGCATTACTGCTGATTAAAGCCTCTTTAACCTCGTAGTAGGCCTGCAGAGGATTAAGCCCTACTGTTTTTTCTTGTGCTAACAGGCCGCCAGCTACAACCAGTAAAAGGACATGGAGGATCCAGAATTTAATTAAAGTTTTCATTTTGCGCTTAAATTTTAACAAAACTAGCGGTATGGCCTTTAGTAACTTTACACTTTTAGCGGAAATGTTTACATAATTATAGGGTTAAGGTATGCCAGGCATTGACTGTTAAGGAATTAAATGGTTTAAACAATCATAAAAGGATTCGATTGTGCTGGCAGGTAGCGGTGGTATCTTTTCAGTTTTTTTGGAAACGGACGTTCTGTAATTCTTCGGTGGCAGCAGTCCCGTTATCCGCTTTATCCCGACAGAAAAAGTCGGGATGCCCGCTCCTACCGGGTTTATTGAACAAAGATTACGGCAGAAATGGCAAGATCCTTTTAGTAATACCCCACTAGTCTTTAACCTACAGTTCGATACTATTACCATGAGATAAATCATCAGCGGATGGCAACCTGCGTGGCTGGTTTAGCCTCAATATCGACTATAATCCTCGCTGGCTATAGGCTATTCTACTTAATCCGGGTTTAGGAACAAGGGCTTTGCGTGCTCCAGACCCTAAAATGGAATACTGCATTACCTACCCAGCCCCCGTTGCATCGCTACCCTGGAGCAACGAGGTATCCCAAATTTTTGTGAAAGCATAGAAGCGGAAAACGGGAACAAACCTTAATCTTAACAGCAAATTGCGCTCCCATTTAAAGCCAGTTAATTTCTTTACATGCCCCTTCAACCCGTTCAGGCTAAATTTTCTATAAAATTTCTTCTATTCATCTCACATCATCCATGTTACTTAATCCATCTTACCTAATCCATCTCACATTTAGCACATTGCATTTTCCATCTTTAACCTATATTTGCACATGCTTAAAAAAGAACGCTACAAACTTTTTGTAGAACATTTTTCGGCCAGGCAGCCTGATGCAGAAACCGAGTTACACTATAATAACCCTTATCAGCTTTTGGTAGCGGTAATCCTTTCCGCACAATGTACCGATAAGAGGGTGAATATGGTAACGCCAGCTCTTTTTCAGCGCTTTCCCAATGCCAAGGCTTTAGCTGAGGCTACACCCGATATAGTTTTCGATTATATCAGAAGCATCAGCTACCCCAACAACAAGGCAAAACACCTGGTAGGAATGGCCAACATGCTGCTGAATGAATTTAATGATGTGGTTCCCTCGGAAGTTAACGACCTGCAGAAAATGCCAGGCGTAGGACGCAAAACAGCCAATGTAATTGCATCTGTAATTTATAATGCACCGGCAATGGCAGTTGATACCCATGTTTTCCGCGTGGCCAACCGCCTGGGCTTAACCAATGGCAAAACCCCATTGGCAGTTGAAAAGGACCTGGTCAAAAACCTTCCAGAACACGATATCCATATCGCCCATCACTGGCTTATTCTTCACGGACGCTACGTTTGTGTAGCCCGAAACCCGAAATGTGAGGTGTGTGAAATTACCTACATGTGCAGGTATTTTGAACGCTTAACTGCGCAAAACGAAAGGGATAAATTAAAAGCCTAAAAATATTTTAAATTTACTATTGACATTAGCCAAAAAAGCCTTACATTAGCTAAATATTTTAGTATTACAAATATCAAACATTTAGCATATTAGCCGACAATCAATTATATTTACGTAATCAATGAAAAAAGAAATGAGCACTGCAAATCCAGATAAATTAAAAGCCCTTCAGCTTACTTTAGATAAACTAGAGAAATCATACGGTAAAGGTACCATCATGAAACTTGGCGATACTGCTGTTGAACCGATAGACTTTATTTCTACCGGATCAATCAGTTTAGATATTGCTTTAGGCATTGGCGGTATTCCAAAAGGACGTATCATCGAGATTTATGGACCAGAATCTTCCGGTAAAACAACTTTAGCTACACACATCATTGCCGAAGCACAGAAAAAAGGCGGTATCGCTGCTTTTATCGATGCGGAGCATGCTTTTGATCAGTTTTATGCCAAGAAACTAGGCGTAGATACCGATAACCTTTTAATTTCTCAACCCGATAACGGTGAGCAGGCATTGGAAATTGCCGATAATTTAATCCGTTCCGGTGCTATAGATGTAATCGTAATTGACTCTGTTGCAGCTTTGGTTCCTAAAAGTGAAATTGAAGGTGAAATGGGCGACAGTAAAATGGGTTTACATGCCCGTTTGATGAGTCAGGCTTTACGTAAATTAACCGGAACGATTTCCAAAACCGGATGTTGCTGTATCTTTATCAACCAGTTACGTGATAAAATCGGCGTAATGTTTGGTAACCCTGAAACCACAACCGGTGGTAACGCTTTGAAATTTTATGCATCGGTACGTTTAGATATCCGTCGTATTTCACAAATCAAAGACTCTGATGAAGTTTCCGGTAACCGTGTTAAAGTAAAAATTGTTAAAAATAAAGTGGCTCCTCCTTTCCGTATTGCAGAATTTGATGTGATGTTTGGAGAAGGTATTTCCAAAAATGGCGAGATTATCGACTTAGGTGTTGATTTTGGCATCATCAAAAAAGCAGGCTCATGGTTCTCTTATGGAGATACCAAGCTGGGACAAGGCAGAGATGCAGTAAAACAATTATTGAGCGACAATCCTGAACTTGCAGAGGAACTGGAAAATAAGATCAAAACCGAAGTAACGGGCGAGCATCTGGCAGAAAAATAAGCCTGATCAATTTAGTCTGTGAATATAGAAAAAGCGTCCTGATTTTAAAATCAGGACGCTTTTTTATTTCAACATCTGGTTAATAACTAACTGAAATACCAATATTTACCGAAGTGCCTCTTCCTTTCGAATAAAAACCTGGTTGCATAAACCATTGTGCTCTGGCCGGGAAATAATCCTGGTTAAAAATGTTGTCAATACCCAGAGTAAGCCTGGTGTTCTTTTTTACCTGATAAATACCCGCGAAACTGAATAAATGATAAGCTTTAACAGCACCTTCATTACCGTTATACACGCCATTGCTGTTTTTCTCAAACCTGTTACGCGAATTGATACCGGTGTAATTTAAGGTCAAGTCCAATACTTTTAACGGACTATAGGTAACTGAAGCCGTAACTTTTGGCGCGGAAATGCGGCGACCATTGAGGTACATGTCAACGGCATCGTTAAACTTTCCATTCTTGTCAATATCGCGCTTACCTTCAGTATAACTGTAACTTGCAGATAGACCTAACTGATCAAAAAGGTGATAATCGGCCGCCAACTCAAAACCATAAATCTTTTCAGGGTTTCTTGCCGTATTGAAAAGCCCGGTAGCAGGATCATAAACCACTTCGATACCCAGTTTGGATGTACTGATATAACCCGACGCAGAAAATGTTAATCCAGCGACTTTACTTTCAAAACCAGCCTCATAATTATTAACCTTCACTGCATCGGTATTGATCTTGTCAATGCTGTTTACTTTGGCATCACGTAAAGCCAATCCAATATCCATCACAGAAAAACCCTGAGCGAAACTGACAAAAGGGCTGAATAAATTAAATTGATTATACCTTAAACCTGCATTAAAGAGATAAGTGCTGTATTTTAAATTTCCCCCGGTTACATCAAAAGATGGGGTGATGGTTGAATTGTTTGCACCAGTGGTTCTTAAGGTACGGTAATCATCAACGGCTATATTTACATTTTCGTAACGCAAACCCGTTTTAAAAACCAGTTTACTTAAAATATTGAAATCTGCCTGTGCGAAGGGTGCGATGTTGGTCATATCCATTGTAGGCACCCATACCCTACCATCAACCAGTGGCTGCGCTGTTTTATCTTTCATGAAATCTGCACCATAGGCCAGATTCATTTTCAAAGAGTTGAGGTCAAGTATTGGTGTTTCGAGAAATAAACGCGCACCTCTTTTATCGTTTTTGGCCAGCGATTGACCATCACCCCCATCAAAACGACCTAAAGAGACATAGAACACATCTTTTCGGGTTTCATAATAAACATCTGCATGCACGCTGGAATGCAGAAAGGTGCTATCAATCTTATATGATAGATTTAGATTATGGTTGTAATCAACCCCGGTCGGAATCCCAAATGGTTTTCCCAGTACCCCTGTTGCTTTCTGACCGGTTGCCAGGTTACCGTTTACCAAAGTAAAATTGCTGTTTTGCAAACTGCTGTAGGTATTATAGGAAAGCTGAATACGCTGATGTTTTGCTGGCACATAACCGAATTTGGCAAAAGCATTGTAAGTGTCTGTTTCACCAAGGCTGTAGTTTGGTCCTACCACATCACCTTTTGCATCTTTATATTCACCGGTTTGCTCATACATACCGCTAACCACGTAGTCGAATTTACCTAATTTCCCGTAAAACATCTGGCTAATTCTACCTCCTTCTGAGTTTTTGACCTTAACCAACGATCCATTTAAATTAAGCTGGGTTTTACCTGCAAACCTGGCCGCTGTATCCGGAACCATGGTGATGTAATTTACCAGACCTCCGGCGGCACCATTACCATAAATGGCAGTAGCTCCTTTTACCACTTCGATACGTTCGAGCACCGATGGATCTATGGATCTTAAATCCACCTCTGCATTTCTTAACGGCGATGATTGGGATACGCCATCGATCATCACCAGCATGGGGCGGCCCCTTAAATTTTGCCCTACATTATTTCCGGTTTGCGCCGTAGGCGCAAAACCAGGCACCTGATTAGCCAATATTGTACTTAAATCGGTTACAATAGCCAACTCTTTTTCCAGTTTCTGCTTATTTACAATAGTCACTGAAGCGGTGACATTTTTGATGTTTTCCGGCTTTCTCGAAGTCGAAATCAACACATCATCTAAAGTATTGAGTACTGGTTCCAGTATAAAATTTATAACGGTATCAGCCTGAACTGAAGAAAATTGCTGTACAAATGTTTTATATCCAACCGCAGTCAACTGGAAACTGAATGGCACGCCACTTTTAATATACATTGTATAATAACCTTTGCTATCGGCCTGGGTTTTCTGGCCCGGCAACAAAATGGTTGCGTACGGAATTCCGCTACTTTTATCCTTGATGTATCCTTCAATCTTCACATTTTGGCCATACGCCAGAAGCAGTTGACACATCAGGATGGTCATGATCAGTATAATTTTTTTCATCTATCTTTAATTTTCGCCAAAGATAGAAAATAGACACTAATAAGAATAGGTCTAAATAAGAATTAGAAAATCTAATTGTTTTGACTGAAAATAGCACTGAAATCCTTGGTTACATAAACAATAACCAAAAGCGCGGCAATTACCAAGGCACCCAGGATAATGACGCCCCAGCTTCCCTTCAGCTTGTTTTTATCTTTTCTGATTAACCAGTATAGCAGGCCAATTAAAGGTACCGCACAGATAATCCAAAATATTAATGATGCTCCCGTCATATGTGTATTTAATTTAATAGTTTTTATTGGTTCGAAGTCGGAAGTTAAGGTGTTAATCCATTCAAGGGGCTATAATCTACATCAGTTTTTTGTTATGCAATTTTCAGTTCACAGTTGCCGGTCTCCGGTTTTCAATCTCTTTGCTTTAAGAGCTATAATCCCCTAAACAGGCGTCATCGTGAACCGATAGCTTCGGATTTATTTCAGGATCTATCCACAGCATTAATCATCATGGCGTCCCTTACATCAGCCTGCAACCAGCTATCGTTTTAAGATTGCTTCCCTGGAAAGGGATAACTAATGAATCAGTCAATAATATGGTTGTTAGACTATTCGTTCTAAACCAATGACTAATGAACCAATGACCAATGAACCAACTTTAAAACTCCATTCGCGCCATTGGAGAAACATCCTGCCCTACAAAATCCTGTTTCAGGTATTTATGGTAACCAGCAATGGCAATCATGCCCGCATTATCCGTACAGTATTGAAAAGCCGGTATGTAAATCTTCCAGCCCAGTTCGTCGGCAGTTTGCTGCAAACCGTTCCGTAAACCAGAGTTTGCCGAAACACCTCCTGCAATAGCTATTTCATTTATTCCGTACTGTTTTGCAGCTTTTTTCAATTTGTTTAGCAAAATCTGCACAATACTATGTTGAACTGATGCACAAATATCATCTAAATTTTCGGCAATAAAAGCAGGGTTCTCTTGCTCCTGTTTTCTGATGAAATACAAAATGGAGGTTTTGAAACCACTAAAGCTAAAATTCAGATCAGCTATTTGTGGTTCGGCAAACTTAAACGCCAAAGGATTTCCCTGTTGTGCATGCTTATCAATCAATGGGCCGCCAGGATAAGGCAAAGCCAGTAGTTTTGCGGTTTTATCAAAAGCTTCGCCTGCGGCATCGTCCAGGGTTTCGCCAATAATTTCCATATCAAAATAATCCTTTACCAGCACAATCTGTGTATGTCCGCCAGAAACAGTTAAACAGATAAAAGGAAAATTTGGCTTAGGATCATCAATAAAATGCGCCAGAATATGCGCATGCATATGATTAACAGAAATTAAAGGTATATTTAAAGCTAATGCAAAAGATTTTGCAAAAGAAACACCCACTAATAACGATCCCAGGAGTCCGGGGCCACGTGTAAAAGCAACGGCCTTAATGTCCTGTTTTGTAACCTGAGCATTAATTAAAGCCTGTTGTACAGCAGGCACAATATTTTGCTGATGTACCCTTGAAGCTAATTCAGGGATAACACCACCATAATTTTGATGAATTGTTTGGTTTGCAATAACATTGGCAGTAATTTTGCCGTTGTTACAAACAGCAACGGATGTATCATCGCAAGAGGATTCGATAGCAAGTATAACAGACAAATTATTTAATATTTAAGCTGCAAAATTATTAAAAAACTATTTAAAATACTCCTTTGGGTAATTGCATCAATAATTTTGCTGCTTGCGCTTCTTATTTTCTCACTCCAATTTAAGCCTGTTCAAACCTATTTTGCACAGCGGGCTGCCGCATACCTGTCTAAAGAGCTTAAAACCACAATATCAATCAAGAGTCTTTATATCAAACCATTTAAATCTATTGTACTTAAGGATTTATTGGTTTTAGATTTACAAAAAGACACTTTATTAAGCACGCCACAATTCATGGTCGATATTAATCAGTTATCCATTGATAAAAAGATTATTGATATCAATACCGTCCAAATTAATAATGGTCAGTTTTTCCTAAAGGATTTCAAAGATAAGTCTTCTAATCTCGATTTCATCATCAACTACTTCGATTCTGGTAAACCCAAGGTAAAGAAAAAGAAAAGCAAGCCTTTTGACGTCAGCCTGGGCCGTCTTATTTTAAACAAGTTTGCCTTCAGGTACATCAACTATAATGCAAAAGACACCACTCAGGGCAAAAGTGTAAACTTTGATAATGTAAACGTAAAAGAGTTGAGTGGGATTTTTGAAGGGTTGGACACCAAGAAACACTTGTTGAAAACCAATATCAAAAACCTAACACTTAAAGAGCGTAGCGGGTTTTACCTCAAAAATTTAACGGCACAAACCACGGTAGACAGTAATGCCATCGAACTGAAAAACCTGCTGCTTGAAACCAACCAGAGCCGATTAACCAACTATTACCAAATGCGGTTTAAAAGCTTCAGAGATTTTAACCATTATATCGATAATGTGCGGATGAAGGCCATCTTCAAAGACAGCCACATTACCTCAAGAGACGTTGCGTTTTTTGCGCCTGAAATGAATACCATGAAACTTGATCTGGATGTTGATGGCCAGATTACGGGCTTGGTAAATAACCTTAAAGCCAAAAAATTATCTTTAAGAACTGGAAAGGCCACCCACATTAAGGGCGATTTTATTTTGAAAGGGCTGCCGAAATGGAAAGAAACTTTTATGGACCTGAACATTGAAATGGCAGGAACAAACAAAACCGATCTTGATGAAGTGCTGGCTGGTATCACCAATAGCAAAAAGAAAATTGTTCCGGTAATTGTCAATAAATTTGGCAACATCAACTTTAACGGAAGTTTTACTGGCTTTCAGAACGACTTTATTGCCTATGGGGAGTTTAAAACTAAACTGGGCCGTGTTGTCTCGGACGTAAACATGAAAATCGATAAAAATGAAGTTCCATCCTATACCGGAAACGTAAAAACATACGATTTTAACATCGGCGACCTGTTAGATGAGAACAGCCTTGGTCGGATCAGTTCTTCATTATATGTGAAAGGGCGCGGAACGGAACTAAAAGATTTGACTGAAAAAATAAATGGCGATGTAACTTATATCGACTTTAACCGATATCGGTACCGTAATGTAAAGATTGATGGTACCTTCGATAAAAAATATTTTGATGGCAAGCTAAGCATTAACGACCGAAACGTTAAGCTGGTATTTGACGGGGGTGTTAACCTGAACCCTAAGCTACCGGTATTTAATTTTAATGCTAGCATTTCCAAAGCACGGTTAAAAGCTTTAAAATTGCTAAAGGATTCTCTGATGGTTGATGCCAAATTTACCACCAATTTTTCGGGTACCAACCTGAACAACATATCAGGCAAATTATTAATCCAGCAGATCAGGCTGCAAAACACTAAAGGTGTTTATAGCATAGATTCTGTGCAGTTAATGGCCAATGGTAACGGCGCTAACCGTGTGCTCGATATCCGTTCGGACATTTTTGATGCGAGTATTAAAGGTGAATATGACTTAAATTCAATCGCTTCCTATTACAAAGCCATCGCCAAAACTTATGTCCCTTCCTTAAAGGCCGACATCATAAAATACAACAAGCAGATTTTTCAGTTCAACCTTCAGGTTAAAAAGTTCGAACCGCTTGCGCAGATCCTGGCGCCGGGCTTAGAATTGGAAGAAGGCGCTACCTTAACGGGAGTTTTCGATTCGCGCAATAATACCGCCACGCTAAATGGTTTCGTGAAGAAACTAAAATACAATGGGATAGTCGTTAACAATATCATCCTCGACGAAAACACCACCACACAACAACTTCAACTGATTGTAACTTCCGATCGCGTTCAGCTTAACGACAGCTTGTTTATCAAGGACGTAAACATTTCCAATATCCTGCGTAATGATAGTCTGGCCTTCAACGTCAAAATGTCTAATACCGAAGAAGATAACCAGCTTGATTTAAACGGATTGGTAGAATTTACCAAAAACCAGGACACCACGGCGAGATTGAGTGTATTGCCATCCATCTTAAAAATCAATAATGAAGAATGGCGTATCCAGGAGAAAGTACGCATTGTGCTCAACAACGGTAAAACTGAGATCAGCAATTTCGATTTAACCAATGGCGAACAGCAGGTAACCATTGATGGATTGATTTCTGAAGACCCTAAAGATTTGATCAGTGTTGGATTTAAAGATTTTAGCTTAAAAACCCTCAACCCGTTTACTAAAGGCTTTGGTGTAAAATTGGCTGGAAACGTTAATGGTAAGACCGACCTGTATGGCGTATTAAAAACACTCAGGGTAACCGACGATCTAAAAGTTGATTCGTTAAACTTTAATGATATTTATATCGGCACCTTAACAGATACCTCATCTTACAACAACGAAAGCCAAAAACTGAATGTATTTACCCGTATTGTGGCCGACAATTCGGAGAATTTTAAGCTTACCGGAAATCTTGATCTGAAGGAAAAGGAAATAGACCTTGCGGTAAAAATGGACGACAGTAAACTCACCGTACTGGAGCCTTTTGTTAAAAAACTGGTATCGAACCTGAAAGGAAACATCTCAGCCGATTTGACGGTAAAAGGTAAGTTGGAAAAACCGGAGATTAACGGAACCTTATCGCTGGATAAGGGACAACTCATGGTAAATTACCTCAAAACCACTTATGTAATTACAGATAAGGTTGAAGTAAATAACAGCGTAATTAAACTTGAGAATTTTGTACTTAAAGATTTAGAAGACCACGAGGCCACCGCGAGCGGTAGCGTAGATTTAAATGAGATTGACAATCCTACACTGAACGTTAAGATAAATGCAAACAGTTTTATGGCCTTAAATACCACGGCGAAAGACAATTCCATTTACTATGGCCGTGCCTATGGCACAGGTGTATTTACATTTACAGGGCCTACCGATAACATGAAAATTGATATTAAGGCAAAAACGGAAAAAGGAACCGTGTTTAACCTGCCCTTAAACAGTTCAGAAACTGTATCGGATAAAGACTTTATCAATTTTGTAAGTCGCGACTCAGCTGTTGTAGTTAAGAAAAAAACCAACTTTGAAGGATTAACCTTAAGCTTTAAATTAACCATTGATCCCAATACCACAGCAAACATCTATACTACGTTAGGTAATTTAAGTGGCAAGGGTAATGCCGAGCTGAGCTTAAACATTAATAGTGTTGGCGATTTTGAAATGTCTGGCGATTATATCATTGAGACCGGAAGTTTTGACTTTACCGCGCAGGAGATCATCAACAAAAAATTCGAAATCAGGCAGGGAGGAACCATCCGCTGGACAGGCAACCCTACTGCAGCGCAAATCAACTTAAAAGCCGTATATGCTTTGAGGGCAAGTTTAAATGATCTTTACAAAGCAGCAAACCGCGATGCCAGCAGCAATGCCAACCAAAGGGTAAATACCGAGGTAGAAATGGGCCTTACCGGTTTATTGTTAAAGCCTGATATTAAACTTGATATCAATTTCCCTGCACAGCCTTCAATTAAAGAAGAATTGCAAACCTATTTCAGCGATCAGAATAACCTGAACCTGCAGGCATTCAGTTTAATTATAAGGAGAAGTTTTGCCCCCGGAAACGGTGGACAGTCGATTGGAAACCAGTTGAGTTCAACGGCTACGAGTACCGCCACCGAACTGGTATTTAACCAGTTTAACAACGTACTTTCTTCCTTAAACCTAAACTTTGTTGATTTAAACGTACGTTCGTTAAGCGAAGCCAACGCCTCGTTCAAGTTCTTTAATGATCGCTTAATTATTAATGCCGGTATCGTAGACCGGAACAGCGTGAACGATTTTACCGTTATCGATTTTTCTAAAGATAATGTTGGCAGAGAGGTGGAGGCGCTTTTCCTGATCAAAAAAGATGGAAGTCTGACTGCCAAAGCGGCAAATAAACCGCCCACTCAACAGAGTATATTCTTAAACAGTGGAATCAGCCCGACGGCAAACGTAACCTCTTTTGGTTTGGTTTATACACAGCAATTCGATACGTTTAAGGAGTTCATCCAGAAAATTTCTGGTGCTTACCGCCGAAACCTGAAAAGAAAACAAAGCCCGGTTAAAACAAATAAATCTCTTAATAAAGATATTATCATTAATCAAAGTAAGGGAAACCAGCGGAGGTAGGGTTGGTTCATTGGTCATTAGTTCATTGGTTTATTAATCAATTGGTCATTGGTTCAATTGTTATTAGTTAATTAGACTTTTGTTAATTCGCTAATTATTTTATTCAAGGAAGCTATTTTTTTGGCATTAAAGATCCTTCACTGAGTTCAGGATAACAATTAGTTTTTAGAAGCTGTCATTCTGAATGAAATGAAGAACCTTTAACAAAAGGACTACCAACTTTATTACCTAGCAAAATAGTAATCTCTAAAACTTGTGATTCAATAAAGACTTAAATGATCTTATATTTCTTTTATGATGAGAACCTATTACATAGCAATGGAGCTAATGATAAAGATCCTTCACTGTGTTCAGGATGACAATAAGTTCTTAGAAGCTGTCATTCTGAATGAAATGAAGAACCTTTAACAAAAGGACTACCAACTTTATTACCTAGCAAAATAGTAATCGCTAAAACTTGTGATTCAATAAAGACTTAAATGATCTTATATTTCTTTTATGATGAGAACCTATTGCATAGCAATGGAGCTAATGATAAAGATCCTTCACTGTGTTCAGGATGACAATAAGTTCTTAGAAGCTTTCATTCTGAATGAAATGAAGAACCTTTAACAAAAGGACTACCAACTGTTTTAAAACCAACAAATAATACAGATCCTGAAACAGTTCAGGAGGACGAATCTTGTGAGAAATAAACCCTAAAACAAAACCGGTTTAGAAAGACTCATTGCAAAGAAAACAAATACGCATAAAAAAACCAACAATCGAAAACCGGTCTTCAATTGTTGGTTTTTTACTATTTTAATTATCTCGTTAGGCTAAACGCAGGAATCTCCAAACTCCAAACACCCAGCTCAAAACTTAAGCCTATCCTTTCATAATGGAATGGCCCATTTTATCTCTTTTGGTGGTTAAATAACGTTCGTTGTGTACATTACTTGCAATTTCAATAGGGATATTTTCCACTACTTCTAAACCGTAACCAATTAAACCTGCTCTTTTGGTGGGGTTATTGGTCATTAAACGCATTTTAGTTACCCCTTCTGATCGCAGGATCTGCGCACCTACACCGTAATCACGTTCATCACCTTTAAAACCCAGTTTAATATTGGCTTCAACGGTATCAAATCCGGCATCCTGTAAGTTATAAGAACGTAACTTATTAATCAGCCCGATACCTCTTCCTTCCTGATTCATATACACTACAATACCTTTACCTTCTTTTTCGATCATTTCTAAAGCCTTATGCAACTGCGGCCCGCAATCGCAACGGCAGGATCCAAAAATATCACCCGTTACACAAGAGCTGTGCACGCGTGCCAAAATAGGTTCGTTTACATCCCATTCGCCTTTAGAAATGGCCAGATGCGTAGCGTTATTATCCAGCTGGGTATAAGCCGTCATCCTAAAATCGCCCCAGGCGGTAGGCAAATCGATGCTCACCTCCTGTTTAATCAAACTGTCTATCTTTAAACGATAGGCAATTAAATCCTCAATAGATATGATTTTGAGCTGATGCTGCTCGGCAATTTTAAATAAATCAGGAAGTCTGGCCATTTCGCCATCTTCTTTTAAAATTTCTACCAATAAACCTGCAGGTTTCATTCCGGCCAAACGTGCCAGATCTACAGCGGCTTCTGTATGGCCCGCGCGGCGGATTACCCCCCCATCTTTGGCTATTAAAGGAAAGATATGGCCTGGCCTGCCCAATTCTTCAGGATCGGTTTTAGGATTAACCAGAGCCAACATGGTTTTAGAGCGGTCGCTTGCCGAAATCCCTGTAGTACAACCATGACCAACCAGATCAACCGAAACGGTAAAATTGGTTTCGTAAGCAGCCGTATTCTTGCCCACCATCAGGCTAAGGTTTAACTCTTTACAACGCTCTTCTGTCAATGGAGCGCAGATTAAACCACGGCCGTAAGTGGCCATAAAATTAATGATCTCAGGTGTTGCATTTTCAGCTGCCGTTAAAAAATCACCTTCGTTCTCTCTGTTCTCATCATCTACAACAATAATTACTTTACCAGCTTTTATATCTGCGATGGCTTCTTCTATTGTGTTTAATTTTGTTTGCATTTTATAAGCATTATGGGGAAATGGTGTATAAAGCGCATTAAAAACGGTTTTATACTACAAACAATAACCCGTACAAATGTACAACCTTATTGAGCAATATTTTGATTAAAATATCATCTGTAAGTAAAGGAAAAACGGCCTATTTCTCTTTCTTTTTGAAAAACCTAAGAAAGAGCTGTTTGTAATAATCCACATCGAACAAGGCCGAATCTACTGTAGCCTTATAGGTTAGAAAAGCAGCTAGCGGCGACAGCACAATTACGGCAATCCACATCCCGAATATCGGGTTTAAATTGCCTTCCCGAGCTGATTTTTCGGCCACGGTTGTGATAATATGGTAGACCAGGAAGAAACAGATCGCCACCACCACCGGCAAACCCATACCGCCTTTTCTAATGATGGCCCCTAATGGTGCACCAATAAAAAACAGCAGGATACAGGATGCTGCCAACGTAAATTTACGCTGGTACTCTACTGTGGTAAAAATGATTTCGCCGGTTAAATCTGTTTGGCGCGGCCCCCAGTTGGGTACACGCTGCATAATATTGGCCACTGTATTGTTTGCATTTTCAAGGGCCATTTTCCGCGATCCGTTCGGAATACTCTTTAGTATGACGTCATCAATCACTTTTGGAACGGCTTTAACCCTGGTATAACCCTTAGTTACGTTAAACTGCTTAAAATTACTGGTAAGGTCAGCCACGGTACGCATTTTCATTGTATCCAATTGTTTGGTCAGCGAATCGCGCTTTTTCACAATCCCTTTCAGGTTTAACATGGGCGTACTGTTTCCGAAAGCGTTGGGATCGGTGGTACTGCCGTCAAAAGACGACATATCAAAACGGGGCGAAGTTTCTTTAAAACGGTTTCGGGTAAAAATCTGCCTTGGGTTGTACATGCCGTTTTTAGCAGCCTGCTCTTCGTATTGTACACCGTTTTTAAGGTTAAGCACCAAAAACTTACCATCGGCAGTTTTATTCATTTTGCCCTCCCTGGCCAGAATTACTTTCGGAATACCATTATTTTCGCGGTGGTCGTAAATCATGATATTGTGCAGCGTACCGTCCTCCTCTTTTGAATCCACGCGGATGGCATACCCTGGAATTTCATTATTGAAAACGCCTGGTTTAATTAAAAAAGAAAGCTTTTTGTTTCTGATATCATACAAAAGCGAACCAAATTTAAGGTTGGCTTTGGGCAGCATGTAGTTGGCAAAAAAGAAAGAGGCTACGGTAAGCATCAAAATAACCACCAACAGGGGGCGCATGGCTTTTTGCAGAGAAATACCTGCAGATTTGATGGCCACCAGCTCATAATTTTCGCCCAATGTGCCAAAAGTCATGATGGAAGAAAGCAACACGGAAAGTGGAAGGGCCATGGATACGTTGGCGGCTGAGGCATAATACATCAGCTCCAGAATGGTGTACCATTCGAAGCCTTTTCCAATTAAATCATCAATCCATTTAAACAGAAAAAACATTAACAGAATAAACATCATAACAAAAAATGTTGCTATGAATGGCTTCACAAATGCTTTTATCAACAGAAGATGTATTTTTTTCACCCTACAAAGGTAAACAATACGAAGATAATATTAAGCACCCAAAACGCTAATCAAATAATCGATCTGGTTATCCCAGATTAATTTTTTCTCTGCTAAAAGCTCATCGGTGGTAAAATCGGTAATCGAGAGGGCAACATCGTTGGTTAATTCGTCCTGCACAATTTCCATCTCAAAATAACATTGAGGTTCATCGTCCAGCCACTTAAATTTAACCAGTTTATTTTCCTTCACGGCAACCAGCTTTGCTTTTTGCTGTTCATCATCCCAGGTGAAAGTATATACCTGATCGCGAAAATTCACATCATCCGCAAACCATTGCGACAAGCCGTTCGGCTCACTTATAAAACTATACAATATTCTTGGTGACGATCTAACTTCGTACTCTAGTGTAAATTTTTTCTTTTCTGCCATTTTAGTACACTACCAGGATAATTTCCGGACAATTTTTTAATATTCTTTTGCTAAAGAAAGGTAATTTATTCTATATCTGCAACAATATAATTTTTATTGGTTTCAGGTGATGCATTGGCTCATTTGCCATTGGTTGAATGGTTATCAGTTCATTGGTTTATTGGGGATTGGTCATTAGTTCATTGGTCATTGGTTCATTGGTCATTTGGTTTATTGGTCATTGGTAGCTTGGTTATTGACATTCGTTGGTGTGTGACCAATTGCAATGCAAAAAGAACATCAATAGCCCGCATTATACGCTGGTACATAAAACTTTTTCCATATCAAAGATGTATTTTTCGATTGCACTTGTATGTGCTTGTATTGCTTACATGGTTAAGAAATGCGGGGATTGCCGTAGGCTGTTAAGGGATCGAATAAAGTTATGAAATGGATTAATTGTTTAAACGGGTTGTCCCTTCCTAAAAAAAGTTTACATAGAAAGTTTTTCAAAAGGAAAAAACATTATGATAAGAGCAAAAGCACTTAAAGGTAAGGGTGGTCGTGAATCTATCCATTCTGATAGTTTCCGAATCCAGGTTGCATTAGAATATCTGGATGGATCGTTCAGCCAATCGCAAATTGAGAAAAAATATGGACTTGCCGAAAAATCCGTATATCGTTTCGTAAATTGGTACAAAGAAAACCAGATCGCCACTATGGATCAACACCCACCTGAGCAGGAACTATGCGCCAACAGTTCCGCAGATCAACGAGCACTTGAGAAAAAATTAGCGCTTGCAGAGCTGAAGATTGCCGCACTTGAAAAAGTTATTGCGATGGCCAACCATGAGTATAACACTGATCTTAAAAAAAAGCTGCTACCAAGTGATGGCGGAACTACGCGGAACACGCCGATATTACAGTATTGATAATCTCTGCCGGGTATTTGGCTATACCAGACAGGCCTGGTACAACCATGTTAAAAGATCAGAACTTCAGTCCTTTCAGGAACACATCGTACTTCAAAGAATAAAAGAGATCAGAAATGATCTGCCAAAAACAGGTTGCATTAAGCTTTATAAAGAACTCAATAATGGGTTCTTACAGACCTTAGGGATAGCTATGGGCAGAGATGCTGTATTTGAACTTGTCCGTGAAAATGGTATGCTAATAAAGACTGGAAAACGGTATGCGGTAACAACCAATTCATTTCACAGATACCGGATACATCCAGATCTGGTGCAGCGCAGGCATGCGGAACGGCCGGAAGAAATATGGGTGAGCGATATTACCTACATCACTACGATGAGCGGTTTTACCTATCTGTCCCTAATTACAGATGCATACTCAAGAAAGATAGTTGGCCATTACCTATCCACAAACCTGAAAGCTTCGGGTTGCCTAAAAGCACTTGATAAGGCGGTACTGTCCAGACTATATCCAGAAAGCAAATTGATACACCATTCTGACAGGGGAACGCAGTATTGTTGTGATGATTATGTTGGACAACTCAAAAAAAAGGAAATCAGAATCAGTATGACCCAGACGGGTAGCCCTTATGATAATGCCATCGCTGAGCGGGTTAATGGAATACTTAAAACAGAATTTGATCTCTTCCAAACCTTTAAGTCACATAGCCAAGCCAGTGCAGCAATAGACCATGCAATCTATAAATATAATAACCTAAGGCTACATGCAAGTTGCAACTACCTAACACCAGAAAATACACACAATGGGCAAAAAGTAAATCAAAATAAAATAAATCAAACCCATGTAAACAAGTATCAGGAAGAAAACATAACATTGTAAACCCAACACAGTAAAAACAAATTCGATAGTAAACACAAATCAGTAATAAGACTTTTTACTGTAAACTTATTCCAGTATAGGACAGGTTATTTGGCTTTAGTGGGAATTTACCCATTCTTTACCTGTTGTTCGAGACAGGTTAACCCCATGTTTACCCTTTCGTTACCTATTGGTTACCCTTTGCTTACCTATTGGTTACCTATTCTTTACCTATCGTTTACCTATTGCTTACCTATTGCTTACCTAAAAGGTAAACAATAGGTCAATAACTGGCACAGGGTGGGTTAAGCAGAAGTTGGCTTGGTCATTTCAAAGACTCACAATCACTGAAACCATTTATAACATTTAGATACACCATTCTTAAGCACGAGAAATTTTTAAGCTGACAGCAATAAACATATACGCGACACAGTATTATATTGTAAAAACTAGCTTCCTATCAGCGCCAAAGTGAACATTAAAACCCTCAAAAAGCAATCAATTTTATTGAATACCAATCTCTTAAAGTATTTTTCACATTTATTTTTAATTGAATGTATATTTATCCTATATTTGCAACTCTTAAAAATAACCACATCAATATTTACATTTATCGGTAAATATGAAGCCCGGCGGGGTAGCTCAGATGGTTAGAGCGCAGGATTCATAACCCTGAGGTCGGCAGTTCGATCCTGCTCCCCGCTACTAATTAAAAGCTCATCGAAAGATGGGCTTTTTTGTTTAGATCTATTTATAATTTAATTGGCTTTTACCACCGCGAGACGCTAAGAGTAGATGGGCCAAAATATTCGTCACATGGCAAAAAGTGATTCAAGGATTGCTGATTAATCTGAATATCTACACATCCGAAGCATTGGTCACAAAGTCAAATTTATAATAGCACTTTCTCCGACATAACATATCGTAAAAAGCTTTCAAGATCAACGCTTATTAAAGCTGGGTATTAAACTGAAATTAAATCTTAAGGCTCAATCAATTCGAACAAGACTAAGGACAGAAGCTTGACAACCCAATTGAGCAGGAGATGGAATATATTGGCTATAAATTTATTAAAATGCTATAAGTGATCCTTATTTAGCAGCTTATACAGTTGTGAATATAAGGTTTCTGGTTCGATCGGCTTCTGGATATAGGCATCTATCCCAACATGGTCCCCAGCTATCTTGTCTTCATCCTTGATAAATGCAGAGAATGCCATAACAGGGATATACTTATTGTGTTCAGATAATTCGTTTCTGATTTTTCGTGTAGTCTCTACACCGTTCATCACGGGCATATTGATATCCATCAGTATCACGTCATACTGTTTTGATTTAGCTTTAATATAAGCATCCAGTCCATTTTCAGCCTCATCAACCTGGATATTCCATTCTGATAATATCTGTTTAGTCACGAACCGGTTAATTTCGTCATCATCAGCAAGTAACAAGGAAATATTGCTGAAAGATTTTAAAAACCGCTCTTTACTTTCAGCTAATTTAGCTACTTCAACTTTGTTATTCACTTTGTACCAGTTCGTAAAGGTAAAAGTTGTACCCACTCCAACGCTGCTTTCCACATTCAGGGTGCCTCCTTTAAGTTCAACCAGTTTTTTAACAATTGGCAAGCCTAAACCAGTAGAGCCGAATTTATCAGCCATGGGGCATTCCAGCCGCTCATACCGGTTAAAGATCTGACCAATTAATTCATTAGGAATACCTATTCCGGTGTCAGAAACAGAAAAGTTCAATAATATCTGCGATTCTCTGACTTCGGAGATGGTAACCTTCACATTTACACCACCGTATTCAGTAAATTTAATCGCATTATTGACCAGGTTAATTAAAATCTGGTTGAGCCTTAAGGTATCTGCCATCACAACTTCTGGTATGTTTTTATCAACAGAACATGATAAAACAAGATTTTTGCTTTCTGCCAGGGGCCGGGTCAGCTCACATATATCATTAACCAGTCTGCTCAAATCGGTTTCTACTTTATTCAGTTTCACTTTCCCGGCATCAATTTTTGATATATCCAAAATGTCGTTCACTAACTGAAGCAGAAGCTTAGAGGAATAAGTCAACATTCCCAAAAGTTTAGCTTGGTCAGCATCTAACCTGGTGGTTTCCAAAATGTGTATCAGCCCCAAAATAGCGTTTAATGGTGTCCGTATTTCGTGGCTCATATTGGCCAGGAAGTTTTCTTTTGCCAGTTTACTCTTTTCTGCAATAGAAACCATCTCCAACAGTTCTTTCTTATACTGTTCCAGCTGATGATTTTTATTATTGATTTCCCGCTGTTGAAGGATTAGCTTGGTAATGGAATCTACTTTTGCCACGGTGACATGTAAATCAAGAGGCTTAAAGAGATAATCAACAGCCCCAAGCGTTAAACCCTTCACCACATCGTTGGTATCCATGGAGTAACCTGTAATCAAAATCACCATTACCCCGCGTGTTAATGGGTTATTCTTTATAGACTCGAGTAGTTCATACCCCGATAGTTCTGGCATATTCACATCTATCAATGCAATATCAATAGAATGATCGATACACATTTGCAAACCTTGTTTTGGAGATGTAGTAACGTAGCATACAATATCGTCTCGTTTTAGCGCAGTTGCCAGGATCTTAACATTATTAAAATGGTCGTCTACTATCAGGATATTTATCATTCGAAAGCATATTAAGCTTTTTAAACAATCTTTTTGTTACATTGTTTCAGATAAGTTACACATCTTACTATAACAGATTCACCCTACATCGTATATATTTAATTCAAAATATAAATAGTACAGAATGAGAATATTTAACCCTAAGATCAGCTTCGGATATGTGTGATTCAAACAATGTCGATAAACCATTAAACCTTTCCTATCTTGAAAAAATTTCAGGAAGCAATACGAAGTTTATCATTACCACAATTGATCTTTTCAATTCGCATATACCAAAGCTAATGGAGGAAATAGAGGATGCAATTGCATTACAAAACTGGGATAAAATTGCGTTTCTCGTACATAAAATGAAGACTTCATTTGGCTACCTGGGTAGAGAAGATATTATTGAAGACCTTTTAGAAATAGAACAATTTGCGCTTAATAAGGTAGGTGTGGCAAATATAATATTCTGCTTCGGACACGTAAAAGCATCCATCAATAAACTGAGCGCACAATTGATTCATTACAAGAACCAACTCGCAAATTAATGCTTAAGCAGGAAAATAAATAAGTTGGCAAGTAACTAAGAAGCTTATATAGAGTAGCTCATTTGTACTGTAAACACAGGAAATATAAGTTGATATCCCGCCATTGTGAATCTATGTTGGAAAATGTATTTGCAGTTTATTATATCATTAGCGGTCATCTGTAAATTTAATTTCCATTATCTTTTGCTCAAACTGTTCCGGAGCAACCAAAGCTTTTGCTTTCATACGGGCCTTATAGGTATAAACGGTATTTACGGTATAATCCAATATACGTGCAATGGTTTCCGTATCGCTAACTCCCAGGCGGATCAATGCAAAAATACGAAGTGAGGCAGTGAGCATTTCACCCTCTTTTAGCTCAATCTGCTCATCAGGCCTTAAAAGTGCATTAAACGAGGAAACAAAGTTGGGGAAAAGGGTTAAAAAAACCCTATCCAGTGTATTAAACAATTGATATTTCTCTTTCTGTATATGAACATTTCCCAGCACCTGGGTTGCATCCTGATATTTCCCTAATTTAATATTGTGCTGAGCTTTGCGTTTAACTTTATCAAGCGTTTCGATATAAGATGAGCAGGTTTTAAAAAACAGGCCAATGAGTTCTTCCTTGATCCGGGACGATTCCCAGAGTTTGCTGTTCACGTCTTCAAGTTCTGTATTCTTTTCCGTAATGATCAGATCGTTTTTTTTGATATGAATCACCTGTTTCCGGAAAAGTACCAACTGGAACAGCAAAACCACCGCCACCAACACGAAAATCACAATTCCAATCCAGAGCATTTCCTTCTCATGCTGCTTTTCTTCTATCAGTCGGCTTGCGATTAAGGGCAATACCGATTCGATTTGTGCCGCCCTGTTTCTGGTTCCATAAAAAGCAGCATTGCCGAGCGCCTCCTGCATACAGATATAAGCATCATCATTCCGGTTCATTTTAAAAAGCTCCTGTCCCAGTAAAAATATGGCAAACGTTTCTTTAGTAGCTGACCGGATATCGTTGATTGCCGCAAGGGTAAGCAACATCAGCTTATCATCACCTGTGTAGGCATGGCTAATTCTGGTAGCGACTATGGCAATCTGATGCTCTGATAAACCATGAGTAAGTAGATATCGGTAATAAAACGCTGCGTCTGGTTTTTTATCCTGCTCAGCCGGGGGCAGAAAAGCAAGGCTAATGGTTTTTTCAAGTTCACCAGGATTGATCAAAGTCCCCGCCTTTTTGAATGCTGCCTGGGCGGCTTTGCGGTAGCCCACAGCATAATATGCGTCATTGTCGTAAGCGCCGATTTCATCGAAAAGCATACCACGTAAATTAAGGTAGTCGTAACGTAACCTGCCCGGGAGGCCAGCCGTGTCGATCTCTGCAATTGTTTCGAAAGCCTCCTTGTAAAAGCCCGACTTCACCAAAACCGTAGCCAGTCCCATCTGGCTTTGAATGAGGTAATGCTTATCACTTAACTTTTTTGAAAGGTCAATCAATTTATTACCGTTGGTAATTGCAGAATCAAAACGAAAAGAACTGTACTCATTGAACAATCCTGACAATAATTTGTAACGATCAAGATAATCCTTAGCAGGAACAGTTGCGAGCTGCGTACGCAACCTTTCAATTTTTTGTTCTTTCTGCCGGATATAATTATTTTCTGCGGAGAGTTCCCTTCTCAGTAATTTCCATAAACTGTCCACTTTCGATGTTTGCGCACTAACTGCCAGAACATGGACCAGCAATATGATTGTTACAAAAATTTTCTTTATCATTAATATTTCGGATGGCGGCCAGCCTGTTACATAAACATACAGCAAATTCTGATCTATGCTGATATGGCATTACAATATTAGGGTTTAAAATTAAAATGACAGCATTCTGTTACCTGAAACGGGCTGAAAAAAGTTTTGATTTTCAAGCGACAACACAAACACAAAATTCTGTTTTACAGGCATTTAAAAATTACACAATCTTGATTTGAAGTAGATCAGCCTCTGGATCGGAATGATACCGTTTTTCGATCGCTACTTTTGGTCAACCAAATAACCAACTATTCCAAGCTTTATGAGGAACAAATTTCTTATTTTGATGACTGCGGGACTTCCCCTATTATCCACAGCCTGTCAGAAAAGTTCTCAGGGAGATACGACGATCAACACCGAACAAGGTGCCCTTGTAAAATACTTCCAAAACCCATTGGTAAATGGCGATCATGCCGATCCTTTTGTTGCCCAAAAAGATGGAAACTATTATTTTCTGTCTACCAAAGGTAACCGCGTGGCCATAGCCAAAACGAAAGCGATGTCGCAACTGGCCAATGCCATTGAAACAACGGTTTGGACACCACCTGAAAATACCGATCACTCAGCTGACCTTTGGGCCCCGGAACTGCATTTCTTAGCGGGAAAATGGTATATCTATGTTGCCGCGGCACAAAAGGGGGTAGATGACAGTAACCGCATGTTTGTATTGGAAAATGAAAACGCAGACCCAACCCAGGGAATGTGGAATTTTAAAGGCAAAATCGCCGATTCAGGAAATGATCAATGGGCGATAGATGGTTCTGTTGCTACCATAGGCAATAAAAACTATTTCGTGTGGTCAGGCTGGGAAAATCCTACCGAAAAATATAAACAATATATTTACCTCGCCCCCATGTCGAACCCCTGGACGATCAGCGGGCCACGAATCAAGATATCATCACCAACAAATGACTGGGAAAAATGGGAGCCCACTTTTCTTGGTGCAGGTGTAAACGAAGGGCCGATTATGCTGCAACGCGATGCCAACAGCCCCGTATTTATTATCTTCTCTGCCAGCCGTTACAGTAGTGATAATTACTGTTTAGCACAGATTCAGTTGAAGACCGGCAGCGACCCTGTAATAGCAGAAAACTGGATCAACAAAAAACAGGTATTTGTGAAGAGCGATAAAAATTCAGTTTATGGCCCCGGACACAACGGTTTTTTTACCAGTAGCTTCACCGATCAGAACGGTGTGGTGAAATCTGAAAATTGGTTTATCTACCACGCCCGCAGCACACCAAATAACCCGGGTCAGGCCAGAACCACAAGAATGCAACAGCTTAGCTGGAAAGCAGATGGATCACCTGATTTTGGAACCGCCATTAGTACCGGGATTAACCTTCCCTGCCCTATTAACGAACAATAAGCCAATTAACGAGCAATTAGCACTGTGCCATTAAACATGGCAAGATGGCCTGCCTATAACTTTTTTTATTAACCCGCTATTTAGATAAACGATTTACAAACCCCAAAAATGCTTCTACTGTACAGGAGTATGATCGCATGAACCATGCTAATTCAGATCATTTAATTAAGCAAATCCTTTTAAACCAGTTATGAGAAAACTTTTACATTACAACAAAGCAGGAACTGCTGCCAGGACCATTAGTCTGGCTAAGCTGTTTATTATTTTCATTTTATTCCTTTGTTCCTCAGCCTACGCAAATGCCAGGTCTGATAGCGGGAAAAAAAACGATCCCGCGATGTTTTCAGCAAACACCATGTTGAAAGATATTGAGGTCCGCGGAAGTGTAACCGACACCAGCGGAGTTGGTTTGCCCGGTGTAGTGGTCAGCGTAAAAGGCCGCAACGGTTATGGTGTAGTAACCGACGTTAATGGCGGCTACATGATCAAAGTTCCGGAAGATGCAACCCTGATATTCAGTATGGTAGGTTTTATAAAGCAGGAGGTGGCAGTTGGATCGAGGGAATTTATTGCGGTCAGGCTACGCCAGAACCAGGCCATGTTAGAAGATGTGGTAGTAGTGGGCTATGGTACACAACAGAAGAACAATGTTACCGGCGCCCTTACTTCGGTTACCTCAAAGGAACTATTACGAACGCCAACCGCCAGTTTAACCAACAGTCTTGCAGGGCGTTTACCGGGACTGTTAACTATACAAAGCAGCGGCGAACCCGGAGCCGATGGGTCAGCACTTTACATCCGTGGATTTGGCACTTATCAGGGCAAAAGCCCGTTGGTACTGGTTGATGGTATAGAGAACAGCATTGATGGTATTGATGCTAATGATGTAGAAACCGTGAGCGTTTTGAAAGATGCAGCGGCTACGGCTGTTTATGGGATGAAAGGCGCTAATGGCGTTGTGCTGGTAACTACAAAAAGAGGGAAGACGGGGAAACCGCTAATCTCACTCACCGCACAGACTTCACAACAGCGCCCTTTCAATATGCCAGAATACCTCGATTCATTCGATGCACTCAGCTTATTCAGGGAAGCACTGAATAATGATGGGCTCAATGCCAACCTTTACACGGATGCATACCTCAATAAATTCCGCGACCGCAGTAATCCTACTTATCAGTACCTCTATCCAAATGTTAACTGGACAGAAGAATTGATTAAACCTTCATCAATGATGAGCCAGGCCAATCTAAATGTTAACGGCGGATCCTCAACAGCCAGGTATTTTGTATCGATGGCTTACCTGAAACAGGATGGGTTATACAAATATGACGATTTGAATGCTTACAATATCAATGCGGTGATGAACAAGTATAACTTCAGGAGCAATATTGATATTGATCTTTTGCCTACACTGAAGCTTGAGCTGAATCTTTCAGACATTGTCCGCGATAGAAACTATCCAACTGAAACCGCAGGCGCATTCTGGTCTGAGATACGCAATACACCTGCATACATCTATCCTTTAAAAAACCCTAATGGTTCAGTATCCGGACAAAAAGACTCTCCGGCCAACCCTTACGGCCGTTTAACGCAATTCGGATACGGGCGTTTTTTCGAAAATACATTAAGTTCCATTATCGGATTTACATTAAAACTGCCTTTTGTTACTGAAGGATTGAGCTTTAGAACACGGTTTGCTTACGATGCTCAGAACTTTAGGAACATTACCCGCCAACGGAATTATTCTACCTATCGTTTTATCACTAACGAAAATGAAACGGACCTAAGCAAAGGACGTTACGAAGAACTGACCACTGGCGATGGTTTGCTCGGCTTTAATATTGCGGCCAATGGCAGCCGCAAATCGACCTTTGAAAGTTATCTGAACTACGACCGGACGTTTGCCCAAAAACATGTTGTTTCGGGTATGCTGCGTTATAACCAGTCACAGAGTTTTCTGGCCACCGCCACTGCTGATGGCGCCATTGCCGCGCTGCCTTACAAACAGCTGGGCCTGGTAGGCAGGATCAATTATTCATTTGACAGGCGTTATGTACTGGAATTCGATGCCGGTTATAACGGTTCTGAGAACTTTATGAAGGGACGGCGTATGGGCTTTTTCCCTGCCGCATCTGCTGGTTGGATCCTATCTAATGAAAACTTCCTGAAAGATTCTAAGCTGGTGAGCCTGTTAAAATTAAGAGGTTCTTATGGTATTGTTGGCGTAGATAACAGTGTTGGCCGTTTTGCCTATTTAAGCACCTGGCAAACCGGAAACGGAAGCGGCTACCGATTTGGCCTGGCAGCCGATGGAGATGGTTATTCAGGTGCCCAGGAAAGTGCCACTGGAAATTCATTCTTAACCTGGGAACAGTCAAAGAAAACCAATATTGGCTTGGATTTCGAACTATTTAAAGGGCAGATCGCTTTTACGGGTGACGTTTTTACCGAAAGGCGCTCACAGATCCTGACCACAGCAGCCATCATTCCAAATGTAACAGGTGTTCAAAATCTACCGGCCATAAATGCAGGTATTGTTGATAACAAGGGTTTTGAAGGAGAACTTACCTTCCGCAAACGTTTTGGTAATCATAACCTGATGCTCCGGGGTTCTTATTCGTATGCCACAAACCGCATACAGTATGCTGCTGAACCAGTATATGCATTGCCTTACCGCGGATTGAAAGGCACACAGATTAATGAAGCTTATGGCTTAACTGCAATTGGCCTGTTTAAGGATGCGGCAGATATTGCTGCAAGCCCGACTCAGCAATTCGGTGCCGTGCGTCCTGGTGATATCAAATATCTTGACCGTAACGGGGATGGTGTGATTAACAGTCAGGACGAAGGTTACCTTGGTCAGGTAACCACCCCTAAATCGATTCTGGGTTTAACCCTATCCTATACTTACAAAAACTTTGACCTTAATGTTCTTTTTCAGGGTTCCGGCGGGGGAAAAGTTTGGCTAACTGGCACTTCTGCATGGGCTTTCTCAAATAACAGCTCAGTATTGGCAGACTATATGGATAACCGCTGGACAACGCAGAATCCTGATCCAAATGCCAAATGGCCAAGATTATCATCATCTAATAATGTAAACAACAATCAGAATTCAACATTTTGGCTAAGATCATCTAACTATGTGCGGCTTAAAAATGTGGAGGTGGGTTACACGCTTCCTAAAAACTGGGTTAAAAAAATCGGTCTGACCAATATCAGGGCTTTTGCCACCGGATCAAATATTTTTACCTGGTCTGAGATGAAGATTTTCGATCCGGAGCGCACCAATGGCTTTGGAGACTACCCTCAAATGCGTGTAATCAACTTAGGAATAAATGCTTCAATGTAACCCCATGAAAAATATAACCAAGCTGCTGTTGGCAGCACTATTGATCAGTAGCACATCCTGTAAAAAATATCTGGATGTTGTTCCTGCAGAATATTCAAGTGAGAATGATGTTTATAACAACATCAACCTGACAGAGCAGGCCCTGGCGCGCCTGTACAATGCCCTCCCCAATGAGTTAACCTCTCCTCTAACGGCTGCAACTGACGAAACTTACCATCATTGGTTCGACAATGGAGAGGCGGTAGATGCTTACAAATATAATCTTGGCGCCTGGAGTACCAATGATAATCCATACGGAAACTGGTCGGGGAAATATCAGGATATCCGCAGGGCAAACATATTTATCAAGCGCATAGATGCTGTTCCGGTACCGCTCGACCGGGAAAGTTATTATGCGATCTGGAAACCCCGTTATAAAGCCGAGGCACGTTTTCTTCGCGCCCAGTTTTACTTTGAACTTTTTAAACGCTACGGAGCCGTTCCGCTGATTACGAGTGCTAATGATGTGGATCCTCAAAACCTGGAAGATACGCAGGTATCACGCAATTCGGTGGATGAGGTAGTTAATTTCATTACCTCAGAATGTGACGAAATTGCGAATGTGCTACCCCTTGTGCAGGAAGCCGCACAAACCGGCCGCATTACCAGGGGCGCAGCGCTGGCATTAAGAGCCCGCACCCTGTTATATGCCGCAAGTCCACTATTTAATGGTAACCCTCTTTACGCCAATGTGCAAAATAAAGATGGTAAAGTTCTTTTTAACCGCAGCTATGATAAAGAGAAGTGGAAAAGAGCTGCTGACGCCGCGAAAGCAGTTATTGACCTGGGTATTTACAAATTGTACAGTCCTTTCCCTGATAACCCTGTTCAGAATTATGCTGCACAATTTTATACCCGTGATTACACCGAGACTATTCTGCAGCGGATCCTTGGCAACTCAACAGATATTGATGGTAACTATCTGCCAAACGGCGCTCCCTTTAAAGGAAACGGGAAACTAACGCCCTTACAGCAATTTGTTGACGCTTATGAGATGAAAAATGGTTACCCGATAAACCAAACCGGTTCTGGCTATACTACAAGCGGCGTCTGGAACGGACAGTTATGGGATGGCTTGAAATTTCAAACGGTAAATAATATATCGAACATGTATAAAGATCGCGACCCGCGGTTCTATGCCAGTATATTTTTCCAGTACGACGTATGGAGGTTCGATGCAACCAAACGCCCGGTACGACTGGCCTGGTATGGTGCGGGCAACGGAATAACCGATGGTTGGGCTACTGGTAAACCGGGTACTAACCCATGGGGTTATAATGTACGGAAGTTTTTATCGCCTAGTTACGACAGAAATGCGAATTCAGGTACCGGAACGCGAAATTTCCCGCTTTTCCGCCTGGCTGAAATTTACCTGAATTATGCAGAAGCCATGAATGAATACCTGGATGCGCCAGACCCATCCGTTTATCAATACCTCAATCTGGTTCGGAACCGGGTGGCCATGCCAAACTTACCGATCCTGGCAGCTGACAATACTAAAGCGGGTATGCGAAACCGTATCCAAAATGAGCGAAGGGTGGAACTGGCATTTGAAAGCCACCGGTTCTGGGATGTAAGACGATGGCTGATCGCCAAAACGGTTGATAATGTACCAGCGCTGGGACTAAATGCACGTCCTTCGGCAGCTGAACTCAGCAGTACAGGGCTGGATGTATCAAGCGAAGCAGCGGGAGTAGCTGTATTTTATAAGACTGTTGTTTTACAAAACCGCGTTTTTGCAGATAAGCACTACCTTATGCCCATACCACAGGCAGAAATTGACAAAGATCCTAACCTGGTACAAAACTATGGCTGGTAAGCCTACAAAACCAAAACGGATACTCATTAGCAGATGAATTCAACGCCTCTGGATTTGAAAATAATCCGGAGGCGTTTATGCTATTTGTTCAGGTACAAATCCTGATATGCGTCATTTGAAAATACCCAATCGGCAAAGTATTTTTGTAAAGATTTTTTTCGCTGCATGATGTACCAAATGTGTTACAAATGAACTGTTTTATATACATTTTTTTGACAAAAGTATTTTCTTAAAATAATAGAAAAATAAATATAAAACGTTGAAAAACAGTTTTTTAACCATTAAAATCCGGGCGTTGGCATTTTTTTGGGATGGTGCAATAAAAAATTGAATGTCATGAAACTTAAAACTAAATCTTTGATCACACGTTTTGCGGTAGCCGCAACGGTGGTGCTTTCGATTTCATCCTGCAAGAAAGATAACAACAACGATCTGAGTGCTAACGCCAGAATATCTTTCGTGAATTCTGTAGAAGGATCTGCTGCGCAGGATGCTTATATTAATGATGTTAAGGTAAGTGCATCGGCTATAGCCTATTCCAATACTGCAACGGACATCTCTACCACGACAGGCAGTAAAACCATTGCCTTTAAAAACTCGGGGTCAGCAACAGTAACCGCATCTGCAAATGTAAATGCAAGTGAAAATTCTTCGCAAACTGCTTTTTTAGTAAAACAAGCTGATGGTACAATGGCCATTAATACCTATACCAATGATGATAATACCGTGAGTGGCAAAGCGAAAGTTCGTTTTATCAATGTGGCGCCGATGTTAAGCAGTACCATTAATGTGACAACATCTACCGGTACCAGTATTCTTTCGGCTTTAGCTTTTAAAGCAGCTTCAGCTTATCAAACGATTGATGCCAATACCAGCTTAAACGTTAACATGTCTGGTTCACTGGAAACCACAACCATAGCAGGTTCAGAGTTACAAGCCGGAAAAATATATACCATCTGGTTTGATAGCTCAACAAGTACCAAAGCTAAATACCATATCATTGTTCAGAAATAAAAAAAGCGGCTCGGACCGCTTTTTTTATGATGTATAGTTAATTTAAAAACCAGTCTTAGCGCTTATCATGTCTATTACTGGCAAAATCATCAATGAACTCCATTACCCATTTAAAGCCGTTGCTTAAACCGTTAACCTGATCTTTTTCCCTGTTTTTACGGCTTCATAAATGGCATCAATAATTTGAAGGTCTTTTAAGCCTTCCTCTCCATCTGCAGGAACTACCGGTCTCTTATCCTCAAAAATAATGCTTGCCATCTCATCCATCTGTACCGTTTGATGCGTGGTTATCGGCTGCGTAAGTTCGCCCCGATGGGTTCTGCCTTTGATTGGACCATAACCGGTAGAAGGTTGCATTTCTGCAAATCCCTTATCGCCACTCATAAAAAATCTGTCCAGGTGGTTGATGTTATAACTGGATAAGCAGGACGCCACTGCTCCGCCGGGAAAACCCAGCTGAAATTGAATCGTTTCATCTACACCTTCTTTAAACTTTACCGGATCGGTTTTGGTTTCCTGGGCTGTTACCCAAATCGGCTCTTCGCCAACCATATACCTTGCCCCATTAATCGCATAAATCCCAATATCCATCATGGATCCGCCGCCTGCCAGCGCTTTATTTAATCGCCACTGCGTGGGGTCGCCTATTTTAAAGCCACATTGCCCCTGGAAAAACATGATCTTTCCAAAGTCGCCCGCGTTTCTCATTTGGATCACTTCCAGCGTACGGGACTCAAAATGCATTCGATAACCAACCAGTAACTTCACGTTTGCCTTTTTACAGGCATTAACCATCTCTTGACCTTCTTTGGCATTTAATGCCATCGGCTTTTCGCATATCGCGTGTTTTCCGGCTTTTGCTATACGAATAACCTGACCATGGTGCAGGGCATTTGGCGTAGTTACATAAATGGCATCTATATCCGGATTATTTTTCACCTCATCTAAGTTCTGGTAGTGATAACAATTCTTTTCCGGAATGTTGTACTTGGCTTGCCAATCTTTAATTTTTGAAGGCGTACCACTAATTACACCTACCAGTTTAGCCTTGGTACAGGCTTTCATCGCCTCTGCTACCCGGGTACCATATCCACCCAAACCCATAATGGCTACCCGGAGTACCCTACCATCATAAGGTTGCTTGATTTCTTCGGGAGCATCAGCAAATGCTGATATGGAACTTAATTGCAACATCAATGCTGATGCACCCATTTTTTGTAGAAAGTTTCTTCTGGTATTCATATTTATCCTGTGGCTATGTAACTTATCTGGCAAAGTATCAACCCATATATCCATCTGAAATATCCAAGCTTAAAGGATTGATTTACTTTATGATAGGTAACACTAAAAGGTTACTTTTAGTTTTAAGGATATGGTTTAAGGATGCTTTGCCCTTAACTCATACTACCCTTGGCTATCGGCAGATATACAATTCCTCTACCTCGAACGAAACTCGCTTGGTGGACATTGATACTTATCGCAAAAGCTTTTGGTAAAATTAGCCAGGTCGTTAAAGCCGTTATTATAAGCAATGTCTTTAATTCTTTAGTTTGAAATAAGCAATTCCGCAGCCTTTTCGAGTCGTTTGGTTTTGATATAATGAGCAGGCGTACTATTGTAATGCCTGTAAATTCGCATTTAAAAGAAGAAATTCAGCTGCGCAAATGTAAAATACCACTACCTCGAATGAAACTCAATCGGTGTACATTGAATTTTTAAATTGCTGGACTTTGCTATGTAGTCACATTTTAGGTCTTAGCGAGACGCTAAGACCAGATTGGTGATAAAGAAATTAAAACTACCAACAAAGAATTATTAAAAATCGCCTATAATATTAGGTCAAGATATATACATGATGACCTTATGAAAAAGGAGGCGAATCATTTTGTCTCCATAAGTAAAGCCCTAGATATTCTAACCAGAAAAGTAATTTTAAAAGTTATTCAAAATCCTGATCTTTTTACACGTCCAGAAACTAAAGGAAATAAAAAAAGGTTTTTTGATGATTTAAAAAAACTTTACTAACTATGAGCACTATCAATCTGCATCTATTTTATCATAACCCCACCTCTCCGTAGAGTTAAGTAAAGCGTCTACGGAATATTAATAGTATTGAGTCTCCATTCTCAACTACAAACAAACCACTAAAAATAATAGACTTAATAATTAAGGCTGTTTTTTAGCTTTCGATTAATTTAACTCCTCATTTTTTAGCTTTTTGCAACTTATTGATTTCTGGTAAACCTATTAGTTCTTACCATTCTATATCCCAACCATCTGGTCTATCTTCAATATCCAGAATATCTAATCCATTTATTAAAGAAAAAGTGGCTCGTCGGGAAAGTTGTTTATTCTTAATAAAACAATTTGATTTTCTTGTTTGACGTAGAAAAATCGTTCATTAAATGGATGCTTTTTCCAAGACTATATTTGATTTCAATAGAATTTTAGTGTCCATACTTGTTATAGTTGACAACACATCCCATCTCTCCGTAGAGTTAAGCAAAGCGACTCTACGGAGCAGGAATAGTGTTGAGTCTCCAGACTCAACTAAGCCAAAATTTATTCAACATAAAACATCTTAATAAAAAAAGCATTTTTTTGGTTTCAATTTAATGTTCCTCTTCCTCTTCGGTATTTTTTACCTTACTTAACAAATCATAAGCGCCCTTGACCACTACTTTCGCATTATCAATCTGTTCTGCAAAAGAAATTTGGGTATAACCATTTTCGGCGACACCTGTTTTTACTTCCATCATCCTGTAGCGATAAGTTTTATTACTTCTGCTAGGTGGCTGTTCGATAAAGACGAACTTTTTACCTTCAAATTCAACAATTGCCGCATCGGGTAATGCTTCAACCTTGCTCACGCCGCTTTCTACATAGGCTTTAAGATACATGCCCGGAAGCAATTGCGTATCTTCCTGATCCAGGTGACAGTGGATTTGTACGGTACGCTCTTTGCTAATTTCCCTACCAATGAGGTAAACCGTGGCCATACGTTCTTTTTCTTCGTTAGCGAGTACAAAGCGAACCTTCTGTCCCAGTTTAAGCTTGGGTACATCTTTTTCAAACACGGTAAGTTCAGCATGCAGGTGTTCGGTATCGGCAATTTTAAACATCACATCGGTTGTACTCACAAAGGCACCTATATTGGTATTAACCTGCGTAACATAGCCCGCAATTGGGGTATATAAATTAAAGGTTTTTTGAATCTGTCCTTTCTCCAATGCCGAAAAACTAATATCCATCAGGGAGAGTTTTGACCGTTGCCCCAGCAACCTTGCACTCACACTTTGGTATTCGCTTCTTGCTTTCTGCAATGCTTTTTTAGAATTTACATTTTCCTTTGCCAATTCTTCCTGGCGGTCTAACTCCTCTTTCAGGAACTGTAGCTGGCTTTTATAATCCAGGTAATCCTGTTGCATCTGAATAAATTCCGGATTTTGCATAACCGCTACGAGCGCCCCTTTGGCTACGCGTTTTCCCTGCAACATATTGGTGCTTTTCAAAATTCCTTCCAGCGGTGTAGATATTGATACCAGGCTTTGTGGAGGGAGGTCGAGCATGCCGTTTACTTTTGTTGTTCCACTTAATTCTTTCAGCTCAATTTCGCCAAGGGTAATTTCGGATAGCTTTTGCTGTTCCGGGGTAAGCGTTACAATATCGCTCTTTTCATGAACTGTTTCTTTTTCAGGTTCTTTTTCTGCGCTTTGACGACTACAGCCAGCCAAATAAAACGGAAAGGACGCCAGGATAAGAAATTTATATATGGATCTCATGATATTTATGTTTAAAATGATTGGTGGTTACCGGTTAAAAATTCAATTTGATTGATGCTCTGGCTTAACTGGAGCAAGGCCATCAGCCGGCCTTCGTAAATACCATTTGCCTGTTTAAGGTTTATCAGGTATTCCGAATAGCCTATTTCTCCGTTTTGATAAGCAATGCGGCTGTTTTTTAATATTAAGGCAGCATTGGCTAAGGCTGAAGTGACAAAATAGTCGTAACGTTTCCTGTTTTTCAGGTATTCGCTTAAAGCCTGTTGATATTGGCCCGTCAATTTTCGTTGCTGAAGTTCCAGATCGTTCGAGGCAATATTTTTATTAATTGATGCGGCCTTTGCCTTTACGGCATAAGCTCTATAAAATAAAGGAACGGAAAGGCCTATCTGAAAGCCCTGAAAACGTTTGTCGCGACCAAAGAAAACATCATTTCCATCAACTTTATGAAAACCGGTTAGCGATTGGTTGAAATAACCAAGTGTAAAGTCGGGTAACGCTTTTGCCAATTCTACTTTGCGTTGCTTTTCGGCGATTACAACCTGCTGTCTGAAATAGGCTATGGCAGGATTTTCATGTAGAAGCGCGGTGTCTCCGATAAAAATTTCGGGTGTTTCTGTTAAAAACCTGTCGGCAATTGAGGGTAGACTACCCCCACCAAGAAGCGTAGCAAGCTGCGCTTTATAAATTTCAATATCAGATCCATTTTGGTCGAGCAGGCTCTGTACGTCCTTAAGCTGTGTTTCCGCAGCAACCTTTTCAAGCAGATTACCCTCACCTGTTTTATACTTGAGCGACGCCGATTTTAAAAAACCCTTATAAATGCTATCCTGCTCATACAGTAGTTTCTCCTTTGAATACAGATACTGAAGATTGGTATAAACCGTTTTCACCTGAAATACAAGTTCGTTTTTACTGGAAGCCACCCGAAGCTGGCCTGCTTTGATCCGTTCATTACCCAACGCTGCACTTGCCGCGAAAAGCGTTGGAAAAGGAATGGTCTGAGAAACGGTAATGTTGTTATCGTTTTTAACCAGGCTATTGTATTGGCCGTAAAGCATGGATATTTCCGTTTTAGGCAGTTCGAAAGTGCCTTTTCTAAGTGTCTGTTGCAAGGCTACATCAAGGTTAGCCCCGTTTATTATCCGGTTGTTTTCCAGCGCTGCAGATACGACCTGTTTAAGGGTTAACACCGTTTGCGCCTTAGCAGGCGGCAATCCAAAAAACACAATAAATACGACAATAATGCCTGCTATCGGTGATATTTTTACTTTGTTACTGCCCATTTTTTCAATCCAGATATAAAGCACCGGAAGTACCAAAAGGGTTAGCAGTGTTGCAGAGATTAGTCCGCCGATAACAACCGTAGCTAGCGGTCGCTGCACTTCAGCACCGCTTCCGCCAGAGATGGCCATTGGAAGAAAACCCAGAGAGGCTACAAGGGCCGTCATAATAACCGGGCGCAGCCTAACCGAGGTTCCTTTTCTGATAATTTCCTGTATATCTTTCATTCCTTCTTTTTTTAATCTGTTAAATTCACTGATAAGTACAATGCCATTAAGTACCGCAACACCAAATAGCGCTATAAAGCCTATGCCTGCAGAGATACTAAAGGGCATACCACGTGCCCAAAGGGCAAATACACCACCAATAGCCGATAAAGGGATGGCAGTAAAAATTAAAAGTGCATGTTTAATGGATGAAAAAGTAAGATAAAGCAACAGTAAGATGAGCAATAAGGCCAGCGGCACGGCAACACTTAATCTTTTATTGGCTGCCTGCAGGTTCTCGAACGTACCGCCAAAGGTGGGGTAATATCCTGGTGAAAACTTAACTTCTGCATCAACCTTTTGCTGAATTTCCTTTACGATACTTTCTACATCCCTTCCCCGCACATTAAAACCTACGGTAATCCGTCGCTTTGCATCATCGCGCTGAATCTGGTTAGGTCCTTCCTTATACTGGATATCGGCCAGTTGTTCCAGCGGAATCTGGTTGCCATTAGGTGCTGTAACAAACAGATTTTTCACGTCATCAAGCGACTGCCTGTTTTCTTTTTCGAGGCGGACAACCATATCGAACCGTTTTTCGCCTTCAAATACCAAACCAGCCACTTCTCCCGCAAATCCCGAACGGATAGCCGTATTCACATCTTCAATATTCAATCCGAACTGTGCAATCTTTTCTCTATGAAATTTGATGATCACCTGTGGAAGTCCCGAAGCCTGTTCCACATAAATATCCTGTGCCCCTTTTATTTTCCCGGCTATAGCACCAACCTGCGCTGCGTAGGTACTGAGCTTGGAAAAATCTTCTCCGTAAATTTTGATTACCACATCTTGCCTTGCGCCAGTCATAAGTTCATTAAAACGCATTTGTATAGGCTGTTGGAAACCGAAAGTAACTCCCGGGATATACTGTTCGAGCTTGCTTTGCATTTTTTCTGCCAGTTCATCTCTCGTTGAAGCAGTTGTCCAATCGCGCTTATCTTTGAGGATAATAATCAGGTCACAGGCTTCTACCGGCATCGGGTCGGTAGGAATTTCGCTGGAGCCAATCTTTCCGATAACCTCCTTTACCTCCGGAAAATTTGCCTTTAATACTTTCGCTGCACGCGTAGAGGCTTCAATGGTTTGCGAAAGGCTGCTTCCGGTAAGCACCCTGGTTTCTACGGCAAAATCGCCCTCTTCCAATGTAGGAATAAATTCGGCCCCCAGGTAATTGAAAATGACCAGACCAAGCACAAATAGTCCAACTGCAATGCCCACAACTGCCACTTTTGCCCGCAATGCAAAGTTGAGCATCGGCGTATATACGCGTTGAAAAAAAGACATGATGCGGTCTGAAATATTTCGTTTGGTATTGATGGTTTTACTTAGAAAAAGTGCACTCATCATCGGTACATAAGTTAACGATAAGATAAAAGCACCTAAAATAGCAAAGGCTACTGTTTGTGCCATTGGCCTGAACATTTTACCTTCTATGCCTACCAGAGCCAAAATCGGGAGATAAACAATCAGGATAATGATTTCGCCAAAAGCGGCACTGTTACGGATTTTGGAAGCAGATTCAAAAATTTCTGTGTCCATTTCCTGCTGGCTTAACTTGTTTTTGTTTTGGCGAAGCCCAAGATGATGAAGTGAGGCTTCTACAATAATAACCGCGCCATCTACAATGAGTCCAAAGTCTATCGCACCCAGGCTCATCAGGTTTCCACTGACGCCAAAAAGGTTCATCAAACAGATGGCAAAAAGCATGGCAAGCGGAATCACCGAAGCCACAATCAATCCGGCGCGGAAATTCCCTAAAAGCAGTACCAATACAAAAATTACAATTAATGCACCTTCTGCCAGGTTTTTGGTTACTGTGCCAATGGCACTGTTTACCAATTTGGTACGATCAAGGAATGGCTCAATGACAACCCCCTCCGGAAGATTTTTGGCTATCTGATCCATCCGGGTTTTTACGTTTTTGATAACCTTTGATGAGTTGGCGCCCTTTAACATCATCACTACCGCGCCTACTACCTCACCCTGATCGTTCCTGGTCATGGCACCATATCTGGTGGCCGCTCCGATCCTCACTTCAGCTACATTTCTGATCAGCACAGGGGTACTGTTTTCATTTGTCCTTACCACAATATTCTCAATATCGTCTATACTGTTGATCAGTCCCTCGCTACGGATAAAATAGGCATTAGGCTTTTTATCAATGTATGATCCGCCGGTATTCTGGTTGTTTTTCTCAAGCGCCTTAAAAATGTCGCTAATGGAGATATTCATACTTCTGAGTTTATCCGGATTAATGGCAATCTCGTACTGCTTAAGGTAGCCGCCAAAGCTGCTCACATCTGCTATACCCTCCACACCCAAAAGCTGGCGGCGAACAATCCAGTCTTGAATGGTGCGAAGCTCGGTGGCATCGTATTTCTTTTCATATCCTTTTTTAGGGTGGATAACATATTGGTAAATCTCTCCAAGCCCGGTAGTTAAAGGTGCAATTTCTGGTGTGCCGATCCCCTTTGGAATAGCTCTTTCTACTTCAGTAAGCCTTTCGCTCACTTGCTGACGGGCCCAGTAAATTTCTATATTTTCTTTGAACACGACCGTTACAACTGAAAGACCGAACCGGCTAAAGGAACGGACTTCTTCTATTCCAGGAATAGTGGCCATGGTCTGCTCTACCGGATAGGTTACAAAACGCTCGATATCTTCTGCGCCATTGCTTGGAGACGAAGTAATAATCTGGACCTGGTTATTGGTAATATCCGGAAGCGCATCTATAGGAAGTTGCCTCAGGGAGTAGATTCCCCAGGCAATGAGCGCCAGCATCAAAATTCCCACCAGCAGTTTTTGCCTGATGGAGAACTGTATTATTCTGTTCAACATGGTTGTTTAAATCAAAAATCAATAAATAGCAGGGCATTATTGCGCTGTGTAGCACAAAATATGCAGGTAAAGAACTGTCTTTTCACGGACAGCAATAAGATAAATTGATTAAACGAGTTTAGGCGGTTGCCAGATATCGATGGGTTGCTTCTTCAATGCTGAGCATTTGAAAATTGGGTATGGTTTCCGGAATGCAGGAATGATAAGGTTGGTAGGCTTATCTGAAGGAAAGTGCTGACCGACCGAGCAGCAGGCACAGCTACAGATTGGCGGACAGGCTTCTCCATGTGCATGTTCAGCTTTAGTATGACCACTTTGTACCATGCTTTCGGTTTGAAACTTTGAAACCATGTCTTCCTTGTCCTGGCAGGGCATTAGGCCCAGAAGGATCAAATAAAGAGAAAAAAGGAATACAAAGTTTTTCACCAAGGGCAAATGTAATGATTTAAGTTTTTAATTTACAAAGCTGGTTTTATTATCTACATCCTGTTTTGATCGTTAAAAATGATAATCTCTTCATTGACTACATACGTTACGTATCATTATAGATGCAAAGTGATGTGGCAAGGAATGTTGGCTATTTTTATGGCTTACCTTTTTTTAAAGCCTTTACATGAATATTAAACCGGGTAATGAGTTAATTACCAAGCCGCACTACCCTATACTGGATGGTCTGCGGGGTATTGCTGCTATAATCGTTGTTACCTTTCATTTAACCGAACCGCTTGGAACTGGCCACCTTGACATCCTGGTGAACCACGGCTATCTTGCGGTAGATTTTTTCTTTTTGTTATCGGGTTTTGTGATGGGTTATGCTTATGACGACAGATGGAATAAAATGAGTGTCGGCAGTTTTTTCAAGCGCCGTATCGTACGTCTGCAACCCATGGTCATTTTGGGTATGACCCTTGGCGCTATCGGATTCTATTTTACAGACTCTGCCATATGGCCGCTCATTCATACCGTACCGCTGTGGAAGATGTTACTGGTATTGCTGATCGGTTATACCATTCTGCCCATACCACTATCACTTGACATACGTGGCTGGCAAGAAATGCATCCGATGAACAGTGTAGGCTGGTCGTTATTTTTTGAATACGTAGCCAATATTCTTTATGCGGTATGGATCAGCAAATTTTCAAAAACAGCATTAAGCATCTTAGTAGTGATCGCAGCCATTGCATTGGCCCATCTGGCCATTACCAATGGAGATGTAAGTGGTGGCTGGACATTAAACGTAGAACAGGTACGTATTGGTTTTACCCGGACCATGTACCCTTTCTTTGCAGGTTTATTGCTTTCCCGCGTTGCGAAGCCTGCCAAAATTAAAAATGCTTTTTTATGGTGCAGCTTATTAATTGCACTGATACTTTATATGCCCCGCATTGGTGGCGCTCAGCATCTTTGGATGAATGGGTTATATGAGTCGATATGTATCATCATCGTTTTTCCACTTATTGTGTACATTGGTGCCAGCGGCGTATTGCAAACAAAATCGGAGTACAAGATATGCAAATTTCTGGGTGATCTATCCTACCCGCTTTATTTGGTGCATTATCCTTTGGTTTATTTTTATGTGGCCTGGATCAGTAACCATAATGGCATTACCATTATAAAGGCCTGGCCATATGCTTTAATCATTTTAATAGGAAGTGTTGCTTTAGCCTATGCCACTTTAAAGTGGTATGATGAACCAGTCCGTAACTGGTTACGAAAAAAGTTTGCATAACCTGAGTATCATTCTTTGAATCTCGTTACCAAAAGCCGTAACGTTAGGTACAGTTTTAAAATTACGTTTTCGGATAGGTGATTTCCCAATTTTTTAAAACGCAAATCAGGATGCTTGTGGCACCAATTATTTATATTTGGCATATTGACCGGAATCATTAACTAAAAAACGTACTAACTCACCAAAATGGAAACGAAAAAACTATCAGAATTAACGGACCAGGAATTACTGCAGGAAGCAAAGAAAAAGAAGTCGGCAGCCGTGATGAATGCATTGTTAATAGGGTTTCTGGCTGGCATTATATTTTTTAGCGTGGCAAAAAATACATTAGGCTTTTTAACACTCATCCCTTTGTTTTTCATCTATAAACTGGTTAATAATTCTAAATATAATAACAGCGAATTAGAAAACCTTTTAAAAGAAAGAGGACTGAAATAGATGGAGAATTAAACCGCATATCCTGATCATGTCCTGAAAGCTTTAAACTCATAATGAGGGTTTAGTGGTAGCTACCGCTCTGTATAGTTTCAACAAGCTTAACACTACTAATCGGAGGGAAAACCTCCATTTGGCACAGTTATCGCTCTAGTATGATTATGAAAAAGATATATCTTATGGTAACCTTATCGGTAATGCTGCTTTCCAGTGCCTGTTATAGCACAAGAACAGCCGGCAACAGCGGAAAAGTGCCGCCGGGGCAGGCTAAAAAAGGTACCGCTTCCAAATCGGCCAGACCATTTGCTCCGGGGCAACAAAAAAGAAATTAAAAATGAAATATTTAATCTTTTTTGAGTGACAGGCAGTTGTCATAGGCTGGTTTTAATTTTGTTCTATTAAATAATATAACAAAATGTCAGCAGTTATGATTACCAAAAGCGAATTACTACAACACTGGTTAGGTCACCGAAAGCTAACCCGAAAAACCATTGAAAAATTTCCGGAAAAAGAATTATTCGAATTCTCAATCGGTGGAATGAGACCATTTTCAGCATTGATTAAAGAATTGCTATCGATTGATGTTCCGGGTTTAAAGGAAATGGTAACGGGAGAAACTTCACCTTTTAGTCATGATCTTCCGTTGCATACCAAAGAAGAGTTACTAACGAAATGGGATGAGGATACTACCAAAATTGTAGCATACTTTAATCAAATAGATGAAGAACAGCTTCACGACACCATAAAATTGTTTGGAATGTATGAGTTTACCATCATTAGTCACCTCTTATATTTCATCGATAACGAAATACACCACCGTGGGCAGGGCTTTGTTTATTTGAGGGCATTAGGTATTGAGCCTCCATTTTTCTGGGATAGGTATTAACCTGAGTTCGATTAATAATATTGCCTCTCTGTAGCTTATATCGACTCTTTAATTAAGATGCCGTCACCCTGAATTCATTTCAGGGTCTTTCCCGCTAAAAAGATGCTGACCACGGAGTAGCTACAAGACCATTGAAAATATTATTTCTACTTGTAAAACAAGTTCAGCATGACGAATCGGTCGGAGACGAGTCGTTTATAAGGCAGTATTTTAATTAAAGAATTATCAAGTTCAGGTTATTAAATAAAAAACTGTATTATGATATAAAATTGTCATCCTGAGCTTGTCGAAGGACTTCTTTTAGATTTCTGATAAAGTGTTTCGACAGGCTCAACGTGACAAATTCCAAGCGAATTATAATTTATAAGATAGCCCCTTTGTTTTTTATCCTTTTTAAACCAGATTCCATGATTTCTACCAGTTCATGATTTAAATGGGCTGGCTCTATAATTTCAGCTACATCAACGAATTTAATAAACCATCGTACAAAAGAAACAACAGAGAGGGAACAATCGAAATACATCAACACAAAATCATCCGAAATTTCCTCTTCCCTGAATCCGAAAATCTGGCGGTCCCAGTATAGGTAGTGGGCGTACTTCCGATCTACCCTGAGTTCGATTTTCGTTTTGTTTTCAGACAATCCTTTATCGCGGAACTCATGAATTGGCGGGTGTGAAATGGTAAGATTTTCTTCAAGTACCGAAACTTTTTTAATCCTGTCCAACCTAAAATTTCGGTAATCTTTCCTTAAATGGCAATAGGCCAAAAGATACCAGAAACCATGTTCATAAAATATACCTATAGGTTCTACAGATCTGCCAACGGGATAAACATCACTACTTTTGAGGTAATCGATGCGGGTTATCTTCTTTTTTAACGTGCTATTGAGCAATACATCGATAATGTTGGGCAGGTAATCATTGGATTTAAAATCATTTTTAAGATGTACGGTATCTTCTAAATGCAGAAAATCTTTTTTTTGATGCACCTGGAAAGAGCTTTTTATTTTGATGAGTGCGGCATCAAAATGTTTTTTAACAAATTCTGTTTCATGTTTCTGCATCACTTTTTCAGCAACCATTAAACTGAGAATTTCTTCCTGGCTAAACCTGGATGGCTGTAACCTAAAACCTTCCATAATCGAATAACCACTTCCCGGTTCGTTTACGATCGGTATTCCGGCCATCTCCAGGGCCTTTAAATCCCTATAAATCGTCCTCAAACTGATTTCGAACCGTTTTTGTAATTCTTCCGCAGTAACTACAGATTTAGATTGTAAAAGAAAAAACAGCTGTAATATCCGGTCAAATCTTTTGGTAATATCCATTCCTTAAAAATGCAGTTTAAATTTCACAGCTAATTTAATCTGTTTGCCCTTTAGCAGGAATTCAGATTAATTTAACCGCATTGCAAATTTAGGAAATATGATGACAGCCTTATGGCAGTAGCAACTTATGTTTTATAGATTAAGGGAGGTGATTCAAGCCTTATAGAATATAGGTAGATCAAAGACAATTGCAATTTATACATTTTCACCACATTTGCTTATGTCCTTTTTCCTGTTTTAAAACTATTGAATAAAACGATGTTACTCATTAATCATCATTTTTGCTGTTTTAAGTTGCGTAGCCAATAACACGCCGCCAAGTGCCGCCGTTAAGAAAATACCTTCATAAATCCACAAGGGTTTTTTCTTTTTAAAACCCTTGTAAAAAGTGTGCGCAGCTATTATTCCAAGGCCAACAAACTCAATATTGCGCTGCACTTGTTTTGATGCATCTTTGTTTTTAATTAAAGCAAGACGCAACAGCTCATCTATTAAACTGATGTTTTTAGAAACACCTTTCCTGATCTGTCTTTTACTTGCCGGAGCCCCTAATTTCTTTGCTGCACTTTGTAAACCTGTAGTGGTAATCTCATTAATCAGACGTGTTTTCGTATCATTTCTTTCCATATCGCTTTTCATAGGTCCTATTATTTTAACCCCACACAAAAGATATAGTTTTGATAAATTTGAGAAAAGTAGAACTGTGGATATACGACAAGAGTAAGATAAAGCTGATGATAAGCCGATTAGCGGCCTGAAATCTTCAAGACCAAATCCAGCAATTTAATGTATACTGATGGAATCCTGAAAACAACCACAGCTGCGAAAAAACTACCGTGCCACACGGCAGAATGCACTCATAAAATAAAATTTTATTTAAATAAAGGTATTTTCTAGAATCAACCGGTCTAATATCAAACAAGATACCAGGCAAACGGTAATTAGGCAGCTATAAAGTTTCTGCGCCTTACGATTTTATAAACTGGAAGCTAATCTTAAGACATGGAGTAAATTTTTCATGATAAAATCACCAGATCAATATCCTTCATGGCCAGATTTTTTAACAGTCCGTTAAATACCGGTGTACGTAAAATTACCTGAAAAATATTAAGATGGGGCTTACCGATACATATCGTTGTAATTTCCTTTTCAGTAGCAACATCAATGATGGTTTCGGTAATGGCGTTACTTTTAATTTTAATGACTTCGGCACCCAGTTCGGTAGCCAGTTTAAAATGGTTGATCAAATGGCGCTGCTTGTCCAATTTAATGCGCTCCATACTTTCGTTCTCGCGCTGCACATACAATACCATCCATGGCGATCGGTAATAGGAAGCCAGTCTTGCTGTTTTGCGGATCACTATTCCCGCAGTTTCGGCATTAGATGAAATACAGGCCAAAAAACGTTCGGGCCTGAGCTTAATCGATTTGGGAATTTCAGTCTGGATTTTCCGTTCTACCTGATGCACTACTTCTTTTAAAGCCAGTTCGCGCAATTGAAGGATTTTATCAGACTGAAAAAAGTTAGCTAACGCTCTTTCAATTTTTGACTGCTCATAAATTTTGCCTTCTTTAAGGCGGGTAACCAATTCGTCAGCAGTAAGGTCGATATTTACGATTTCATCGGCAATTTCTAATATCTTATCCGGGATCCGTTCGGTAATGGCAATACCAGTAATCTGCTCAATTTCTTCATTAATACTTTCCAGGTGCTGAATGTTTACTGCAGAAATAACGCTGATCCCCGCTTCGAGCAGATCGAAAACATCCTGCCAGCGTTTAGTGTTTTTACTGCCCTCAACATTGGTATGGGCGAGTTCGTCCACAATCACAATTTCGGGATGGCGGTTCAGGATCCCCCTGAGATCCATTTCCTCTATTTCCTTGCCCCGATAAAAGATTTTCCGTCTTGGAATAATCGGCAAGCCTGCAACAAGTGCTTCGGTTTCCGCCCTTTTATGGGTTTCCACATAACCGATACAGACATCTACACCATTTCGAAGCAAGGCATGCGATTCCTGGAGCATTCGGTAAGTTTTACCCACACCAGCACTCATGCCAATATAGATTTTAAGCTTTCCGCGCCTGGATTTTTTAACCAGGTCTAAAAAATGCCTGACCGATTCTTCTTTTTGTTCTTCTTCCACAATCTTTACCAGCTAACATTCATGATTCCTTTTTCTATTAATGTCGTAATGACTATGATCATAGCCAACGTAAATAATAAGATTATAAACCTAAAAGAAATCTTATTATAAAGCAGTTTGAAATACTTTTCTGTGGCATAACTTCTTTTTTTGCACCTGCCCTGTCTTTTTAAAGAATTTAATTTCCACATCATGAATATTCCTAAGAACGCTAAAAACAGGCTGAATATGATTTCTATGTAGGGATGCATGCTTTTATTTTTTTCGAAAATGAACGTCATCTCGACTGAAGTGCAACGGAATGGAGAGATCTGTATCGAAAGATTTCTCGACTCCGCTTTGCTCCGCTCGAAATGACGAAAGCTTTGGTATGCTAAAACGATACCGCAATACTTGCCGTTAAACTTGCATTGCCGTTAACCGCAGCACCTTCTCTTGCAAATATTTTGTCTTTGCTATCATAGGCTTTTCCCTCCAGCCTTACAACAGCATTGGCTATTGGCGAATAATCAAGATTTAAAGAATAACCTTTGGTTTTAAAACCCTGTGGCGTGCCAGTTGGAATAAAAATGCCGTTTTTATCCTCATAATATTCAAACCTTCCGGCAATGGCCCATTTTGGTGCAAACTTGTATTGTGCAATAGCTACCGGAGAAATGACTTCATTTTTATCACTGCTGCCTTTTTGCTTTTGTTGCGTACCATAATCAAATCCAAGGGTGATGCCAAATTTATCGGTTAGCTGGAAGATGCCATAAAGGTTGTGGTAAAACCGATTAACCCGAACTGAATCAACACCTTCCGTTCCAAGATAATTACTATAGTTTACTGTAATTTTATCTGTAGGTTTCCAGGTAAGCTGAAGTCCACCGGCAGGTTTATTGTTTCCATTCTGGCGGCTAATGCGCTGCCATCCGTTCAGGTATAGTGCGCTAGCCGTAAATTTACCATCTTTGGTACCATAGGTAATTTTTGCACCCGATTCATAGTAAGGTGTATTTTCTGAAGAAATATTTCTGGTCAGCACCCAACAATCTTTTGAAACTGCGCTTTCGAAACCAATGTGCGACGAAAAGACTCCGGCATCGACCCAAAGATTTTCTGTTTTGGATAATTTTATCCCGGCATTGGCCTCCAATATATTTTTTAAAACCCCAGGCTCGGCAGCCAGGTTGGCATTTGTATAAGTTCCGGCCATAACAGCTAAATTAGCCCTGATCATTCCGTTGTCATAAGCAGCTTTGATGAAACCCAGGTTCAGGTTTACTTCGTTTGCGCGGTTATGCGAATATATAAAACCAGGACGGTTATGGTCTGCAGGTTTGTTAAAATCATATCCGTAATAAGCTTCAAGATAACCGCTTACTTTAATTTTAGGTTCTTCCTGTGCTTTTGCAATAAATCCTGTAGTGAGTGTAGCAGCAAGTAATAGTAATTTTTTCATTTATCTGATTGTTTTATATTGGGCAAAGCCTAAGGCCCAGATTTCTTTGACACCAGGCCTTAATGCATTACCGTTGTTATTGTTTTTTGAAATTGTTTGTTAATAAACCGCCGTCATCTCGACTGGAACGCAGTGGAATGGAGAGATCTTTAAACGAGTGATTTTAGATCTCTCCGCTACAGTCGAGACGATATAAAAACTAAAGCGCATCAAGGGCAAGATTTAATTTTAACACATTTACTGACGACGGGCCAAATACCCCCATAAATGGTTTCAGTGTATTCATGGCCACCAGTTCTTTTACCTTTTTCACATCGATTTTACGTGCCGCAGCAACCCTGTTAACCTGAATCGCAGCGCCTTGTTCCGAAATATTTGGGTCAAGTCCGCTTCCTGATGCAGTAACCATATCGGCGGGGATATCAGATTTTTTGATACCAGGGTTATATTTCAATAAAGTATCAATACGGGATTGCACTTCTTTTAAATAATCAGGATTTGATGGTCCTTTGTTAGAACCTGCAGAACCCGCTGCATTATAGGCCACAGCCGATGGCCTTCCCCAGAAATATTGCGGTTTAGTAAACGACTGGCCCAATAAGGCATAACCTACTGTTTTACCATTTTTGGTGATTTTTTCTCCACCACCATTTCCTTTAGACATTTTGCCAATAAAGGCTACACTAATGGGATATATAACGCACAACAATACCAATAGTACTAATGTTAAGCGGATAGATTGAATGATGTACTTTTTCATCTTTTTATTTTTTAAATTTTTTACTCCGTTTGTCATTCCCAACCTGATCCGATAGCTATCGGATGGGAATATTAAAGCGCCTCTCCGTTAAGATTCTTCGCTGCGCTCAGAATGACATTTATACAAACAGGCCAACCAATAAATCAATTATTTTAATCCCGATAAACGGGGCTACTACCCCACCAATACCGTATATAAACAGGTTTCTGCGTAATAAAGCAGTTGCGCCGATGGGTTTATAAGCCACACCTTTTAAAGCCAATGGGATCAGGATCGGGATAATGATGGCGTTAAAAATCACCGCCGACATGATTGCCGATTCTGGCGAATGCAAGCCCATAATATTCAGACTTTGCAGCGCCGGAATTGAAGCGATAAACAGGGCCGGAACAATGGCAAAATACTTGGCCACATCATTTGCAATGGAAAAAGTGGTTAATGTACCGCGGGTAATCAACAATTGTTTACCGATTTCTACAATCTCAATCAGTTTGGTCGGATCGTTATCCAAATCAACCATGTTACCAGCTTCTTTCGCGGCTTGTGTTCCGCTGTTCATGGCAACACCCACATCGGCCTGTGCCAAAGCAGGCGCATCATTGGTACCATCTCCCATCATCGCTACCAGCTTACCAAGGGTTTGTTCATCTTTAATGTAATTCATTTTATCCTCAGGTTTGGCCTCAGCAATAAAATCATCCACACCCGCTTTATCTGCAATGTATTTAGCGGTCAACGGGTTATCTCCGGTTACCATCACTGTTTTTACCCCCATTTTCCTTAAGCGTTCAAAACGTTCGCTGATGCCGGGTTTAATAATATCCTGTAATTCAATTACGCCAAGGGCTTTTTCATTTTCAGCTACCACTAAAGGTGTACCTCCATTGGTGGCTATGGTTTTTACATGGTTTTCAATATCAGAAGGAAAATGATTTCCGGCTTTTTGCACCATGTTCCTGATCGAATCAAAAGCACCTTTTCTGATCCTTTTACCATCGGCAGTATCTAGTCCGCTCGAACGGGTTTCAGCAGTAAATTTGATAAAAACAGATCCTTCTGGCGTTCCGGTAGATTGAACACCCTGTTCGGCGGCCAGTTCAATGATTGATTTTCCCTCAGGAGTTTCATCTGCCAAAGAACTTAATACACAGGCATCTGTAAAAGCTTTAATGTTTACGCCTGCAGTTGGATAAAAATTGGTGGCTTTACGGTTACCGATGGTAATGGTTCCGGTTTTGTCTAATAGCAATACATCAATATCGCCTGCTGTTTCAACCGCTTTACCCGATTTGGTAATTACGTTTGCCCTTAAGGCCCTGTCCATTCCGGCAATACCAATGGCAGATAAAAGTCCGCCGATAGTAGTTGGGATCAGGCATACAAAAAGCGAAATCAACGCGGCAATGGTGATCGGTGTATTGGCATAATCAGCAAAAGGTTTCAGGGTTACGCATACAATGATGAATACCAGTGTAAAACTGGCCAGCAGAATAGTTAAAGCAATCTCATTTGGTGTTTTCTGACGTGATGCACCTTCAACCAAAGCAATCATCTTATCTAAAAAACTTTCTCCCGGAGCTGTACTTACCTGAACTTTAATCTCATCAGATAAAACTTTTGTTCCACCGGTTACCGAAGACTTATCACCTCCTGATTCGCGGATGACCGGAGCAGACTCACCCGTAATGGCCGATTCATCAATAGTAGCAATACCTTCAATAATCTCTCCATCCGTTGGAATCGTATCGCCTGCTTCACATATAAATACATCACCTTTTTTTAACTGGTTAGAAGAACGGATTTCGATCGTTCCATTGTCCAGAAGCACTTTTGCTGGTGTTTCTTCTCTTGTTTTACGAAGGCTGTCGGCCTGTGCCTTACCTCTTGCCTCTGCAATGGCTTCAGCGAAGTTTGCAAACAAAACGGTAAGCAATAAAACTAAAAAGATGAAGAAGTTGTATAAGGGCGATCCTTGTCCGGTATGGCTGAAAGAGTATACCGTAACATAAGCCATGATCAGCGTTCCGATTTCAACGGTAAACATGACGGGGTTCCTTACCATCACCCGTGGATCAAGCTTGATAAAAGATTGTTTTAGCGCGGTCTGCACCAAGGCAGGTTCGAACAATTTATTATTGGGTTTCATTTTTTTTATTTGTTATGTGATATCACAGATTTTATTGATTTCACAGATTATAGTTTGGTTTGTCATCCTGAGCTTGTCGAAGGATCTTTGATAAATCATTTCGACAGACTCAATGTGACAACTTTCAATTATTTAAGCATGGTAAAGTATTCTGCCAGTGGACCTAAAGCCAGGGCAGGGAAATAAGAAAGTGCGTTTAAAACAATGATTACCGCAAAAGTCATCAGTGCAAAGGTTTTGGTATCTGTTTTAAGTGTACCGGCCGATTCAGGAATAAATTTTTTGGCCCCCAGTAATCCAGCGATGGCAACCGGACCGATAATTGGCAGGAAACGCCCCAGGAAGATCACTATACCGGTAGATAGATTCCAGAATATATTATTATCTCCCAGCCCCTCAAATCCGGAACCGTTGTTGGCATTAGATGAAGTCATTTCATACAGCATTTCAGAGAAGCCATGGAAACCAGGATTATTGAGCCAGTTTTTAGGCTGAACAGCCCATGCAGCATTGCCATAATTGGTGAATATATAACTTGCGATTGCAGTTCCGGCAAGGATTAAAAACGGACTCAACAAAGTAATAATGGCTGCAATTTTGATTTCTCTGGCTTCTACCTTATGGCCCAGAAACTCCGGCGTTCTGCCCACCATCAGGCCTGAAATAAACACGGCAACAATCAGGTAAATGAAGTAATTTAATAAACCAACACCACAACCTCCGTAGAATGAGTTGATCATCATCCCCAATAACTGCCAGGTACCCGACATTGGCATGGTACTATCGTGCATGCTGTTTACGGAACCTGTAGAAATAATGGTAGTTACGGTTGCCCAATAGGCAGAGGCAGCCGGACCGAAGCGCACTTCTTTACCTTCCATAGCCCCGGTTGTTTGTGAAATACCTATTTTGGCTAAGGCTGGATTCCCGCCTAGTTCTGAACTAAGCATAGGAAGCAGCAGCATAAATAAACCAATGGTCATCACCCCAAAAATGGTCCAGGCCAGTTTTTTCCTGCGGATAAAATAACCGAAGGCAATTACCATGGCAATCGGAATAATAACCTGTGCAATAAGCTCGACCATATTGGTAAAATAACTCGGGTTTTCGAAAGGATGTGCCGAATTGGCTCCAAAATAACCTCCGCCATTTGTACCTAAATGTTTAATAGCGATCATTTGAGCAGCTGGTCCCCTCGAAACATTAACGGTATCGCCTTGCAATGAAATGAATTTATCTTTCCCATCATAACTGGCTGGTGTACCATTAAAGGTTAAGATCAAAGCCATTATAAAAGATAATGGCAGCAATAAACGTGTAATGGATTTCACAAAAAATTCCCAGAAATTACCAAGCTCGGTTGTTGTTTTATCTCTAAATGCTTTAAAAAGCACCACTGCAGCAGCAATACCTGTTGCCGCACTTACAAACTGAAGAAACATCAACACGTATTGCTGGGTAAGGTAACTTACGCCACTCTCGCCAGAATAATGTTGTAGATTACAGTTGGCAACAAAGCTGATAATGGTGTTAAAAGCCAGATCAGGCGCCATTCCAGGATTCCCATCCGGGTTGAACGGAAGTTTATCCTGAAAGATAAGTACAAAAAATCCATAGAACAACCATAAGACATTAATGGTAAGCAGTGCTTTCAACTGCTGTTTCCAGTTCATCTGTTCTTTGATATTGATTCCGGAAAGCTTGTAAATACCAGCTTCAACTGGTTTCAAAAAATCTGTCCAGACTTTTTCTCCTGCAAAAACCTTGGCCAGGTATTTACCTAGAGGTATAGCAATAACCAGGGTGAGCAGAAATGTGGCTATAATGCCTGTTAATTCAGTATTCATTTTTTAATTTGTTAAATCTCCATTGACGGAGGAAGGATTAAAATTTTTCGGGTTTGATCAGCACGTAAATCATATAGATAAATACGGCGACGGCGATCATAAATAATGCGATCATAGTGTTAGATTTTTTCGAACCAGTTTATTGATTTGTAAGTAGCCCAGCAGAGCAGCACCAGGATTAAGAAAAATAATATTGTCATGATTGTAATGATTTTACAGGCCAGTAGCCAACTCTTATACCAGAAAAGAGAACACACACTTAAATAACTGATAATTAATACCTTAAATAACAATCATCTGCTTTAACCTTAAACAGGCATTAAAAAACCCTTCCATTTTGGAAAGGTTTTTTTCATATTGGTATCGGTTATACGCGCTTACTAAGGTATTTCTCTGTAATAGAATCAAAATAATAATCGTTATAATGACGATTATTATTTAATTTAGAAAAAATTCTAACCAAAATCATCACTTCTGAGCAAGCCCGGATCGTTTTGCTGCTGATGCATTGTTGAATTTAACGACTAAATTTTAACAGAAAATGAAAAGAAAGTTTTGGCTTTTTGCCGCATTCATCTTCGTGGCTGCAAATGTATTGGCCATCAACAAAAAAATAGCTAACGAGCCTGATTCGGCTTATTTATTCGCTTACAATGCCAACGGACTTCGGTTTGCCTGGAGTTTGGATAAACAGAACTGGACGCCGATAGGAAATGATTATACCTTCTTAAAGAGTGATTATGGCCGATGGGGAAGCGAGAAAAAAATGATAACACCTTTCCTTATTCAGGGTAAAAACGGACTGTGGGTATGTATCTGGAGCCTGAATAACCATACCTTACAATTTGCAACTTCAACTTCTGAAGATCTGATCAGCTGGAGCCCGCAAAGCTACCCCTATGTAAATCAGGGTAAGAATGTTTTACGTCCAGTTATTGCCTATAACCGTAACCTTGATGAATATACCGTAACCTATGCGGATGCTGACGAAAAGTATTTTCAAACCAAAACCAAAGACTTAAGCCATTACAGCCCTATAAAAGAAGTGCCCGCGTCAACTTATCATGACCTGCTTACCGCTGTTAATCTACCCCATGCTGGTAAGGGTCAGGTGTACCGTTTGCCATGGAAAGTTATTTTGGGTTTGAAAAAAACATATGAGTTAAAGGATTACAAAAATAAACAGAATGGAGAGACAACTAAAGATGATGCCGTGCGTTTTGCAGGTCTTAAAAATGTGGAGGCCAGGATAACTTTCCAACCTGATCAGACAAAGCCGATCAGCAACATGCTAACAGGTGTATTTTTCGAAGATTTAAATTATGCGGCTGATGGAGGATTGTATGCGGAACTGATTCAAAACCGGGATTTCGAATATCACCTTCGTGATAAAGAGTATAATGATAAAAACTGGAACAGCAGTTACGCCTGGACATTGAAAGGCGACCGTGCAACAATGAAAATAGATTCGGTTTCGCCAATCCATCCCAATAATCCGCACTATGCAGTTTTGGATATTCCTGTTGCCGGGGCATCTATCCTAAATAGCGGTTTTGATGGAATAACAGTAAAAAAAGGCGAAACTTACGATCTTTCACTATCGGCGAAATTACTGGATACAAAAAGGATGAATCTTGAGGTAAGGCTGGTAAGTGACAAACTAGGAATTTTGGCCAAATCAAATTTAAATATTACTTCAAACAACTGGAAAACAGCAGCTTCAAGTTTAGTGTCTGCTGCAGATGCAAGCGATGCAAAACTCGAAATTGTGATGGTTAACCAAGGGCGTATTGCGATTGATATGGTTTCATTATTTCCAAAAAAAACATTTAAGGGTCGCAAAAATGGCTTGAGGCCGGATTTGGCACAAGCCATTGGAGCTATACATCCGCGTTTTGTACGTTTTCCGGGAGGTTGTCTTGCCCACGGAGATGGTATTGCCAATATTTATAAATGGAAAAACTCCATCGGACCTTTAGCGGCACGCAAACCAGACCGAAATCTTTGGGGCTATCATCAAACCATGGGGCTTGGTTATTATGAATATTTCCAGTTTTGCGAAGATATTGGTGCTGCACCCGTTCCCGTTATAGCTGCTGGTGTACCTTGCCAAAATTCAGCCACAGGTGGTGGTGGCCAGCAGGGCGGTATACCAATGAGTGAAATGGGGCAATATATACAGGATATTGTAGATTTAATTGAATACGCCAATGGAGATGTAAAAACTGAATGGGGGAAAAAACGTGCCGAAGCAGGGCACCCCAAACCATTTAACCTGAAATATATTGGCATTGGTAATGAAGACCAGATTACAGAGGTATTTGCTGAACGGTTTACGATGATTTACAATGCCTTAAAAAAATCGCACCCCGAAATTACAGTTATTGGCACTGCAGGTCCATTTTTTGAAGGAACTGACTATGAAGCCGGCTGGCAAATTGCATCAAACCTTGATGTACCGATAATCGACGAACATTATTACCAGTCGCCAGGCTGGTTTATCAATAATCAGGATTTTTACGATAGTTATGATCGCGCTAAATCTAAAGTTTACCTGGGCGAATATGCGGCAAGTTTACCAGGTGGTAACAGGACAAACCTGGAAACCTCGCTTGCCGAGGCCTTGTATCTCCTTTCACTTGAACGCAATGGTGATGTGGTGAGCATGGCCTCTTACGCCCCGCTTTTAGCCAAAGAGGGCCATACCCAATGGGATCCTGATCTGATTTATTTTAACAATACAGAAGTAAAACCTACTATAGGCTACTTTGTACAACAACTATATGGACAGAATGCCGGAGATGAGTATATTCCATCAACTGTGGTACTCTCTTCGAATCAAGAAAACGTGAGGAAACGGATAGCCTGTTCAATGGTTAAAGATGCTAAAACCGGAGATTTAATCGTTAAAATGGTCAACCTGCTTCCGGTAAATGTAAACACCTCATTTGATTTCAATCAGCAACAGCTTGGGAAAAATGCTTTTAAAACCGTACTTTCCGGCAACCCGAATGACAAGAGAGCTGTTCCGGTTGTGACAAAAATTGATTCTGAAGCAATCAGACAACTGGAGCTGCCGGCTTATTCATTTACCGTTTTAAGATTTAAAGCAAAGTAGGATAATAGGAAATATCCCCTCCTTTACAATTTTTGCGATGTAAAATACTATTTCATTAAGGATGCACTTTATCTGATTAGACTGTGCATCCTTTTTTAGTGAAACTGAACCATTAAATCGCTTCGTTAATATTAAAAATTGGTATTAACAATTGATTGGCTTCTGCCCGAATCAATAAAGTCAAGTGCAACAATTCCAAATTTCCCATGGGTATTGTTGGCAAAAAATGTGGTAATTTTTGGATTGATGAAATTCGATACCGTTGTAATACTTGGGATACTGAATATACCTGCCTTATAACCACTCGCATAGTTGAGATAAAGCCTGTTAGCGGCATCATTTTTTGCTTCATTTAATAGCGTTTCTACTTTTGTCCATTTGGTATTCACATCATTCACATTGTAAAAATCCTGAACTTTTAAATTTGCCGCGTTATTGATCTCAAATGTAGTATTATCGGCCCAGGCCGTAGCGTCAATTCCTTTTGGCGATGATGCGGAGAACCTTCGCAAAAGTCTTATTTTCCCACGGATACTTCCCAAAGTAGGAATGTTGTTTCCTAAATCCCATTTTGATGGATTTTGCTGAACATAACTGTCAAAGGTTTGCTCGAATGACCTGGTGTTATTTGCTGGCGTATGTTCTTCTTTTACACTCATGATGATGAATTCGGTTGGATGGCTGTTGAGGAAATTGATACAGGCATTCAGCACGTCATTAAAATTAAGATTTTGATAAATGGCTCCATGATGAATGGCAAAAGCGTTGTCTATGTGCCTGCAGCGGATATCCAGATAACGAACGCCAGCATTTAACTGATCGGCAATGCTCAGGTTCTGGCATTTTGCAGTGCCTGAAACAGGTTCGATCGTAGCGCCGGAATCGTGCGTACCTGGGATAGAAATGAGTGCTATGCTGTTTTGATCGGCAAGTACGCTCATCCAGTTATTAAGCGAAAAACTTGATAAAGCCGCGTTTGGATTTACATTTTCTTTAAGTTTTGGTCCGGAAAATTTTTCAGTTTCTTGTTGTTCTTTTTTACAGGCACTAAAGGTTAGCACCAAGGCCACAAAAAGTGGTAGTTGTAATTTTCTCATAGTTTTTTTTAAGATTGATGATTTATTTGGTTCAGCTTAATAAAACTAGTAAAATGATTTACTAAATCGATATTCCATCAATAATTTCATAATTAATTAATATTGGCTCGCTGTTCCGGATGATCTATTTCGTATTGACGTAACGAAATAGTTATATTGCGGCATTAAATCATAATGAACATTTTCACAAAAAATAACCTCAGCAAACTGTCTTCGTTACTTTTAAAAAAGCAATGTGTATTTGCTGTTTATCTCATACTGGCTTTGGTAGCTGGTTTTAAACAATACCACCACCATTCTTACAATAATTATCTGATCTTCAAATATGTTTACTGGCATACTGTAGACTTGCAGAATCTATATAATAATTATCCCGAATACCAAGACAGTAACCATTACGGGCCTGTATTTTCTGTTTTCATAGCGCCTTTTGCCTTATTGCCTGACGGCCTGGGTTGTATATTGTGGAACATCGCTAATGTAACCATATTACTTTGGGGCATTTACAGCCTCCCCATATCCCTTGACAAGCGAACAATAATAGCATGGATCTGTGCACATGAAACCTTAACCGCGCTCTTCAGTTTCCAGTTTAACATCGCCCTGACTGGATTAATATTGCTTAGTTTCTCTTATCTGATCAAAAAGAAAGAAGTACAATCTGCTTTTTTTATTGCCTTAGGCACACTGATTAAACTTTACGGAATTGTTGGACTGGCATTTTTCTTTTTCACCAAAAATAAGTTAAAATTTATTTTAGGCTGCTTTATTGCATTTGCGGGGTTGTTTGCCTTGCCAATGGTTATTTCCTCGCCGGCTTTTGTCATGCAATCCTATAGCGACTGGTATCATTCTTTAGCCCATAAAAATGATTTAAATGCCTCGTTAACTTCTTTTCAGGATATTTCTTTAATGGGAATTGTGAGGCGTATAACCGGTAATATCAACATTCCTAATACACCTTTTTTGCTAGGCGGATTAATATTATTTGGTTTGCCTTATGTCCGTATCAATCAGTATAAACATCTAGGTTTTAGGTTAATGTTATTGGCTTCGACATTGATTTTTACGGTGATATTTAGCAGCGGTTCCGAATCGCCAACTTATATTATCGCTTTTGCAGGGGTTGCCATTTGGTTCATGCTGCAGCAGAACCCAAAAAATGGATGGACCATTGGCTTATTTATCTTTGCGTTTATATTAACCAGCCTGTCTCCAACGGATATTTTCCCAAGGCCGGTTAAAGAATTTATTCGTCTATATTCGCTTAAAGCCCTACCTTGCGTCATCATTTGGCTAACTATAATCTACCAAATGATGAAAGAAGATTTTGAGTCTTATCTGATTACCGATAAATGAACAAGTTAGTTTCTATAGTAATTCCTGCTTACAACGAAGCCGATAATATTTTTGTCATTGCAGAAAGTATTAAACAAGTTTTTTCAACCATCAATTATGATTACGAAATAATATTGGTAGATGATGGTAGTGCCGATCATACGCTCGAAAAGATTAAAGATTATGCATCAACAGCAAGTAATATCTTTTTCCTTGAATTTTCTAAAAATTTTGGTCATCAACTGGCTGTTAAGGCAGGCATGGATCATGCTTTTGGCGATTGTGTAATTTCGATGGATTGCGATATGCAACACCCCCCAGAACTGATTCCCGATATGATTGCAAAATGGGAAGCGGGTTATGAAGTGGTTTACACCATTCGTGAAGAAGATAAAAATCTATCTAAAGGTAAGAGAAGCTCATCAAGCCTGTTTTATAAAGTATTAAACTGGCTTTCTGATATCGATTTAGAGCCTGGAGCAGCAGATTTCCGTCTGCTCGATCAGCGGGTGGTTAATGTTTTCCGTAATTTTCATGAAAATGAGCCATTTCTTCGAGGTCTTGTAAAATGGCTGGGTTTTAACCAATATGCTATTAAATATAATCCGGCGGCACGTTTTTCAGGTAAAAGTAAATACACCCTCAAAAAAATGCTTAGGTTAGCCTTGCACGGCGTTACTTCTTTTAGCATCAAGCCGCTCTACACCGCAGTTTACCTGGGTTTTATCCTGTCTTTTGCCTCTGTGCTTTATGTGCCTTACATTATCTACGCCTTTGTAAACCATGTAGAAGTTTCTGGCTGGGCATCCGTAATTATGACGATTGTTTTTTTTGGAGGTCTACAGCTCATCATCTTAGGTATTATAGGCATTTACGTAGGCAAAATGTTTATGCAAACTAAAAACCGCCCTAATTACATTATCCGTTCAACCAATATTCAACAAAAATAAATGGTACTGTTAAGTTTTGATATCGAAGAATTTGATATGCCTTTCGAGTATGGAAAAGATATTTCTTTTGAAGATCAGATTGCCATTTCGAGGGCAGGTACCATTGCCATTTTAGATATTTTGGATAAATACAGGGTGAAGGCTACCTTTTTCTGCACCGTTACCTTTGCAGAAAATATTCCCGATCTGATTAAAAGGATTACCGAAACCGGACACGAACTCGCTTCGCACGGGTATTATCATTCTAACTTTAAGCCAGAACATCTGCTTCAATCAAAATTAAAACTAGAAGAACTTTCGGGCAAAGAAATTACAGGTTATCGCATGGCGAGAATGATGCCAGTTGATGAAAAGGAGATTGAAAAGGCCGGATATACCTACAATACTTCTATTAATCCAACTTATTTGCCCGGACGCTACAATAACTTCAATATTTCGCGAACACATTTTATCAAAGATAACGTTCTGCAGATTCCTGCTTCCGTTAGTCCGGTGATTCGTTTCCCGCTATTCTGGCTTTCTTTCCATAACCTGCCCTTAAGTATTTACAAAACCTTAGCCACCTGGACCTATAAAAAAGATAAATACCTGAATATTTACTTTCATCCATGGGAATTTACCGACTTACGTGATTTTGAACGCTTTGGTTTCCCTGGTTACGTGAGGAAGAATACGGGTGTGAAAATGATTAAGCGCATGGAAGCGCTTATTTCATGGATGAAAGCAAAAAAATACCCATTTGGCACTTTCCAGGAATTTATTAAAACCCTGAATTCTTAGATTTTAAGGGTATTGTCATTTCATTTTTGGGCAGCAACCAGCGTGTTTAGCCCCGGGCGAAGCGACATCCCCGAACGCGCAGCGAAGGGATACAGCGGAGCACGGGAACAAGCCTAAATAGCTGCAATGCCCCTGCGCTTCACAAACTAAAAACCTGTCTTATTTATACGTCTCTGCCAATTTCAGCGCGTTATAGGCATTAACAATCCCACCACTCACACAAATTTCACTAAAAGGTACACGGGTGTTTTCGCCTCTTTCATTTTTATACTTCACCTTATGGGCCACTTTAGAAACCGATTTCATAATAATTTCCCTTACCTGTGCCGGCTTTAAATCGGGATAATAACTTAAGATCAGTGCCGCCAAACCCGCCACCACAGGCGAAGCCATGCTCGTTCCGTCAGCCTCTTCATATTTATTATCAGGAATCGTTGACTTAATTAAAAATCCGGGAGCAAACACATCTACAGTATATTTACCATAATTGGAGAAACTGGCTTTCAGATTATCATCATCTTTATAGGCACTGGCACCTACTTCAATCCAATTATTGGCATGAGGAAGATTAAACTTTGCAGAGTCTATTGGTATAGGTTTTACGAATGTAGATCGGTTATAAGGTGGCCTCATACCCATTCCATTATTTTGTGCCATAGGTTTCGGTGGCGTAAAATCTGGCTTGCCCGGCTTTTTATTGGCTTCTTTATAGGCGTCTGCCTCTTTACTGTCAAAAAATTTATTGGGAAAATTTTCTTCCAGATCATTATTCTGATTATCATTTCCGGCTGCATGCACTAGCAATACCCCTTTAAGTTCAGCATATTTTACCGCAGAATCTACCGCTTTTTTATCCCACTTATAACTTTTCCCAAAACTCATGTTAATTACCTTCGCACCATTATCTACGGCATATCTGATGCCGTTGGCTACATCTTTATCACGTTCGTCGCCTGTAGGTACTACCCTGATGGCCATGATACTGACATGATTGGCTACCCCCATGATACCTATCGAATTAGTACGATCGGCGCCAATAATTCCTGAAACATGCGTACCATGAAAAGCATCCGGACCTTTAACATCGCTATTTCCATAATTCTTTTGGTAAGCATTGCTGTAGTCATCGCCAACCAGTTCTGCGCGCATGTCATATTTAGGATTTAAGTTATACTTCAACATCGCGTCGTATTGCTTATACCCCTCTTTAATACTCTTATAAAATTTCTCGAAACTTCCATCTTCCCTTGCACCTTTCCTGATAATTGTTTTTACCTGCTCTTCAGTTTCATCATCAGCTTTGTAGCGATCCACATCATCCATTGTTGGGATTTCCTTTTTACTGATTTTAGCTACCGTATCCAAAACTTTGTTAATGGCAATCAATACTGAAAAGGTATTACTGGCATCTTCATATTTTTTGCCAAAATCGCCCACCATTTTTTTATACAGTTTAAATTCTTCCTTTTGTGAGCTGTCTAATGGTGTTAAATTGGTTGTCGACTGATATTTCGGCGTATAAATTCTTAACAAACGAACGAGTTCCAAATTATCGAACTCCAGGTTGCCCTTTTTAGAGCCAATAAAATTCCAGCCATGAATATCATCAATATAACCATTGCCATCATCATCTATTCCATTTCCAGGAATCTCTTTTTTATTTGTCCATAAAACACCTTTTAGATCAGGATGAGCAGTATCTACACCACCATCGATTACGGCTACCACAATATTTTGCTTAGGTTTTTTATCTTTTAAAAGTTCGCGATAAGCCTTCTCTGTACTGATACCGAAATATCCATTTTCCAATAAATCGAGGTTAAACCAATTTGCGGGGAGTTGTACATTCTTACTTTGTGCAAAAACATTAAAATTTAAGCTCAAAATAATAGCGAGAAAAGTTAATTTCTTAAGGTTTACATTCATCATCATCATATGTACGTATTACTACAATAATACGGTTTTATTACTTTCAGGATGAAAGTTTTCACATCTTTTAACAAGCGTATTTGATCTATTTTGGAGCGCAGTTTCTGTGCTTTTGGGTCAGGTACCGTCCCGCCGCTTTTTGATGGGAAAGATTGAAGATGTAAAACGAATGATGGAATGGTCTCTGCGTAGATCAGCGTTTTCTGCGGGAGCACAACCTTAACTTTTCTCAACTTCTTAATGGTTTAAATACCTCTGGGTCTTGGAGCGCAGTGTCCCGAGCATTTGGGATAGGTCCCGTCCTGCTGTACGCTATATCCTTTTGGAAACCTAATTTTTTAAACAATTTTTCTTAGCCAAAAGGGATGCCGCTCCCATCAGGGCTATTTTAGCCAGGACATAACATAAAAGACGGAAGATGTAAAACGGATGATGGAATGGTCTCTGCGGAGATCAGTGTAATCTGCGGGGAACAAAGCTTAGCGCCCTAAGCCCTTAATGCCGGGAAACCGCTGTGCGCTCTGCCCTTTGCGGATAAAACACCCTTATAATGGAAGAATCTAAAACGGATGATGGAATGCTTTCTGCGGAGATCACCGTAATCTGCGGGAAACCGCTATGCGCTGTGCCCTATGCCCTCTGCTCTTAAAACAAGAAAGCCCTTCAACATTACTGCTGAAGGGCTTCTCTTTAAGATCTGGCACCGACCTACTCTCCCACGTGTTACCGCAGTACCATCGGCTCTGGT